>NZ_CP100350.1:1318000-1647500 GCF_024204685.1 Gilvimarinus sp. DA14
ATGAAGAGGCTTCGGCCAGTTTTAAACCGCGATCAACTTCTTCGATACTGGTTTCCATATAGCGCGCTGCCTGTTCCGACTCGGACTGGATAGTGAGAATTTTTTCGCTGATTTCATCCGCCACCTTGGCGGTGCGCCCTGCCAGCGAGCGAACCTCTTCGGCTACCACGGAAAAGCCCCTTCCATGCTCACCGGCGCGCGCGGCTTCAATGGCCGCGTTTAATGCCAGCAAGTTGGTTTGCTCTGTAATGCCGCCAATCATACTCACCATGCCGGCAATCTCGCTGGCCTGGGCGTTTAAGCTGTGGATAGTTTGCGCCGAATTTTCCACCACTGAACGAATCGACTGAGTTCCGCTTTGTACCGCAGCCAGCTGCTCACGCGCCTGCTCGACCACATCGTCCATGGTTTGTTTCATGCGGTCGGCGGTTTCACTTGCGGTAGTAATATCGCCCATTTGCGACTCAATCAAATGCAGCATTTGCTCGATGGACTGGGAAACGGTTTGCGAAGTCTCGCGCGCCTCATCGTTGCGATTGAGCATTTGGTCGCTGTTGCTTTTCACATCCCGCGCCGCTCCAATCACTTCCCCGACAATATTGTCCAAGTTGTCAATAAAGCTGTTAGTCCAGCGTCCCAGATCGCCGGTTTCATCGGCGGCCAAGCGCTTGGTGTCGAGGCGCTGGCGCAGGTTACCGCCGCCCTCGGCAATGGTGTGAATCATCTCGGTCATTTTGCCGATGCGCCGTGCTAAACGCCTGGGCCCGCGCTGTCGGAAAAACAAGCCGGCGGCCAGCAGCAAACCACCGGTTGCCACATTAATGGCCCAATGGGGCAAGTCGGCATAGGCGTGCAACAATGCATTGCCACCAAAACCTACCAACACCGACAGAATGTACAGACGCATCATCAGGTAAGTGACAGAGCGAAAACGATAGACCTCTTCCAGATCGCCCTCGCACATCATTCCCCAGCGATCTGGCGAGCCTTTTAAACTGAAAGTTACGCCCTTGCCAATCACGGGTATGTGGCGGTAGTCGGAATAGCCGGGATAAGTGACAAACAAGTTGCTGCCGTTGCGAATAGTTTCGCGCACGCCAGGATGCAACTGACCGGTGGCCGGATCGGTAAAGCGAATTTCAAACTCGGTGTGCTCGCGCACGCTGACAGTACCAAAATCGGTGTGAATACCGGATTTTAGATTTTCTCCGTGGGAAAAAGTGCTGTCCTCAAAGCGTGAACGCGACAGTGCGGTACCCGGCTGAATCGCGCTATCAAATCTGGACTCCACCATAAACAAATAATTATCACCGGATTCGGTAAAAATATGTCCAGCTTCGCGCTGAATTAAATCGCTCAGTACATCATTGGGGTAGCGTGCACATAAACACCCAGGTGAACCATCGGCCAGAGTAATTGGCAAATAAAACATCAGGGTTACCGCATCGTGAAATTTCGAGCTGGATGGACCTATGGTTTCGGTCAACTTGTCGACATAGGGTCCGTGCAAGAAGGGTTCGGTCAAACCCGCTGCCACGGCTTTGCTGTTTAAATCCCGAGCACCTTTATGCGCGGAGTATGTGGTCTCGCTGACCGTACCCGTGGCATCAATTAAAAATAGCTCCGAACAGTCTTTCATACGCTGCAATTGGCGGGGCAAAATCGCCGTCGCCTCACTGTCGTCCTGCCCCAGTCTGGCCGCCACACTCTCAAGATGACGCCACTGGGACTCAACCCACTGGTGCATCAGCCGGATACGCGTATTGGCGATACTTTCAAAGGCTTGCTCCATGAGCCCGTAGCGGCTGCGGTTTAACCAGCAGGACCAGCTCATATTAAATTTACCGTTTACCCCAAACCAATTGAGCCAGCGCTTTTCACTGGGGGAGAGATTCATTCTGTCGCTTTGTAAGTTCATGGCGTTTTCTCTGCAGTCTCGACTCTTAATGGTCGTAGTGTTGTGGGCTCAAGCCCTGATGATCACCATCAGAAATAGCAGAAAATGCGCCAAGTTGGCGAGGCCGGGTGGGACGTTAGGACATGGGAATTCACGACCGACAAGCGCACCATAAGGGCGCATTTTATGAAGAGCGCACCTTGCGTGCACACCAAAACAATGCAACCCAAATTATGGAGGGAGCCGCCTATTAGCGGCTAAAGACCACCGTCTTGCTACCGTTTAACAATACTCTGTGCTCGGCGTGCCAACGCAGTGCCCGATTCAACACCACCGCTTCGATATCGCGGCCGATTTCAGCCATCTCTTCCGGCGAATTGACATGAGAGACACGCTCGACCGCCTGTTCAATAATCGGCCCCTCATCCAAGTCAGCCGTTACGAAATGCGCAGTGGCGCCAATCAATTTAACCCCGCGCTCATAGGCCTGATGGTAAGGTCGCGCTCCTTTAAAACCGGGCAAAAAGGAGTGGTGAATATTGATTGCCCTACCCTCAAGCTTGCGGCATAAATCGTCAGAGAGAATTTGCATGTAGCGCGCCAGGACCAGGCAGTCGGCGTTGTAGCTTTGCATCAACTCAAAGATTGCCGCCTCCTGCTGGGGTTTGCTATCTGGTGTGATAGGCAAATAATGAAACGGCAATTCATACCATTCGGTGAGCGGGCGCATCACCTCGTGGTTGGATACCACGCCGACGATATCCACCGGCAGCGACCCTACTTTCCAGCTATTGAGTAGGTTGCTCAGACAGTGGCCCCACTGAGATACGGCAATCAACACCTTGGGCTTGCAGTCGCTGTCGCTGACCTGCCAATCCATATTGTATTGCTCGGCCACCGGGGTGAACATGGTCTCTACCATATCCAGGGTGACGTCGGCGGGACACTCAAACACCGTGCGCATAAAAAAGCGCTTTTTATCTGTGTCTTCAAACTGCGAGGACTCGCGAATATTAAACCCGCGCTCGGCGAATAAACTTGCCACCCGGGCCACTAGCCCCAGACTATCCTGACAGCTAAACGTCAACACTATTTCACGCACACTGGCCATGCCGGTCTCCATCGGTTTTTTGCCGCGCCAAGCCTATAGCAAGCGCCGCAAACCCGCAAGCAACCCGACCGCCGCGATCACCGTTATAAAAGCCACCACAAAATAACCGGTAAAACCCCAAACGCCATAACCGTAGAAGCCACCACCATAGCGGCGACCTCCTGCGGATCGCGCTCGTACCTTAACGCCAATAAGTAGGTGAATACTGCCACCGGCATTGCCGATTGCAGCAGCACTACACCGCGCTCGGTACCGCTCAAGCCCAACGCCATACTGACCAGCCAACCAACCAGTAAACCACCGCCAATCCGCAGCACACTGTAAACGATGCTGCGCTGCCAACGCTTCACTTTTAGTCTTCCCAAAGACACACCCAGGGTGATCATCATCAGCGGTATGGCGAAGCCGCCCAGCAAATCTACGGTATTGCCAATCCATTTGGGCAGAGCTACATCTGCCAGCAAAATAATTACCCCGACCACCATGGCCCAAAGCACTGGCTGACGCCCCACCTGTGCCGCCGTGCGGCGCCAATTGCCCGAGCCTGCCACCAGGGTAATACCGAAGGTAAAGGTACTCAGCATCATCACCAGAAAATAACCCAATGCCAGTGCCAGGCCCTGATCACCAAAGGCAAACAAACAAACCGGCAAACCCATATTGCCATTATTGGGCAGAATTAAAGGCGGCAGATAAGTCGCTAAGGGCTGGCCAGACAGGCGCAAAATAAACGCACCGGCGATACCGGTAAGTAGAATCGTCAACGCCGCCGCCAGAGCCACCCGTGAAATACTGGCAAGCTCGACGTCTGTATGCGCCAAGGACGCAACAATCAGGCAAGGGGTACCAATATTCATTACTAGCTTGCCGATAAAATCCGATGGATACTCGGCGCCACTTTTGGCCCAAACAACACCAATGGCCGTGGCAATAAAAACCGGTGCCAATACGGGCAGGAGCGTGATTAACAACATAGGGATCGCATTAACGTGAAGGACGCGACCATACTATCACGTAACCACGCGCACACTCGCGACACGACTCGGGTGTTTTCAACCGATTTGCCCTACAATGGCCCCACGAATTTAGCCAAAGGACCTAGCAGAAAGATGAACCACTTCGCCAAAACTCTCTGTACCCTGGCCGCCGCTACTGGTTTAGCCGCCTCTGCCAGCACCTGGGCCGAAGAGCCCAGTGTGCAGCTTAAACTCGGCGCTTTTGCGCAAACCACCGACGCCACCGTCTCATCCGCCCGGGAAGGACAAGCCGGTACGGATCTAAATCTGCAAACGCTGGGGCACGATGATTCGCAGACGAATTTCTGGTTCAGCGGTAAATGGCAGTTTGCCGAGCGCTGGCAACTGTGGGGCAATATTTCACAGTTTGATAGCGAGGGCACAGTTGATGCAGATTTTCACGTAGAGTTCGGCGATCTGGATCTTCCCACCGATATCGACTCGTTGGATGGCAATGTTCAGTTGGATTCTAAATTCAACGCCGACTTGTACATTATCAATTTAGGCTACCAACTGTACCAATCGGACAGTATTAAGCTGGATGCCGGCCTCGGGGTTCACGTGGTGAAATTCGGCATGGAGATCGATGCCACTCTGATTGCCAATGAGCGCACCGAATCGCTGGGTTCGGAATCGAGCGATGTCACTGCCCCCCTGCCCAATATTGTACTATTTGGTCAATGGCATCTGACCGAGCGCATCGAAGTCTCATCCACCCTGGGTTGGCTATCACTGAACTATGACGACTACGACGGCGAGCTGACAGCC
Organism: Gilvimarinus sp. DA14; assembly: GCF_024204685.1. NCBI lineage: Bacteria > Pseudomonadati > Pseudomonadota > Gammaproteobacteria > Cellvibrionales > Cellvibrionaceae > Gilvimarinus > Gilvimarinus sp. DA14. The sequence continues at coordinate 1,322,793 of NZ_CP100350.1, forward strand.
ATCGAACTGGAAATTGACTATGCTCTGACCGACAGCTTTGGTCTGGGGGCCGGATATCGCTATATTGATTACGGAGTCACCAAGAATGGCGATTATCTCACCAGCTCTTTCGACAGTTTGTTCGAGGGCCCGACCGTTTACGCGGTAATGCGCTTTTAAGTGGCCCCAGCGTCCAATTGATTTTCTTGAATAAACAGCAACACTGTCATAAAAATTTATTCTAATCTGAGGCGTCCTGCCTTTTCGCAGACGCCCCTCAGTGTTGCACGGGCACACAAAGTTAGTAGTCGCTCACAGAACAAAGTACCCACACCTTATCCACAGCTTACGGCCCCTGTTCTTCACTTGCATTCGGTCAAAAACCGCATTATCTTGTATCCCGCTTCGGCAAAACACCCATATATAGGGTTTTAGATACAGCACCCACTACTACTAGTGAGCCGCCAGTTTACTGAGCCACTAACGTAAAAGGCCGTGCTACACCCACCCGAAGTCTTACAGCATGTATCCAGGCTGCATTCAGCCAAGGGGCTCGACCCACGAGTCAGGCCCGAACCCGATGTATCTTCGCCACTCGTCTCTGTGGCGAAGCGCAGTAAACCGTTACAACGCACAAACTTAGGCCGGGCCAGGCTGCTGCGCCTCATTGGAACCGACCATTCTAATTAGACAGGGAACCTTCGCGGAGAACTTAATGTACACAGAAACAGACCAGCCCCAAGTCGCCAAGACCCAAGCCGGCGCCCACGCCGATGCCAAACACGACCTGGAAGCCACAGCCCCGGGCCAGCTGCGCGTGATCAAGCGCAACGGCACCGTGGTTCCCTTTGACGCGAGTAAAATCGCGGTCGCCATGACCAAGGCGTTTCTCGCAGTGGAGGGCGGCACAGCAGCGGCCTCGAGCCGTGTGCACGAAACTGTCGATAACCTGACCAAGCAGATCACCGCCACCTTCAAGCGTCGCATGCCCTCGGGCGGCACTATGCACATTGAAGACATTCAAGATCAGGTAGAACTGATTTTGATGCGCTCGGGCGAGCACAAAGTGGCCCGCGACTACGTGCTCTACCGCGAAGAGCACGCGCGTATGCGTGCGCAAAGCACGCCGGGGGCCGCCTCTGAGGTGCAAGAAGACCCAGATTACCCCACCCTGCAAATTACCCTGGACGATGGCAGCACTGCGCCTTTGGATATGGCCCGGGTGCGCACCATCGTCAGCGAAGCCTGTCAGGGGCTGGAAGACGTCAACGAGAAAGCCATTCTCGACGAGGCGATGCGCAACTTGTACAACGGCGTGTCGCTCAAAGACGTCAATACCTCGCTGGTGATCACCGCCCGTACCCTGGTAGAAAAAGAGCCTAATTACAGCTACGCCACCGCGCGCCTGCTGCTAGATAAACTGCGCGCCGAAGCGCTGGGCTTTTTGGGTATCGCCGAGGCCGCTACCCAAACCGAGATGCAGACTTACTACGCTCGCGCCCTGCCGGTGTACATCCGCAAAGGTGTCGAGCTTGAGTTGCTGGACCCAGAGCTGTTGAACTTTGATTTGGAAAAGCTGGGTGAAGCCCTGCTCGCCGAGCGCGATCTGCAATTTACTTATCTCGGTCTGCAAACTCTGTACGACCGCTATTTTATTCACAGCAACGATGTGCGCATCGAGCTGCCGCAAGTATTCTTTATGCGTGTGGCCATGGGTCTGGCGGTGGAAGAAGACAACCGCGAAGAGCGCGCTATCGAATTCTACCGCCTGTTGAGCTCTTTCGATTACATGAGCTCAACCCCGACTTTGTTTAACGCCGGCACCCTGCGCCCGCAGCTGTCCTCTTGCTACCTGACCACCGTGCCCGACAACCTGCACGGCATTTACGGCGCGATGCAGGACAACGCCATGCTGAGCAAATTTGCTGGTGGCCTGGGCAACGACTGGACCCCTGTGCGCTCTTTGGGTTCTTACATTAAAGGCACCAATGGTCGCTCTCAGGGCGTAGTGCCCTTCTTAAAAGTGGCCAACGATACAGCCGTTGCGGTTAACCAGGGCGGTAAGCGCAAGGGCGCCGTCTGTGCCTACCTGGAAACCTGGCATTTGGACATTGAAGAGTTTTTGGAGCTGCGCAAAAACACCGGTGACGACCGTCGCCGCACCCACGATATGAACACCGCCAACTGGGTGCCCGACCTGTTTATGAAGCGCGTGTTTGAGGACAAAGACTGGACCTTGTTCTCGCCCAATGACGTGCCCGATTTGCACGACTTATACGGCGCCGAGTTTGAAGCGCGCTACACCCACTACGAGCAGCTGGCCGCCGAAGGCAAGCTGAAACTGCACAAAAAACTCAAGGCGGTAGACCTGTGGCGCAAGATGCTGGGCATGCTGTTTGAAACCGGCCACCCCTGGATCACTTTTAAAGACGCTTGTAATTTGCGCAGCCCGCAGCAGCACGTAGGTGTGGTGCACTCGTCCAACCTGTGCACAGAGATCACCCTGAACACCAAGGCCAATGAAGAGATTGCCGTGTGTAACCTGGGCTCGATCAACCTGGCGCAGCACATCGTGGACGGCCAACTGGATCGCGACAAGCTGGCTGCTACAGTCAAAACCGCTATCCGTATGCTGGATAACGTGATTGACATTAACTACTACTCGGTGGATACCGCACGCGCCTCTAACCTGCGCCATCGCCCCATTGGTTTAGGCGTAATGGGCTTTCAGGATGCGCTCTACGCACAACACATTGCTTACGGCTCACCCGAAGCGGTGGAGTTTGCCGATGTGTCCATGGAGGCCATCAGCTACCACGCCATTGAAGAGTCCTCTAACCTCGCCGCCGAGCGCGGTCGTTACAGCACCTTTGACGGTTCACTGTGGAGCAAAGGCCAACTGCCCATCGACTCCATTGAGATTCTCGCTGAGCAGCGCGGCGCCGATTATATTCAGCAAGACCGCACTCAGCGCCTCGACTGGGACAGCTTGCGCGAGAAAGTAAAAACCCAGGGTATGCGCAACTCTAATGTGATGGCCATTGCGCCGACGGCGACCATTGCCAATATTACCGGCGTGAGCCAGTCCATCGAGCCTACGTATCAGAACCTGTACGTTAAATCGAATCTGTCGGGTGAATTTACGGTAGTAAACCCATCCTTGGTACGCGACCTTAAGGCACAGGGCCTGTGGGATGGCGTTATGGTAAACGACCTCAAATACTACGAGGGCTCGCTGCAAAAAATCGACCGCATTCCGGCCGACCTCAAGCAGCTGTACGCCACCGCCTTTGAAGTTGAGCCGCGCTGGATCGTAGAAGCGGCCAGCCGTCGTCAAAAGTGGATTGATCAGGCGCAGAGCTTGAACCTTTACATTGCCGGCGCCAATGGCAAAAAGCTGGATGTTACCTATCGCATGGCTTGGTTCCAGGGTTTGAAAACCACCTATTACCTGCGTGCACTGGCGGCTACCACTACCGAGAAGTCCACCATCAGCACCGGTTCATTGAACGCGGTATCCGCAGGCGGTGGCGGCGGTGTTGCAGCCAGCAGTGCGGAGCCGGCGGGAGCCAGCGCCGAGCCGCAAGCGGCCCCTGTGCCTCAGGCCTGCTCACTGGATGATCCAGACTGCGAAGCCTGCCAGTAATTTTCTAGCCGCCCGACTCCGGTCGGGCGAACATGCACAAACGTTAAAGGATACTGTCACCATGTTGAGCTGGGACGATTTTAATACCGAAGAAACCGCACAACCGAAAAAGCCAGCACCCGCTGCGCCGCCAAAAGCGCCACAACCAGAGCCCGCCCCCAGTGCGGATGCCTCTCAGGCAACGGCGACCACTGACGCGGTAAAAGCCGCGCGTGAATCGCTGGAGCACCTGGACGTTGCCCCCGGTCTTGAAGAGTTGGAAATGGGCGCCCAGCGTATTGAGGTTGACGACAAGCGCATGATCAACTGCCGCGCCGACCTGAACCAGCTGGTGCCCTTTAAATACGATTGGGCCTGGCAAAAATACCTGGATGGCTGCGCCAACCACTGGATGCCGCAAGAAGTGAACATGACTGCGGACATCTCGCTGTGGAAAAGCAGCGAAGGCCTTACCGAAGACGAGCGCCGCGTAGTCATGCGCTCGCTGGGTTACTTCTCTACCGCTGACTCTCTGGTTGCGAACAACCTGGTATTGGCACTGTATCGCCTGGTTACTAACCCGGAGTGCCGCCAATACATTCTGCGCCAAGCCTTTGAAGAGGCGATTCACACCCACGCTTACCAGTACTGCATTGAATCTCTGGGCATGGACGAAGGCGAAGTCTTTAACATGTACCGCGAACTGCCCTCGGTAGCAGCCAAAGCGGCCTGGAGCCTGAAGCACACCCAGGCACTGGGCGACCCGACCTTCACCACCGGCACCCCAGAGACCGACCAAGAGCTGCTGCGCAACCTGGTCGCTTTCTATGTGGTTACCGAGGGTATTTTCTTCTACTGCGGTTTCAGCCAGATTCTGTCCATGGGCCGTCGCAACAAAATGACCGGCGTCGCCGAGCAGTTTCAATACATTCTGCGCGATGAATCTATGCACCTGAACTTCGGCATCGATGTCATCAACCAGATTAAACTGGAAAACCCCCACCTGTGGACAGCAGAGTTCCAAAAAGAAGTCACGCAAATGGTGGTTGAAGGCGCCGAGCTGGAAATTGCCTACGCCCGCGACTCTATGCCGCGCGGCATTTTGGGCATGAACGCTGCGATGATGGAAGAGTATCTGCACTTTATCGCCAACCGCCGTCTGGCACAGGTAGGTCTAAAAGAGCAGTATCCGGGTGCGCAAAACCCCTTCCCCTGGATGAGCGAAATCATGGATTTACGCAAAGAGAAAAACTTCTTTGAAACCCGTGTGATCGAATATCAAACAGGCGGCGCCCTGAGCTGGGATTAATCTCAGGCGGCCCTACGGGGCCGCTTTTTCTGGAAAAGCCATGCAAAAGTCAAATAAAAAGCTCGACCCGGACGAAATGCTGTTCACGCTGGATCAGCTGGAGCAGACTACCGAGATCATGTCGAAGGTAGTGTCCCGTTTAAAACGCCAGCTTATGCAATTGCAGCAGGCCGAATCCGACCGTGAAGTACTAAGCAAACCCGTTTCTGAGGCGCCCACCCCCGCCAAGCAGCGCCGTACTCTGCATTAGGGCGAATCGAATACAGCCGAGACACCCCAGCTGCTATACTCGCAACACTGTTCACAATGTTGCGAATGACGGTTTGAAGCGGCTGCAATTACGACAAAAAATATATCACCAACAACCAGCCAGCCGCTGGCGTAAGCCCGTTGCCACGCGGGCCCTAATAACTGTATTTCTGCTTACGCTTACTCTCGCCCCTCTCGCCCTGCAACACAACAAGCTCACCGAAATAATGCAAGCTAACTACGGCGAAGATGGCGTCAGTTACCTGCGCGCCTGGTTTGAATTGCTAGAGCGCAGCAAACCAGAAAATACGCAGCAGCAATTACAGAGTATTAACGACTTTTTTAACCGCGGCTTAACCTTTAGCGATGATCGCCTGCTCTGGAAAGAAAAAGACTATTGGGCCACACCCATGCAAACCATGGGAGTACGCGGCGGCGACTGTGAAGATTTCACCATCGCGAAATACTTTTCGCTGCTAAAGCTAGGTATGCCAGCCGAGCACCTGCGCTTGATTTACGTGCGTGCTAACACCGGCGGCAGAGTCCAGGCACATATGGTGCTGGGGTACTTTTCCTCCCCCGACGCCGAGCCCCTGATTCTGGATAATCTTAACCCTCTCATTTTGCCCGCAAGCCAAAGAACCGACCTTACTCCTGTGTTTAGTTTCAACAGCCAGGGGTTGTGGCTGGGCGGCAGTAAATCCACATCAGACCCCACCGCCCGCTTATCGCGCTGGCGCGACGTGTTACAACGAATGCAACAAGAAGGTTTTTAACTATGAGCAATTCCCGCACAAGCCAAGAGGTGAAGCGCAATGTCCTTGACTAAACAAGTGTGGATAGGAATCTGCCTAATACTGATACTGGCTTTGGGTGGGAGCTTTTTTATCAGCACCCTCACAGCCCGCGAATATTTAGAGCAGCAGCTACAGCTGAAAAACATCGACAACGCCAACTCTCTTGCGCTATCGATCACCCAGATGGAGAAAGATCCGGTCACGCTGGAGTTACTGATTAGCGCGCAGTTTGACAGCGGCCACTATCAAAGCATTCGTCTGCTCGATCCCGCAGGAAAAATCATCGTCGAGCGTCGCTATACCCCGCAAAGCTCCGAGCACTCGGTTCCCGGCTGGTTTGCACAACTTCTGAATATTCATGTGCAACCGGGTATAGCTCAGATTCAAGACGGCTGGCAACAATACGCCACCTTAGAAGTTCAAAGCCATTCACGCTACGCGCAACAAGAGTTATGGAATAGCAGTCTGAAACTTTTGCTTTGGCTGGTAATCGCAGGCCTTGCTTGCGGTCTTGTGGGCACTCTGGTGCTAAAAGTTATCACTCGTCCCTTGGGCCGGGTGGTAGATCAGGCCGAGTCCATCGGCCAACGCCATTTTGTCACCTCAAGCGAACCGCGAACTCGTGAATTTCGCAAGCTGGTACGCGCCATGAATAAGTTATCGGCTAGCGTGAAAGCCATGCTAGAGAAAGAGACAGAAAAGCTGGAGCGTTTGCGCACCCAATCGCAACAGGACGAAGTCACAGGCATTGCCAACCGCAACCACTTTCTCAATTTGCTAGACAGCTTGTTGGGGCGTGAGGACGCCGCGCAGGATAGTGCTATTTATATGGTTCGCCTGCTAAACCTCAACGATCTCAATCAGCGTTTAGGTCGCGACCAAGTAGACACTTTATTGCGCACACTAACGCAGCAATTGAATGATCGCGAACCTGGTGCAGAGACCATCATCGGACGCTTAAATGGTACTGATTTTGTGCTTGTTGCTCCCTATCAGGAAGACCTTCAGTCCTGCGCCAACACGCTCAGTGAGCAATTGCTGAGTGCGTTAAATAAAAAAGTTCCAGAGGGCATTACGGTCAGCCTGCCACTGGCTGCCACCTTGTTGAACAGGGGTAAGCAGCGCGGCCAGGTACTGGCCACGCTAGATGGACTGCTGGCGCTGGCTGAGCAGCGCGGTAACAGGGGCGTAGAAGTTGCGACACAAGACCAGAGCCAACAGCGCAACCTGGTTCAGTGGCGCGCGGCCCTAAACAAAGCCTTGGCTCAGGGAGTACACTTAGGCGAATTCGCTGTGCGTTTGCAAAATGGCACACTGCTACACTGGGAGAATCCGGTGCGTCTGGAGCTGGAAGGTCAATGGCAAAGTGCGGGCTATTTTGTCGGCTGGGCCAGGCGTCTGGGCATACTACCCGAAGTCGACTGGTTAGTAGTTAATCAAGCGCTAAAAAACATTCAGCACAGCGGCGATCAGTGCGCTGTCAACATCTCGGAGAGCGCCCTGTGCGACGCCGACTTTCGCACCAAGGTACGTAGCCTACTGCGGCAATGCCCAGCTGTTTGCGACAAACTATGGTTGGAGTTTCCGGAAAGCTGCGCTATTCGTCACCTTCCCCAACTGAAGAGTTTTAGCGCTGAATTAAGGCAGTTAGGCTGCAAAGTGGGGCTGGAACACGTTGGGCTTGAGTTTACGAAAATTCGCGAGCTGGAAGGTATTGGGCTTGATTATTTAAAAGTAGACAGCGCGATTATTCGCGATTGTCACACGAATCAAATCAATCACAACTTTATGCAAAGCCTTTGCGGCATAGGCCATTCGTTAGGGGCCGTAATGATAGCCGAAGGGGTGATTTGCTCAGACGAACAAAATGTTTTAGCCGAGCTTAATTTTGACGCCTTTACAGGTCCCGCCATCCGTTGAATAGAGTACTGATGTCTCCTGCGCCAGGCAACCACACTCTGGGCTAAAGCCCCAGAGTGTCATCGTCATCGAAGAAGCTCAAGCTATGTAGACGTTCGCGAATTTGTTCACGTTGCAACAGTTTTGCCTGAGCCGCATCGGGTAAATCGGTAAAACGAATTACCGATTTATCCACCAGCAAATTAATGACATCTTCCATCACCCGCGCCATTTGCAGATCGCTGTCAAGCAACGCCTGATAGGCCTCGGGCTGCAGTGTGCGCATAAAACTCACAAGCTCTGGCGAATCTGCCGACACAGATTCTGAAAAGCCATCCGTGGCTTCGCGGCTGATGGCGATAATTGCACCGCTTTTATCCCGCTTTACATACATATCATGAATCCACGTTTAACTGGCCACTATTAAGCAGCTGGGTAATGATTTCTGAATCTGTGCCGGACAAGCTGACATTTTGCAACGTTATCGTTTGATCGGTAGCACTGTCATAGTTACTGCCATCGAAGCTGCCAGAGCTGCTGATATGGATAACCGTATCTGCGCCAGATTGCTCGAAGTGTAGATAACCTGTGAGGTTGCTGCTGTTCTCTCCTTGCAATAGATCCGCTAAATCCAGAGAATTTCCAGCGCCACTTTCAACATTAAAGTCTGTCACAACATCATTTGCTGAGGCGCCCGGACTGCCTTGATCCCCCAGTTCCCAGGCAAAGACATCAGAAGCCCACTCGCCGCCCCCAGATAAAGTATCATCGCCTGGCCCGCCAACCAAAAGATCGTTATTTGAACCGCCATAAAGCGTATCATTGCCTTCGTTGCCGTATAGAGAGTCGTCTCCCGAGTATCCATAAATCTCATCATCACCCTCTAGACCGAAAACTGTATTAGCTTCCCAATGAGGATAGGTAGAATCATCGAGAAGATCATCACCCTCTGTGCCATAAATATTATTGGTAATTGTGATAAACGACACTACCTCGGCACTACTGTCTAAACCGTCACTGACGGTAATAACAAGCTCCCTTGGTGTTTCGGATGTTTCAGAGCCATTCAAAGCAATTAGACTTAGGGCCGATTGATAGTCTTCATGAGATGCAATTCCGCTGAGGGTAGCGGTATTGCTATTGCTATCGAATGTGAAGTCGATACCACCAGGAAGTGCGGCAGATTCAACCAACTGATCCCCCAGTTGCGCGTTTCGAATCTCAATCTGCGCCGACCACAAGTTGGAAGCATCGATATCAGTTATAACGACATCCTCGCCAGCAATAGCAACATTTGTATCTGGCTTACCATAGGCTTGGTAAGCCCCGGCATTCGCCGTACTATCATCCGCATCCAGATCCACTTCAGGGGCGTTATTGGTAGGCCTGACCTCCACCGGGACCCTCATAGAATCATATCCACCATTGCCATCAGAGACTGTGTAAGTAAACGAATCTTGGCCAAAAAATCCCGGGTTTGGCGAATAGGTTACCGTATTGCCGTTGGTCGATACTGTACCGTTCGCACCGTCGGAAACGGAACTAATGGTTAAACGATCCCCATCAATATCGTGATCGTTGGCCAACACATTGATCGTTATGGGTTGATCTTCACTTGTGCTATAGGGGGCGCCGCGATAAGAGACGTTACTGGGAGCCCACACGTCCTCTCCCCCTGGACCAAACAAGCTGCCATCAAATACATATTCACCACCCTGATCCCAGTAATAAACTTCGACCTCATGAATACCCGCCGACAACTGTGTTGTCTGGACAAAGTTACTGGGCGAGGTAATAAAGTCGGCGGTAAACGTCTCTTCTCCATCAATAAATATCACAAACCCATCATCATGCGTAATATTCAGTGTGTAGGTACCGGCAGTATCCACCTCGAATACGCCCACAAAGCGCACAATAGCGTCACCCGAACTCTCTGTAGTGTTGCGCACCACCGAGTCATCGTCACTACCATCTGCCAGCCAGCTTTCCAAGTTGTTACCCGAGCCGAGATTCTGTCTGTAATCGGAATCCCCCTGACGAACCGCATAGTTGAAACCGGTGGAAATAAAGGTCGCATCCGGTGCTTCACGACCAGTAAATCCAATAACCTGAGCTACGGACTCGAGGTTGGGACCATCTACACCCTCGTTGTATACCCAGAACTCTGAGGCGAATCCTCCCTGCGTCAAACCAGTATCAGGTTCGGCCACAGGAGCATCATTTTCACCTTGTATATTGAGAGTTGCCGTAGAGCTGAAATTTTCACCAAAAGTGTTTACCGTATAATCGATTAGCAATTCAGCAGTATCAGACGAGCTTAGAAAATCAAATAGATTTCCCTCTTCGTTGGTAAAGCTAACATCGCCGTTTGCTTGTACCACAAGCTCTGCTGTGTGCAATGTATCGTTATGAGTAATCGTATAGTGAACCACTTCATTACCAGCGTTTGCTTGCTGGGTGAACGTAAAATCTGAAGCGGCATTGACGCCATTAATCCGAATGCCGCCGCCTGTCACCGCGGTCACCGACCCAACACCACTTTGAGGCCCCGTATTATCCAAAAGATTCAACTCGCCCAAGACCAGGTCCTGATTTTCGCTTAACGAATAAGACTCATCCCTATCGCTTGGTACATCTGTGCGATCATCGACTATTGCTACATTCAATAATGCGCTATCACTGAATTGATCTCCGTCGGTAAGCGTGTAGGTAAATTCATCCGTCCGTTCCACTGCTGAAATATTCAAGTCATCCAGCAATGCAAATTCGTTACCTGCCGTCGAATTGGCAGTGAGCGCCAATGCGAGATCGCCATTTTCATCAAGCGCTGTGGTTACAGATACCCTACTGGTTGTTTCATCAGAGGGAGAAACTGAACTTACCTGATTGCCGTTGGCCACCACTTCAAAGAAGTCTTGCCCACCACCAGAGGTTTCCCAGCCTCCATCAACATACAAATTAAAGCTCACTACAACTTCTGCCCCGGCCATAGAGGCACCAAAGCTAAATATTTGCGAGGCAGTTTCATCGCGATCAAGCCGCAATTGGCCGTTCTCATTGCTTACTCCCGAACCTGTCCAACCACCATTGTCTGAGTCAAAGGTTTGCTGCGAGATCAGGTTGTGATCCACGGCGTTGATCAGCGTATAAGTGTAGTCACCGAAGTCGGCAGACTCTGCGTCAGTGTTTACCCTCAGTGTATTCCCATCAACGGTGGTAATAGTAGTTTGCCCAGGCACAGAGCTATCTACCGTACCTCCGGCAATAGCGACAGAAAGCGAGATATTAGCGGGTAAGCTAGCGTCGTTTGACAGCAAATTGCCACTCACCATTTCTGCGGAACTGCTACTGTTACTGCCGGAATCAAGAGCAGCTTCAAATACCTGAGCACTGTTGTCGTTTAGCTCAGGGATCAAAATATTAACAGTTGCTGTTGAGATATCTCCATCTGCATCGACAACTGCGTACTCGAAGCTGTCCACGCCCGTATATCCCGCGTTAGGCGTGTATGTAAAAGTACCGTCCGAATTAAAGTTGAGAACACCGTTTGAGGGAGCACTCTGTACGCTGTACTGATTATTCCCATCGGTACTTTGCGTATCGTTAGAACTTACATCACCATTCAAATAGGTAGTATCAGCGGCTACCACAATGGCATCGTCCACCGCCTCAGGCTGAGAGTCTTGCGGAACTTCACGAACAACAACGGTGAAGTTCGTGGACACTTGACTAGTATCACCATTCGAACTTTCTATAGATTGCGCCACAGCGCCCAGCTCAAAGGAGCCGACAAAGTTTAAGGGCGCCGTTATAACCAAAGTTTCCAAGTTCCACTCACTCACATCGGCCACAGTAGCACCCGGCGCAGCAGTGAAATGGTTACTACCATCACTCAGCACGCTCCCTACCGGCAACCCTGTAATCTGCATGTTCAACGTCTCCGAGCCATCGGTATCCGTTAAATTCGCGACGATGTCCTGGAGCTGTATAGGCGTATTTTCCAGACCTTCATTTAAACGCACAGGATAATAGCCGCCATCAGCGTCCCCAATGTACTCAGAGAACTGGCCACCGGCCGTTTCCACCGCCTGAATATCACTAAACAACGTGTAATTATCCAGTGTTTGGGTTGAGCCGTCGGCGGTAATCAAAGCACTAACACGACCGACGTTATCGCCGTTGTAAGCGTAAAGCTCAAAGGTGTAATAGCCACTCTGGGATGGAGTAAAGTTACTTGAGTCGTAGCCTCCGTAAGAATTAAACCCCTCTGAATGAACGACATTACCACCGATCTCTATGTGCAAAGTATCGTCCTGGTAACCGCTCACCTGATAGGTCGTGCCAGCCTCAAGGTAAATTAGACCAGTAAGAGACAGACCATCGTCCTCATCAATGTTTACCGCCGTCGCTGAAGTACTGCCCGTGCCCAATTGATTCACCAAAGCACTGGAGCTTGGCGCCAAGGAGGTCAGTGCGCCTTCAAGCACACTGGCATCGGCCGCATTAGAGCTGTTAACAGTTGGCACATTGTCGAAGCGTTGCAACTGCAGGCCATTGCCAGAAGGCAAGGCAAAATTGGCATCACCCACAACATCGGAGGCATCGGCCAGAGATAAATCAGGTGTATCGGCAACAGCGTCAACCGACAATGTCATCGTCGCCACGGCGCTGCTGGAATTGCCGTCCGATACCGTAAAGGTAAAACTTCCGCTGCCGCTTCCATCATCAGACCCAACAGGCGCGTTTGGCTCAGGCTGATACTGTAAATAGCCATTGCTAATGTCAGCGGCCGAAATTGAGTCGCCAGCATTAACAGTTTCCCAGCCAGTTCCGTTGAACCACTGTAAACTACCCTCAGCAGGTAAAGTGACGATAGTTACAGCCGCTAGAGCATCCCCCTCTGCGTCCGTGTATGGGAAATCATTCAACGAAAATTCATAAGCAACATCCTCGTCGGTTCGCACAGCCGCATTTGACGTTGTTGGCGCGTCGTCTACCGGCGCGATGGTGCCGCTCACAATTGCCGTATCGGCTCCGCCATTGTTGTCACTAATACTGTACTCAAAACTGACCGCCCCGGTGTAATCCGCCGCAGGGGTAAAACGAATGGATCCAGACGCATCTATGCTGACAGTACCGTTCAGTACATCGATATTCTGCGCAGCACCAGTTAACGCCACTCCATTCACGTGAGTGATAGTGAGCGCATCACCATCCAAATCAATATCGTTGCTAAGCATGGCCGCATTCAAGACACCGCTAGTGGTGTCTTCGGTGCCATTTAAAATACCGTCATCATTGGCTACCGGCGCGTCGTTTTCTGGGGTGACGTTGACCGTAACCGTGGCGCTCTCCGTGCCCCCTTCTCCATCACTGACGGTGTAGGTGAAGGTGTCTTGACCGGTGAAGTTGGCGTCCGGAGTGTAACGCACTTCTCCGTTCACCAGGGTCACGGTGCCGTTGGACGGCTGGGTCACGGCGGTGACGCTGAGAAGATCACCTTCCACGTCGCTGTCGTTGGCCAGCACGTCGATCACGGTCGCGCCCGAGTCTTCAGAGACAGTGACGTTGTCGTTCACCGCTACCGGTGGGTCGTTTTCTGGATCCACGGTGACGGTCACGGTGCCGGTGTCGGTACCGCCGTTGCCATCGCTGACGGTGTAGGTGAAGGTGTCCTGACCGGTGAAGTTGGCGTCCGGGGTGTAACGCACTTCTCCGTTCACCAGGGCCACGGTGCCGTTGGACGGCTGGGTCACGGCGGTGACGCTGAGAAGATCACTTTCCACGTCGCTGTCGTTGGCCAGCACGTCGATCACGGTCGCGCCCGAGTCTTCAGAGACGGTGACGTTGTCGTTCACGGCCACCGGTGGGTCGTTTTCTGGATCCACGGTGACGGTCACGGTGCCGGTGTCGGTACCGCCGTTGCCATCGCTGACGGTGTAGGTGAAGGTGTCCTGACCGGTGAAGTTGGCGTCCGGGGTGTAACGCACTTCTCCGTTCACCAGGGCCACGGTGCCGTTGGACGGCTGGGTCACGGCGGTGACGCTGAGAAGATCACTTTCCACGTCGCTGTCGTTGGCCAGCACGTCGATCACGGTCGCGCCCGAGTCTTCAGAGACGGTGACGTTGTCGTTCACGGCCACCGGTGGGTCGTTTTCTGGATCCACGGTGACGGTCACGGTGCCGGTGTCGGTACCGCCGTTGCCATCGCTGACGGTGTAGGTGAAGGTGTCCTGACCGGTGAAGTTGGCGTCCGGGGTGTAACGCACTTCTCCGTTCACCAGGGCCACGGTGCCGTTGGACGGCTGGGTCACGGCGGTGACGCTGAGAAGATCACTTTCCACGTCGCTGTCGTTGGCCAGCACGTCGATCACGGTCGCGCCCGAGTCTTCAGAGACGGTGACGTTGTCGTTCACGGCCACCGGTGGGTCGTTTTCTGGATCCACGGTGACGGTCACGGTGCCGGTGTCGGTACCGCCGTTGCCATCGCTGACGGTGTAGGTGAAGGTGTCCTGACCGGTGAAGTTGGCGTCCGGGGTGTAACGCACTTCTCCGTTCACCAGGGCCACGGTGCCGTTGGACGGCTGGGTCACGGCGGTGACGCTGAGAAGATCACCTTCCACATCGGTGTCGTTGGCCAACACGTCGATCACGGTCGCGCCCGAGTCTTCAGAGACAGTGACGTTGTCGTTCACCGCTACCGGTGGGTCGTTTTCTGGATCCACGGTGACGGTCACGGTGCCGGTGTCGGTACCGCCGTTGCCATCGCTGACGGTGTAGGTGAAGGTGTCTTGACCGGTGAAGTTGGCGTCCGGAGTGTAACGCACTTCTCCGTTCACCAGGGTCACGGTGCCGTTGGACGGCTGGGTCACGGCGGTGACGCTGAGAAGATCACCTTCCACGTCGCTGTCGTTGGCCAGCACGTCGATCACGGTCGCGCCCGAGTCTTCAGAGACAGTGACGTTGTCGTTCACCGCTACCGGTGGGTCGTTTTCTGGATCCACGGTGACGGTCACGGTGCCGGTGTCGGTACCGCCGTTGCCATCGCTGACGGTGTAGGTGAAGGTGTCCTGACCGGTGAAGTTGGCGTCCGGAGTGTAACGCACTTCTCCGTTCACCAGGGTCACGGTGCCGTTGGACGGCTGGGTCACGGCGGTGACGCTGAGAAGATCACCTTCCACATCGGTGTCGTTGGCCAACACGTCGATCACGGTCGCGCCCGAGTCTTCGGCGACGGTGACGTTGTCGTTCACCGCTACCGGTGGGTCGTTTTCTGGATCCACGGTGACGGTCACGGTGCCGGTGTCGGTACCGCCGTTGCCATCGCTGACGGTGTAGGTGAAGGTGTCCTGACCGGTGAAGTTGGCGTCCGGGGTGTAACGCACTTCTCCGTTCACCAGGGCCACGGTGCCGTTGGACGGCTGGGTCACGGCGGTGACGCTGAGAAGATCACTTTCCACGTCGCTGTCGTTGGCCAGCACGTCGATCACGGTCGCGCCCGAGTCTTCAGAGACGGTGACGTTGTCGTTCACGGCCACCGGTGGGTCGTTTTCTGGATCCACGGTGACGGTCACGGTGCCGGTGTCGGTACCGCCGTTGCCATCGCTGACGGTGTAGGTGAAGGTGTCCTGACCGGTGAAGTTGGCGTCCGGGGTGTAACGCACTTCTCCGTTCACCAGGGCCACGGTGCCGTTGGACGGCTGGGTCACGGCGGTGACGCTGAGAAGATCACTTTCCACGTCGCTGTCGTTGGCCAGCACGTCGATCACGGTCGCGCCCGAGTCTTCAGAGACGGTGACGTTGTCGTTCACGGCCACCGGTGGGTCGTTTTCTGGATCCACGGTGACGGTCACGGTGCCGGTGTCGGTACCGCCGTTGCCATCGCTGACGGTGTAGGTGAAGGTGTCCTGACCGGTGAAGTTGGCGTCCGGGGTGTAACGCACTTCTCCGTTCACCAGGGCCACGGTGCCGTTGGACGGCTGGGTCACGGCGGTGACGCTGAGAAGATCACTTTCCACGTCGCTGTCGTTGGCCAGCACGTCGATCACGGTCGCGCCCGAGTCTTCAGAGACGGTGACGTTGTCGTTCACGGCCACCGGTGGGTCGTTTTCTGGATCCACGGTGACGGTCACGGTGCCGGTGTCGGTACCGCCGTTGCCATCGCTGACGGTGTAGGTGAAGGTGTCCTGACCGGTGAAGTTGGCGTCCGGGGTGTAACGCACTTCTCCGTTCACCAGGGCCACGGTGCCGTTGGACGGCTGGGTCACGGCGGTGACGCTGAGAAGATCACCTTCCACATCGGTGTCGTTGGCCAACACGTCGATCACGGTCGCGCCCGAGTCTTCAGAGACAGTGACGTTGTCGTTCACCGCTACCGGTGGGTCGTTTTCTGGATCCACGGTGACGGTCACGGTGCCGGTGTCGGTACCGCCGTTGCCATCGCTGACGGTGTAGGTGAAGGTGTCTTGACCGGTGAAGTTGGCGTCCGGGGTGTAACGCACTTCTCCGTTCACCAGGGTCACGGTGCCGTTGGACGGCTGGGTCACGGCGGTGACGCTGAGAAGATCACCTTCCACGTCGCTGTCGTTGGCCAGCACGTCGATCACGGTCGCGCCCGAGTCTTCAGAGACAGTGACGTTGTCGTTCACCGCTACCGGTGGGTCGTTTTCTGGATCCACGGTGACGGTCACGGTGCCGGTGTCGGTACCGCCGTTGCCATCGCTGACGGTGTAGGTGAAGGTGTCCTGACCGGTGAAGTTGGCGTCCGGAGTGTAACGCACTTCTCCGTTCACCAGGGTCACGGTGCCGTTGGACGGCTGGGTCACGGCGGTGACGCTGAGAAGATCACCTTCCACGTCGCTGTCGTTGGCCAGCACGTCGATCACGGTCGCGCCCGAGTCTTCAGAGACAGTGACGTTGTCGTTCACCGCTACCGGTGGGTCGTTTTCTGGATCCACGGTGACGGTCACGGTGCCGGTGTCGGTACCGCCGTTGCCATCGCTGACGGTGTAGGTGAAGGTGTCCTGACCGGTGAAGTTGGCGTCCGGGGTGTAACGCACTTCTCCGTTCACCAGGGCCACGGTGCCGTTGGACGGCTGGGTCACGGCGGTGACGCTGAGAAGATCACTTTCCACGTCGCTGTCGTTGGCCAGCACGTCGATCACGGTCGCGCCCGAGTCTTCAGAGACGGTGACGTTGTCGTTCACGGCCACCGGTGGGTCGTTTTCTGGATCCACGGTGACGGTCACGGTGCCGGTGTCGGTACCGCCGTTGCCATCGCTGACGGTGTAGGTGAAGGTGTCCTGACCGGTGAAGTTGGCGTCCGGGGTGTAACGCACTTCTCCGTTCACCAGGGCCACGGTGCCGTTGGACGGCTGGGTCACGGCGGTGACGCTGAGAAGATCACTTTCCACGTCGCTGTCGTTGGCCAGCACGTCGATCACGGTCGCGCCCGAGTCTTCAGAGACGGTGACGTTGTCGTTCACGGCCACCGGTGGGTCGTTTTCTGGATCCACGGTGACGGTCACGGTGCCGGTGTCGGTACCGCCGTTGCCATCGCTGACGGTGTAGGTGAAGGTGTCCTGACCGGTGAAGTTGGCGTCCGGGGTGTAACGCACTTCTCCGTTCACCAGGGCCACGGTGCCGTTGGACGGCTGGGTCACGGCGGTGACGCTGAGAAGATCACTTTCCACGTCGCTGTCGTTGGCCAGCACGTCGATCACGGTCGCGCCCGAGTCTTCAGAGACGGTGACGTTGTCGTTCACGGCCACCGGTGGGTCGTTTTCTGGATCCACGGTGACGGTCACGGTGCCGGTGTCGGTACCGCCGTTGCCATCGCTGACGGTGTAGGTGAAGGTGTCCTGACCGGTGAAGTTGGCGTCCGGGGTGTAACGCACTTCTCCGTTCACCAGGGCCACGGTGCCGTTGGACGGCTGGGTCACGGCGGTGACGCTGAGAAGATCACCTTCCACATCGGTGTCGTTGGCCAACACGTCGATCACGGTCGCGCCCGAGTCTTCAGAGACAGTGACGTTGTCGTTCACCGCTACCGGTGGGTCGTTTTCTGGATCCACGGTGACGGTCACGGTGCCGGTGTCGGTACCGCCGTTGCCATCGCTGACGGTGTAGGTGAAGGTGTCTTGACCGGTGAAGTTGGCGTCCGGAGTGTAACGCACTTCTCCGTTCACCAGGGTCACGGTGCCGTTGGACGGCTGGGTCACGGCGGTGACGCTGAGAAGATCACCTTCCACGTCGCTGTCGTTGGCCAGCACGTCGATCACGGTCGCGTCGCGCCCGAGTCTTCAGAGACAGTGACGTTGTCGTTCACCGCTACCGGTGGGTCGTTTTCTGGATCCACGGTGACGGTCACGGTGCCGGTGTCGGTACCGCCGTTGCCATCGCTGACGGTGTAGGTGAAGGTGTCCTGACCGGTGAAGTTGGCGTCCGGGGTGTAACGCACTTCTCCGTTCACCAGGGCCACGGTGCCGTTGGACGGCTGGGTCACAGCGGTGACGCTGAGAAGATCAGCTTCCACATCGGTGTCGTTGGCCAACACGTCGATCACGGTCGCGCCCGAGTCTTCAGAGACAGTGACGTTGTCGTTCACCGCTACCGGTGGGTCGTTTTCTGGATCCACGGTGACGGTCACGGTGCCGGTGTCGGTACCGCCGTTGCCATCGCTGACGGTGTAGGTGAAGGTGTCCTGACCGGTGAAGTTGGCGTCCGGGGTGTAACGCACTTCTCCGTTCACCAGGGCCACGGTGCCGTTGGACGGCTGGGTCACGGCGGTGACGCTGAGAAGATCACCTTCCACGTCGCTGTCGTTGGCCAGCACGTCGATCACGGTCGCGCCCGAGTCTTCAGAGACGGTGACGTTGTCGTTCACGGCCACCGGTGGGTCGTTTTCTGGATCCACGGTGACGGTCACGGTGCCGGTGTCGGTACCGCCGTTGCCATCGCTGACGGTGTAGGTGAAGGTGTCCTGACCGGTGAAGTTGGCGTCCGGGGTGTAACGCACTTCTCCGTTCACCAGGGCCACGGTGCCGTTGGACGGCTGGGTCACGGCGGTGACGCTGAGAAGATCACCTTCCACGTCGGTGTCGTTGGCCAACACGTCGATCACGGTCGCGCCCGAGTCTTCAGCGACGGTGACGTTGTCGTTCACGGCCACCGGTGGGTCGTTTTCTGGATCCACGGTGACGGTCACGGTGCCGGTGTCGGTACCGCCGTTGCCATCGCTGACGGTGTAGGTGAAGGTGTCTTGACCGGTGAAGTTGGCGTCCGGGGTGTAACGCACTTCTCCGTTCACCAGGGCCACGGTGCCGTTGGACGGCTGGGTCACAGCGGTGACGCTGAGAAGATCAGCTTCCACATCGGTGTCGTTGGCCAACACGTCGATCACGGTCGCGCCCGAGTCTTCAGAGACAGTGACGTTGTCGTTCACCGCTACCGGTGGGTCGTTTTCTGGATCCACGGTGACGGTCACGGTGCCGGTGTCGGTACCGCCGTTGCCATCGCTGACGGTGTAGGTGAAGGTGTCCTGACCGGTGAAGTTGGCGTCCGGGGTGTAACGCACTTCTCCGTTCACCAGGGCCACGGTGCCGTTGGACGGCTGGGTCACGGCGGTGACGCTGAGAAGATCACCTTCCACATCGGTGTCGTTGACCAACACGTCGATCACGGTCGCGCCCGAGTCTTCAGAGACAGTGACGTTGTCGTTCACCGCTACCGGTGGGTCGTTTTCTGGATCCACGGTGACGGTCACGGTGCCGGTGTCGGTACCGCCGTTGCCATCGCTGACGGTGTAGGTGAAGGTGTCTTGACCGGTGAAGTTGGCGTCCGGGGTGTAACGCACTTCTCCGTTCACCAGGGCCACGGTGCCGTTGGACGGCTGGGTCACGGCGGTGACGCTGAGAAGATCACCTTCCACGTCGGTGTCGTTGGCCAACACGTCGATCACGGTCGCGCCCGAGTCTTCGGCGACGGTGACGTTGTCGTTCACGGCCACCGGTGCATCATTCTCGCCACTAACATTAATAGTCGCGACAGATTGGATATTGCCATTCACGGTGTATTCGAGCGTGATGCTGGCCACATCTCCTGCACCGAGAAAGTTAAATAAAGAGGCTGCTCCGTTTTGCAGCGTGAGGTTGCCGTTGCTGTTAATGGTAAAGACGCCGACGTTACCTGTTTCTTTGTGAGTGATGGTGAACTCGGCTTCGCCAAACTCCATGGCGGTGGCGCTGATGGTGAAAAGATCAGTCTGATCTATGCCATTGATCAGTACCGCTTCATCCCCTGTGCCGGTAACGACATTGCTGTTACTGGCTGGAGTCGCGTTGTCGAGCAAATTAAATTCACCCGCGGCGATGTTGTCGTCTTCACCAATGCTAATGGCTTCGTCGCCGTCGGCGGCTGTAATCGTATGTTGAATGGTTAAATCACTTGCGTTTGAGATAGAACCGTCGGCATCGATTAACTCGTATGAAAATACATCATCCGCTGGGTTTGCACTTGCCTCAACATAGTCGACGCTGTGCAGGGTAAAATGATCGTCGGTATCCGCGCCGGAAATCGCTAAATACTGGAACTCGCTGCCCGGGTTAATGTGCAAACTGTAGGGCATCAAATCGAAAGTGCCGGAGCCGACTTGATTAAAGTCTTCGCCGTACGCAATCCAACGGCCATCGTCACTACTGCCTATCTGGCCAAATTGCACATTGGCTTGTGTGGCGTTCACGCCGAAATCAATCACCAATGCCTGACTCTCGGCGCCACCGTTATCGCGCGAGTCAATGGTGGAGATATCGCCACTGCCAATGCGTACACCGACTTGCTCACTGGCATACACCACATTGGCACTGTGCGCAGCATCTAAAGTGGCAGGATCAAGCAGGCCGTTAACATCTAAGTAACTGTCGCTGGCGCCATCAAAGCCATACAGTGCCACCCCGCTCCAGCTACCGGCATCCCCGCCACCCACACTCGTGGCGTCGGGCGCAGCGGCGGTTGAGCTGTAGGTGTAATTGCCCTGCGTATCAATAGTCAGGACACCGGAGTCGCCAACAATAGTCCATTCAGTGCCATTAAATTCAGCGCTGTCGGTATCAAACTTAACGCCGCCAAAAGAAACACTGTGCAGCTCGCCACCTTCGGCGCCAAGCTGATCAGCACCACCGCCGGTGATGACATTACCAACGGCGCTGCCGCCAAGTTCTACGGTATTGCTATCATCCGCTGTCTGCGGTTGGGTATCGGTAATGAGAATATCCAATACATCTGTGGCAACTGAATTGGCAGCATCGGTTACGATAATTGAAAACTGATCGACAACACTGTCCGCACCGGCGCTGTGATCCCGCACCGCACCATTCTCTGTATAGGTATAGGTAATTGCACCCGTGCCTGAATCGTAATTGGTAACGGCCAACTGCCCGTAGTTGCCATTAATGAACACTGGCGAATCAATACTGGCGCTGGAAATATCCTGGTCGTTGATGGTGACTTGACTGATACCCGCAACAGCCGAAACAACAGCCGAGCCAGAAACCGAGTCGCCACTGGCTTCCTGCACCGACTGCTCACCCGCCTCAGAGCCGTTGCCATCAATAATGGCAACCCCGGGGCCCGATAGATCCACACTGTACACTTCAACAGCGGCGCCGGTGGCCTGCGCACCGTTCGCGCCAAAACCGTAAACATAGCCCTCAACCGTAGTGTCGGCGTCACTGCTTAGCTCGCTACCAGGTACATTAATACTGTAAGTGCCGCTGCCATCGGTGGTGGTTTGGTAGCTCTGGCCATTAATATTGAGAATAACAATGGCAAAATTAATATTATCCGCAGCGGACACAGTTCCGGTAACGGCGATGGTTTGGCCGGCTTCGGCAGCATTGACGAGGTTGTCACCGGTGATCGGATCGATATCCAATCCAATGTCGGTAGTATTAGGGCTGTCGTTGTCAAAAATTCGGAGAGTACCCTGCGAATCCGACAACACGGCATTGGTTGCATTGCTGAGGTTTATCAGCGCCAACTCAGGGTTTGGATTACTTTCGACAATATCGTCGTCAATAATCGGAACAGAAATAGTCGCTGAGGTTTGCCCCGGGTTAAAGGTTAACGTGCCGCTGACACTTTCATAGTCCAAACCGGCAACGGCGGCCAGATCGGCTGTTGCATAATCTACGGTTACCGTTTCGGTGCTCGGGCGATCCAGGCTCACGGTGAAAACCGCATTGCCACTGCCCTCAACTGTGACCACAAAGTCGATGGAAATCTGTGGCAGATCGCTGCTTTCGGTGTCGTTATCGAAAATCGCAAACTGTAAGTGTTCGTAGTAGACGTTGTCGCCCGAGACATAGGCATCGAAATACTCGGTGGGCTCAATGGCGGCGTCATCAAAAATCGGCACGCGAATGTCAACCGAATCGCTACCCGCCGCCAGGGTAAAGCTGAAAATTGGCCGGGGCAGAGACATGCTGTAATCAATAGAGTGTTGCTCCATTGTTTGCCAGGTTTGCCCGCCATCGTTGGAATACTCGATGGGAACAATATAGTCATCCGCATACTCTGCCACGGGATAACCGAGTTGTGCGCTTAACAGCTCACTGGTGAAATTAATCAACAGCGTCTGATCGGTATCGAAGGTCAGCTCGCTGTTTAAAGTAAACTGGTTAAAACCGTCGCCTTCGTTTACATCGGGAATTTCAGCCGATAAGTGAGAGCGATACTGGTCTTGCGTACTGGAGGTGACCTCTTCAAACGCGGTCCAGTCCTCTACGCGATAATCAATTGCCAAGCCTTCCAGGTCGTACTGATCTACGCCGTCGTTGAGCACAATCGCATAATTACCATCGCCGCGGTCTTCCAGGGTGCCAATATCTTCGTAGCCGGCGCTGAGCGAAACATTTTTAACCAACAGGTTTTCGGTAATTACCTGACGGCCAACCGCGCCTTCCAGAAGATCGTCGGTGGTAAAAGTGATTTCGCCATTTAATTCGTTGTAGTTGTACTTTATCTGTCCGCCGGGCACATCCAACACATCGGGCGTGCGCTCATCGGTTGTGACCGGCCCGCGGTCACCGGCCAATTGATCAATGGTATCGGCCACGTGCTCCATGGCGATGGTTTCAAATACGTTATTGTCCGAGGGATCGCGCTCGGTATCGCGAGTGAACTCTACACCGGCGTGCGCCAGCGCCTGCGAAATCATTTCTTTACCGGCGGTGGCAATGTTTAACGGCGCATCGGTGGTGGGGTCGATATAGCCGCTGAACAAGTCGTGCAGGCTGGCGTCGATGTTAATGTTGCTGTTGTAGCTGGCATCGGTGTTGGTCAAGCTGCCGGTATTTAAAACACCGTTATCGGGAGTGGCATCGGTCAAATCGTTATCCAGCGCCTGCAGGAAAATAGCCATATTTTCAACGTAATTATCGTTGCTATTGGCCAACTCTACTTCGGCGATATCCTGCAAAAACAGTACAGTCCCCTGGATAACATCGGCACTGAACTGTGCCACGGTGACATCGCCTATGGTGAAGGTGATGGTATCTTCAGGGCGCACAAAAAATGACCCAGGCGAACCGGCATCACCGGTATAACCGCTTAAACCCGACGAGGTCTGGTAGGCGACGCCATTAACAAAGTTATCGGTAAACTGCACCACCGTAACCGGGTCAAGGCTGTAGGCTTCTTCGTCGTTGGCACTGGCGCTGTTGCCGGCGGCATCGAATGTGGTGACCGAGCCGCTTATGCTACTGTCACTATCGTCAATTAAATCTTGAGCGCTAACGTCAATATTAAAAGCACCGTTTTCAACTAAGCCGGTGTACTCATTACCAGCGATTGTGATGGTTACGGTATCACCATCTTGTACATCGCCGCCCACAGTGCCACTAATTTGCGTCGTTTGACCTTGCGCTGCGGCCATTGCCACGGCGTTGCTATCGCCGATAGCATCAATCGTAATTTCTGCAACCGGTGCGGTGGTATCAACCTGATACGACTCAGTGTCGGTAGCAATAAAAGCATTGCCATTAGAATCGGTACCCGTGACCTGGGCACTTAATTGGTTATCAGCCGCCAAATCGGCGCCAGCAACCTCAATACTGAACGTATTATCGCCCGCCACTAAACCGGTGTAAGTTGTGCCATTCACACTCAGGGTGACGGTATCTCCCGGCCCTGCATCGGCGCCTACAACACCAGTAATAACAGGAGTGCCAGCGGCCTCTTCCATATTGACAATATTGTCGCCGGTAATAGGATCGAGCGTTATCAAGGCCTGGGATTGGGTATCCACCGCATAGTTAGCGGTGGTGGAAGCAGTATAGCTGGCGCCAGCCTCGGTTTGCCCGCTTACGCTGGCTGAGATGCTGTTATTTGTCGCTAACACGCTACCGGCGACATTAATGGCAAAGGTGCTGCCAGCACCGACGGTACCGGTATAGGTGTTTGCGCCAATAGTAAGCGTGATCTGATCGCCCTCACGGGCATCACCACTAACGCTACCGCTAATAACGATAGTTTGTGCGGCTTCGTTAGCGTCGATTAAATTATCGGCCGTGACACTATCCAAAGAGATGCTGGCTTCTGCCTCTGCTGGAGGCGGAGGTGGCGGGGTAACGCCCCCATCTGCTTCCGGCACATTGGCAAAACGAATCACGGCGCTATCGGTCGCTTCACCGTCGGTGACGGTGTAAGTTACCTCGGGCACAGGACCGCTGTAATTTGCAGAGGGCGTAAAAGTAAAATCGCCGTTGTCAGCGAGGGTAAAGCTTCCTACACCATCAATAGCGGCGACTTCACCGGCCGCGTATTGTGTCGCATCCCCAGCCACCACAAAGCCGGTAGCCGTTAACTGGGAGCTGTCGATATCAAAATCATTCTCCAGCGCATTGCCCAGCGTGACACCGTTGTGCACGGTTTGCAGCGGGCCGTCGTCAACGGCTTGTGGGGCATCGTTAACGGGGTTAACGTCAACTTCTACTACAGATTCAGCGGTCGCACCCGAGCTGTCAGTCACAAGTACGGTGAAAGAGTCTTCGCCGCTGTAATTTTCGTTGGGTGTGTAAGTAAATTCGCCCGTTTG
Source organism: Gilvimarinus sp. DA14 (assembly GCF_024204685.1). NCBI lineage: Bacteria > Pseudomonadati > Pseudomonadota > Gammaproteobacteria > Cellvibrionales > Cellvibrionaceae > Gilvimarinus > Gilvimarinus sp. DA14. Next base: position 1,347,743 of record NZ_CP100350.1, read on the forward strand.
CGCATTTAAGTTAACCGCGCCATTTTCGGGCGCTTCGGCGAGGCTGTAGCTGAGGGTATCGCCTTCGGGCAGATCAATATCGCTAGCATCCACCTGGCCTGATACAGGAATGTCCTCTGCAGTCGCGAGGGACAAGTCTGTGGCAGTCGGAGCATCGTTTACCGGCGTAACTTGTACAGAGATGGTCTGCTCTGCGCTGGATTCACCATCGCTGACAATAACAGTAAAACTGTCGGCGCCGTTATAGTCGGCAAACGGGGTGTAAGTGAACTCGCCAGTTTGCGTGTTTATAGTGACGTCACCGTTTAACGGTGCTCCAACAAGCTGGTAACTGAGTGTGGCGCTGTCGGGGTCAGAGGACTCTATCTGGCCATTGAACGGCGTATCTTCTGCAGTTGTAAATGATTGCGCCGCAACAGCTGGCCCTTCATTAACGGGGACATCGCCCTCTTGCACGGCAGCGCTCTGCGCCGCGCGGGGGTTGGCAAAGCTTAAGTCAGGGTCAGAGACTGTTTCGCTAATACGGGGCAAGCGCACAAAGCTGCTACCGCCTTCACTGGCTTGTCCACCCGCCGCCGGCGCTTCATTAAGCATGTCCAGCAGGTCGCCATCACCGGCCAAGAGCGCTTGCTCATTCGCCTGCAAGCTTGCGAACAGATCATCCATACGCGCATCCAGCAACAATGCGTCGTTTTCTGCCAGGTAATTGTAGATTGTCGAGAAGTCGCTCTCTCTAAGCAGCGCTTCGTTTGCGACTAACGAGCTGTAGATGGCCTCGAACTGGCTGTCTTGCAGCAGCTGATCATTGACTTCTAGGGCGCTCAAGATAACGTCAAATGGGCTTGCCCCCAGCAACGCATCATTGGCCTCGAGCGAGGCGTAAATATTATCGAATTGCGATTGCTGCAGCAGCTCGTCGTTTTGTTCCAGGCTGGCTAAGATGCTGTCGAACTGCTCCTCGAGCACGCTCGCCTGGGCTTCGGAGGCGGCCGTTTCGGGCCATAGGTCAGGACTCATGGAAACCGTATGTGCCCCCGCCAAGCTCGCGGTTTCACCACCGCCAAAATCCAGCGTTATCTGGGTATTGGTTTCGGTTACCAGCTGTTCATCTGCGGCAAGTACATCACCGACTTTGAGCTCTCGCAAATTGCCTTCGGCATCTTTAGCCCAGGCGCGACCTTGAAGTGAGATAACTGCTGCAGACTGATTGCTCATAGCTATTAACCAAAATTAATTAATAATAAAGAATAAGGGCTGAAAACACGGTTTTCAGGCATTTAACCGACTATAGGATGATATTAACGCCATTGCTATTGTCCTTTAGGACAATATAGGTACAAAAAAGCCCCCGCCCAGAGGGCGGGGGCTGATGAGTACACAAATAGTTTAACGCCGCAGAGGGCAGCCGTTGTTACAGGTCAATACTGCTGGGGCTCGTCTCCATAAATCGGGCTAAGTCGGTGGAATCAGAAGCCAAGGGCTGATAGCCCCATTGCGCAGTGGTATCGCCAGCCCGAGTATCCATAACCGGCGTTGATTGCGCGCCGGCATCCTCGTCGGCACCGGGCAGCGCCGAGCTTAACCAGTCATCGTCATCATCCAGCAGGTCAGACATTTTCAGCTTAGAGCTTTGCATCTCGGCTGAATCAGAGTCTTCGGCTGAGGTTTTCCATAAAGCCTGAGCAGAACTAGAGGTACTGGACGCTGGCGCAACGGTACTGTCGCTCACATTGATGGTGACGCGGCCAATATCGGCAGCACCGTCCGGATCGCTGATACGATAGATAATCCGATCTTCACCCACAAAATCTGGGTCGGGCACGTAAGTCAGCGTGCCATCAGCATTGATGGTAACGCTGCCAGATTGAGCGCTGGCGGCAGTTACCGTGAGCGCGTCGCCATCAGCATCGGTATCATTCGCCAGCACATCAATCACATAACCCGTGCTGTCATTGGGCACATCGGCGACAACATCATTGACCGCGACAGGCGCATCGTTTACCGGATTGACGGTGATGCTCACGCTACCGGATTGCACGCTATTGGCCTCACCCTGGCCGTCATCCACCGAATAACTAAAGCTTTCCACACTGGTAGTGGCCAATTCATCTGGTGCGTTGTACAACAACCCCGTTAATTGCGACACGCTTAGCGTCTGCCCTTGTGACACTGCCGTGCCGTCGGCCAGAGTAATTTCACCGATACCGGGAACCTCAGTCACAGTAATCAGTAAACTATCACCGTCGTCGTCAGTCGGTGCCGCCAAAGCCAGGGGCGTGCCCACTGATTCTTCATCGACCACGATAGCCCCGGAGGCAACTACGGGAGCGTCATTGATGTTGACTACCTCGATATTAACCGTTGCCGTATCCGTACCGCCTTCTCCGTCGTCTACGGTCACTTGTAGGCTGTAACTGCCGACATCCGCATCACCTGCCTGGCGAGTCAAGGTAATTGCACCGGTCGCGCTGTCGAGTACAAACAAACCGGCGCTGTTTCCCGAGCTTATGCTGTATTGCAGTGGGTCATTGTCCGGGTCAATCGCCGTGACACTGCCCACACTCGTGCCTGCCGCGTCGTCCTCATTGACCGAGAAGCTGTAGGTATCGTCGTCATTGCCCGAGGTTTCGTTAACAAAATCGGGGGCCGGGTTGCTGATATTCCAGCTGAAACCCTGGCTGGTAGCAACGCCTTCAGAATCGGTTGCCGTGATCGTTACATCGTAAGGGCTGGCAGAGGCGGCATCAGCATCGACCGTACCGGAAACAATCCCCGTGGCCGGATCGATACTTAAGCTTGGCGGTAAACCGGTCACCGAATAGGTAAAGACATTATCCGCATCTACATCGCTAAAATAACTGCTGGCATCGAAGGAGACGCTCTCCCCCTCTGCGGATGCCTGATTGCCAATGGCCGTTGAAGTAGGCGCATCGTTTACCCCCGTAACCTCTATCGTTACAGTAATAGGGTCGCTGATGCCATCGCTATTATCCTGGGCTACATACTGAAAGGTCACCGTGGCGGTATCGCCCTGGTCCAGATACTGGAAATCGTCCTCGGGATCGTAGCTAAAGGTTCCGTCATTATTAAAATTAAAACTACCGGGGCCTGTGAAAGAGCCGTCGACCACACGGTATCCAACCACTGTACCGTCTACATCGGTAGCCGCTGGAATACTGCCGTTTAAAACCGTGTCCTCGTCGACGGTTACAAGCACATCATCGCTTGTAGGCACGTCGTTTAGGCCTTCGATATTTACGGTAACGGTGGTCGTGCTGCCGTCAGACAAATTGACCGTAAGCACATCGGTATCATCATCGCCATTGTTTAACGTTTGCGCCTCAGGCCCGAGGTTATATTCCCAGTTGCCGTTAGCGTCTATGGTTAATGTGCCATAAGTACCAGTGATGTTTGCGGGAACAAAACTCAAATCAGTCGCGTCGTCGTCCGGGTCAAATGCGGTTAATTGACCAGAAGCGGCGGGATTCACATCGTCTTCGGTAATATTCACCGTAGCGGACGAAATTACCGGCAAGTCGTCCACACCCGTGATGGTAATAGTGACTGTCTGTTCGTTACTTACGCCACTGTTATTATCCACCGCGGCAAAACTAAATTCGATTTGCGTGGTTTCTCCTTGCGCCAAGTAATCGTAACTGCCCCTCGGATCGAACAAATAAGTACCGTCGGAATAAAAGATAAGTTCGCCCGGGGCATTGGTTCCGTCATTCACGTAAACGATATCGCCACGCTGGATATAACCGACCACACGCCCAGCGCTGTCAACATCTGTCGCCTCTGGCAGCACGCCATCTAACGCGGTGTCTTCGTCGATGCTGGCGGTAACATTATTGTCAGTACCGTCAATGACCGGCACGTCGTTGGCACCGGTAATGGTAATGGTGACCGTGGTACTGGAACCATTGGAGGCCTGAACAGTAAAGTCCTCGGTAACTTCTTCACCTTGGTTTAGCGCATCAGTGTCGGGGTCTGTGTTGTCTAGGGTGTAAGTCCAGTTACCATTACTATCGATGCTAAAAACACCGTAAGTACCGACTACGTCCGTTTGCGGTGTAAAAGTTACCGAACCGGCCACTTGATCATCGTCATCCACGTCGGTGTAAGTCACCTGGCCGCTAGCCTGACCTTGAGTGGTGCTGTCTTCGATCACGGCCCCCGTGTCTGGCTGTAGCGCAGGTGCGTCGTCTTCACCAATAATGGTAATACAACCACTGCCTACATTGCTCGGGGCACCGTTATTATCGATGGCTCTAAAGGTAAACGAGAGCTGCTGCTGATCTCCGTCATCCATATGATCGAAAGCAGTGCCAGGGTCAAAGGTAAACGTACCGTCCGAGTTAATGGTAATGGTGCCGCCTTGCAACCCCGAATCATCCACCACTTCATAGGCAACAATACTGCCGTCGATATCCGTACCGGTTAAGGTTCCGTTAACGGTTGAGTTTTCACCGGTCTCGACAATACCGCAGGAAAGATCATCAACCACCGGCTCATCATTGGTGCCAATAATCACTACATCGACCGACGAACCGCCACCGGTTGGGACATTGATAACCACCTCATCGCCTGGTGCTAAAGGATCGGCTGCATCAGGATCTAACGAAAACGACCAATTACCATCCCCATCCACAACCAAATCGCCATAATCTGTGCCATTATCGACAGGATAGGTACCCGGAACAAAACCGGGCGGTAATGGCCCGCCGGTTACCACGACGGAATCCGGCGGATCCCCCTCAATAACAATAGCAGTGTTATCGTCGCCATCACCGTTGGTAATACCCGTGATGGTGATGGTAACTTCACCCTCATCAGACAAGGCGCCATGACTGTCAAAAGCCTGATAGGTGAAGGTGAGCACTTCTGACTCACCGTCATCAAGACCTACAAATAATCGGCCGGGGTTAAAATCGAACGTACCGGCAGTGTTAAACACCAAAGAGCCGGGAGGAAACTCGGAATCATCCACCAGGTAATAGCCACCTAACGTATCATCGGTATCGATATCCGTGATATCCGATAGATCTACATTTGTGAGGCTGGTTTGTTCGTCCACCGTATAGGACGCCGTCGGCGTAACTAACGCCGGCGCGTCATTGGTACCGGTTATCTGGACGGACACCGAGGTAGTCGAGCCGTCACTCAAAGCTACTCCGCTGATAGCGTCGGTTTCTATGTCACCTTTATCCAGTGGATCGGCATCGGCCGAGCGAAGGGTATAAGTCCAACTGCCATCGGTTTCGACCACAAGATCGCCGTAAGTGCCGGTGTAGGTCGCGGCGGTAAATTCTAAATCTGGGTTGTCGATATCTGAAGCGGTAATTGTGCCGATCGTCGAAGGTTGAGTATCTTCAATCACCTCGCCACTGCCAGTACCGATCACCGGAGCGTTATCCACACCCACGACGGTTATGGTGACGGTACCAGGCGCGGATACTGCCCCGTTATTATCTGCCGCCGCATAATTGAACGTGACCTGCCGGGTTTCCCCCTGGGCTAAATCATCAAAATCGCCCTGAGTTAAAAATCGAAATACACCATTGGGCTGGAAGGTCAATGAGCCTTCGACAACGTCAGACAGAAGACCATACCCTTGGATTGTCCCGTCAACATCTGCAGCGTTTACCCGCCTAAGCTCTAAGTTCTCATTTTCGTTAACGGTAAAGGACAAGTTTTCAACGGTAGGGATATCATTAATCCCTTGGATATTAATGGTTACTGTCGTCTGGACATTGTCGTCATTAGTCGTAGCGGTATCACCACCATCGGTTAAATCAATGGTGTAGACCTGCTGACGTGTTTGCCCGATACTTATGGCATCGACTATTTCATTTTGATTCAGCACATAAGACCAAGAGCCATCAGCATTAACGGTTAGCGCGCCATAGTCATCGCTGTAACTGTTGGCCACAAATGCCATATCTGGGTTATCGATATCAAATACAGTCAGCTGCCCGCTGGTGGTCAAAGTAGTATCTTCGCGAACCGTGCCAGAACCGGTACTTACTTGAGTCGGGTCATCCACCCCCGTGATCACAACCGTAATCTGTCCAAACTCACTCAGCTCGTTTTGGTTATCTACAGCCCTGTAGCTAAAGACAAATTCGGTGCTTTCGCCCGCGGCCAAATAATCGTATTTACCTCGCGGGTCTACCGAGTAGGTACCGTCGGCATTGAAGGTTAAAACCCCAGTGGGGCTTGCTACACTTCCGGCGGTTGTGTAACTGGCGACTGTGCCGTCGATATCATCTGCGACAGGTACCATGCCATTAATGTATTCGTGATCTTCATCCGTGGTTACCACATCGTCATAAACAACCGGCTGATCGTTGGTACCACCGATAACGACGGTTACCGTTTGCGTATCCGTAGCATCCGGAATATCAGTAGCGGTAATTTCATAGACTAAAACCAGATTGTCGTTGCTGGATAGGTAATCAAAGGCGTCGTCAACGCCGGAATCAAACTGCCAGTTAATTTTTCCAGAGGTTTCGCCGGCCGCGATAACCGCACTGGCGTCAACGGACATCATGGCCAAAAGCTGGGCATCCGATAAGGTGCCTCGGTTACCCGCTGAGACGCTAACGCCAGTTACCGAAGGCGTAACAGCATCGGCCACATCAATATCCGTCACGCTCAGCTGCCCGCTTGTGGTGAGCACGGCATCGGTTTCTACCAGAGTTACGGTATCTTTGTCGCCGCCTTTTACCTGGATATCGGGAGTATCGTTGGTGCCTGTTAATGTAACGGTAATCGTGTGTTCGGTACCGTCCAGTGCGAAAACAGTAAAGACTTCATCGCGGGTTTCGCCCTGTGCTAAATACTGCAGCAAACTGTTATCAACGCTGTATTGCCAATCGCCATTCGCGGCAATGGTCAGCCCGCCAAGTACACTACCCACAGCAACTGGTGCGCGCCCGGCATCAATGGAGGACTCGCCGTTGTCGATATCAGTAACCACCAAGGTGCCGCTATCTTCGGTGGGAAGATCGTCTTCAGTGACATCTCCGGTATCATCGCCACTGAAACTGGCCGGATCATTCACCCCCAGAATTTCTATGGTTATTGTTGCGGGATTACTGAACACCGGATTGCTATCAATGTCAGGCTCGGAGTCTTGCAGGTAATAAGTAAAACTTACGCTGGCGGTTTCGCCACTGGCGAGAGTTTCAAAATCCGTGAGAGTATCAAAACTGTAGGAACCATCCGCATTAAAGATCAGGCTACCGCCAGTAATACCACTGGTATCATCAAGAATATAGCCAGTCGGGTTAATCGCACTATCTACATCAAAGGGCTGTGGCACCCTTGCAGTAATCGCCTCATCCTCGTTTACTTGTACGGTATCGGGGTAGACAATCGGTGGGTCGTTAACATTGAGCAGGGTAACGATAACCGTGCCTAAGTCTCGCCCGCCCTCGCCGTCGTCGGCCTGGATGATCAACTCGCGCACGCCCAAATCTGGATCGTCCACCTCGCGGGTAATGCTCATTTCCCCGGTCACCGCATTCATGGTAAAAAGACCATCTTCGTTACCAGCGATAATGCTGTAGCTTAGTTCATCGCCGTCCGGGTCTTGCGCCTGAATAATGGCAGTTTCAGTAATGACTCCTTCGTACACGGTATATTCGTAGGTATCGTCATCAATACCGGTGGTTTCATCGATAAAATCTGGCGCGGGGTTGGTAACCACCCAGGTAAATTCTTGCGTGGCAGTTGCGCCCTGAGAATCGGTAGCCGTTACTTCCACAAGGTAGGGACTGGCCACCGAGGCGCTATTGTCGATCGTACCGGTAATGACTCCAGCGCTTGACATAGTCAGCCCGGGCGGCAATCCGGTGGCGCTAAAGCTGAGCGTATCGTCGCTGTCGACATCAGTGAATCCAGCGCTGATATCCACCGGCGCTATGGATTCGAAATCTTCGTTTTTCTGATCGTCCAACCCTTGCGGGTCAGGCTCGGGCGCATCATTGCTACCGGTAATGGTGATCTGTACATTATGCTGAGCGGTAGCGCCCTGGTTGTCTTGTACCGATACGGTATAGGTCAATACCAGCGGATCGCTGGCATCGAGATAATTAAAGGCTTCATTTTGCGAATCAAATACCCAGTTGATTTTTCCATCGGTACTGCCACTGGCAATCACCGCATCTAAATCGACGCTCAGCATTGACAGAAAACTGGCGTTATCGATGCTACCCGAGTCCCCAGAGGTCACGACTACGGAGTCAACGGCAGTGGTGACGGTATCACGTACATCCACATCCGCAGCACTTAATGTCCCGTCGGCCAATAATCCGCCATCAGTTTCGATCAAGGCTGCGGTATCGGCATCGCCCGCCAAAACACTGATGGTAGGAGCGTCGTTGACACCGTTTAGCTCTACTGCAATAACATGGGTGGCACCATCGACCGTCGTCACTTGAAACAAATCGAAATTGCGCTGCCCTTCGGCCAGGTACTGAGTCGCCGCATTATCGACTTCGTAGGTCCAATTCCCCAAGTTATCGATAGTCAAACTACCCAGCGCAGCGTTCAGCGCCCGAGGTGGAATACTGGTGTCTATTTCCGACTGCCCATAGTCGGGATCAAAGCCTAACAACTGGTCGCTGTATGTCAGCACATTGCCCGGCTGAATATCTAAATCCTCGGTCACCTCACCGCGGTCACCGCCGGTAAAAACGGGTTTGTCATCGGTGCCGGTAATGGTAATGGTCACTTCATGGGTATCGGTCGCCCCCTCGGCGTCCGTAAGCTGGACGGTATAGGTGAGCACGTAATCAATACCATCTGGCAGGATATTGAAGGTTTCACTACCACTGTCGAAAGCCCACTGAATATCGCCTGCTGTATCACCCGAAGCGATAATGGTTCCGCTATCGACGCTGAACATGGAAAGCAACAATGCGGTGTCAAAAGCGCCGGGAATATTTTCCGAAACATCCAGCACCGATGCCGTAGCACTATCGAGAATATCGACATCAGTGGCCGATAAGTTGCCCGCAGCAGTTGCGGGGTTATCAGACTCGACTAGATTGGCTGCGTCGCTGTCGCCTGCCTCCAGAAAAATTTCCGGCGCATCATTGCGGCCGTGAATCTGCACAAGCATTTCATGTTGTGTGCCGTCAGCGGTGGTAATCAGGAAACGCTCTTCTCGGATTTCAGACTCGGCAAGATACTGTACGTCGGCGTTAGCGACGGTGTAAGTCCAAGCGCCATCGGCGCTAATAGTCATGCTGCCCAAGGTAGTACCCACCGGAATCGGCGCCACCGAATCATCGACGGCGCTCTCATTACCATCCGGGTCATAGCCTTCCAGCTGACCGTTATAGATTAGATCTGGGTCACTGGCATCTTCTATTACTTCGCCCTCATCGCCACCGGTGATCACGGGTGTATCGTTGGTACCGGTGATGGTAATAATGACCGGGTGGGACGCACTGGCACCTGCGGTGTCGGTCACCTGTACTGTGTATTCAAGAGTTAGAGTGTCGTCCTGAGGAAGAAAATCAAATGCCTCGCTACCACTGTCAAAAACCCAGTTGACGCCACCTTCGGTTGCACCAGCGGCAATTACATCACCGGCGTTGACACTCAGCATCGTTAACAGAGCAGCACTGGTTAGGGTGCCGCTGTTTCCAGACAGCTGTACATCAATAACTTCAGCGCCAACACTGTCAATAACATCGACGTCGCTGCTGGATAGACGACCGGAGGCCGTCAGCGGATCGTTCGTCTCGGTCAAAGACGCACTGTCGCTGTCACCACTGGCGGTAAAAATTTCGGGGGCATCATTGACCCCGGTAACGGTGACCGTAATGTCAGCGGTAGTACCGTCCACACTGGCAATCGAGAAGGTCTCGACGCGCGTTTCACCTTCGGCCAGGTACTGAGCATCTGAATTATTTAGCTGGTACTGCCAGCTACCATCTGCGCTTAAGGTAATAGACCCCAGCGCATCTGCCTGCGGTATCACCGAAGTTGGATCGAACTGCGCTTCTCCAGCATCCGGATCGGATATTTCCAGCTTACCTTGATCCCGCAGTAAAGGATCGCTTTCGTCCTCTACCACCGCGCCTTCGCCATCACCGGTGATGATCGCGGGATCCTGCACCGGCGTCACTGTGATGTAAACAACAGCTTCGGCGGTGCCACCATTGCCGTCATCAACCAGCACAGTAAATTGATCCTCGCCGACATAATCAGGGCCCGGCAAATACTCAAAAGTACCGGTAGCACTGTTAAATTCCACCTCACCGAAATCCGGCGCGTCTATCACGGTGTAAGTGAGAGTATCGCCATCGACATCAGTAGCGGTTATGCCGCCTGGTACCGGTGTGTCCTCAGGGGTCGTCAGATACAGATCTTGGGTTACCGGTGGGTCATTGAGCGGCGTTACGGTGATATACACCACCGCTTCTGTGGTACCGCCGTTGCCGTCGTCCACCAGTACCGTAAACTGATCTTCACCAACGTAATCAGGGCCCGGCTGGTAGTTGAATGTTCCTGTGTCGGTGTTAAATTCCACCGCGCCAAAATCCGGCTGATCAATCACCGTAAAGGTCAGGGTGTCACCATCGATATCACTGGCGGTAATCGCGCCGGGAATTGCCGTGTCCTCGGGGGTGGTTAAATAAAGGTCTTCAGCAACGGGAGGATCGTTGACCGGGGTTACATCAATGTAAGTGGTTTGACTAACCGTCTGGCGGCCATCGCTAACAGCAACCTGAAATTGGTCGGGCCCGTAATAATCGGAGTCTGGCGTATAGACAAAGGCGCCTGTTGCAGGGTCGAGCGTAACGGTTCCATGTTCCGGCTCAGCAATGATCGTGTAAGTCAGCGGATCACGATCCGGATCTGAACCGGGAATATCGCTATCAATCGACGTATCTTCTGGGATAGTAAAGTATAAATCCGTGGTCTCCGGAGGCCGATTAACAATATCCGGGTCAGGATCAGGGTCGGGGTCGGGGTCGGGGTCTGGATCGGGGTCTGGATCGGGGTCTGGATCGGGATCAGCGGAAAAAAGCCGCGCACCTTCAGTCTGCAATAGCCCTGAGTCCAACTGCTGCATTGAATCGATCGGCCTGAAGCCATCCAGATCTTCACCAACCCGTCTCAGCAATACAACATAGTGCCAGCCTTGCGATACTTCTGAGCCTAATTCACCCCCCTCGCTCTGCGGGGTCGGCTCGGCAATCAACAGCTCGAATTCTTCGGCGCTGATATTTTCCAGCTCGCTCTGTACCTCAGCCGGAGGTACAGCGGGATCTATGTCTAACTTGCCGGGCCCGACAAACTCTCGCGCACCAAACTCCCCAAAATCGATGGTAAGACTGGCGCCTCGATCCAGCACAAGCTCGCCCTGCTGCGCAAGCACTTGCCCTTGCTCAATGGATAATACCCGACCGTCGTCGGTTCTGAACCAAGCCTTTCCCTGAATTGACACAATCCGAACGTCAACTCCTTCCACTGGCATAAACACCTCACCCCTGGCGAACTAATTTCAGTACCCGAGCGCCTCTGCAGACACTCAGCTCCATCTTACGCATAAGGAGATAGTATAGTCGTTATACAGCTCGAATAAGAGGCCTAATTTTTACCGCCAATTGCATTCGATCCCTGACATTTAACTTTTCAAAACAGGCACTTAAATGTGCCTTTACAGTGCGCTCGGTGATTGCTAATTGACGCGCCACTTCCTTGTTATTTAAACCCTGGGCGACCAATTCAGCCACCGCTCTTTCCCTGGCGCTCAACTTGTTTAAGTCTATAGTTTCCGTCTGAGCCGTTGGCGCAACCAACAGCTGGCGCATTAAATCTCTACCTAACCACAAGCCATCGTATTCAATGGCTTTAGAGACTCGCTGCAATAACTCTGGCGCAGCCAAGGCGTGCACATACCCACGGGCGCCCAGTGCAATTAATCGCCGCGCCTCATCCGCCGACTCGTTTAAGCTAAGCGCCACCACCCTGGCGCCCAGGTTTGTCGCTACAGTGAGATACTCTTGCCAACTGCCATCAAGCAATAACCACACAACCGTATCGCCATTTAACTTCAGCTGGCTCAATTCCGGGTTGGTGTAAACCTCCGCATCGGCAAACGCTTGCTGCCAGCGCTTTGACTGAACACTTGATGTGGTAATAAATATCGACGGCATTATCTTTCTGTCAGTGCATTTTGCTTGGCCCGCAATATGGGCTTAAGCAAATAGGAAAGTATGGTTTTTTTACCGGTTAAAATATCCACTTGGGCAGTCATACCCGGAATAATGGGCAAAGCTTCATCAAAACTCGCTTCGCGGGTACGCACTCTTACAAGATAATAGGTCTGATCGTCCTCGTCGGTGATGGTGTCGGCACTGATGTGTTCAAGCTGCCCCTCTAAACCGCCGTAGACGGTAAAGTCGTAAGCGGTAAATTTCACCATCGCCTCCTGCCCAGGCCGCAAAAAAGCAATATCTTTGGGGGGAATTTTCGCCTCAATAAGCAGCTGATCATCCAGCGGCGTCATTTCCAGTACTTCACTACCGGGTTGTACTACACCGCCTTCGGTGTTGATAAATAAGCGCTGTACTGTACCGCGCACCGGTGCTCGAATATCGGCATATTTAACCCGGTCTGCCAGGCCAGCGCTAGACTCCGATAAGGTAGACAATTTAGCCAAAGCTTCCGACAACTCTTCGCGCCATTCATTTTTCGCGCTCAGAGTAACTTGTTCAAGCTTATTTCTCGCCTCGGCAATGGCCGCCAGCACTCGCTCGCGCTGGGCTCGAGCCTGGTTCAGCTCGCCCTCCGCATTGGCGACATCCCGCTCCAGCCGCAGCACTTCTACTTCGGATATGGCACCACTACCCAATAGTGGCCGGGTTACCGCCAACTCTTGAGATGACAACTCAAACGCCCGCTCTACCTGAGTTAAGCGCGCCTCAATTTCGTTAAGCTCTTCTTTGCGCTGATTAAGCTGTGCTTCGGCTTGGGAGGTTTGTTGATACAATTGCTCTAGATTGGATTGGTAGAGAGTATTTTCGTTATCGGCTAGGGCCGGCTCTGTGTCCATCACTTCAGCGGGAATTTCCAATGGCGCGCCGCTAACCAAAGCCTTTAGCCTTGCAGCCTTTGCCCGCAGGGATAAATACTGAGCCTGGTTTTCACGCAGAGAGGACAAAAACCGAGTGGGGTCGATGCGCATTAATACATCACCCTTTTCCACCACCTGGCCTTCATCCACCAGAATCTCTTGCACCACACCACCGTCAAAAGACTGCACAATTTGAGTTTGGCTGGAAGGAATCACCTTACCCTGCCCCCTAGCCACCTCATCAATATACGCCATTGAAGCCCAGACGATTAGAGCAATAACGATAAAGAGCATAGCGTAGAGCAAGCCGCGTGCACGCACCGGGGCCTGCTGAATCCGGGCCCAATCAGCGTCATCAATCCAGTCCTTGCCATGATCGCCACTGGGCGACATCCAGCGGGCCCACAAGCGATCTACCAAGCCGCTCAAAGGCTGGCCCAGCTTGCGCAGAGCACGCCCGACAAAATTAAACTGTTTTTGCTCGCGGGTTTGGGCCATTACTCAGCCCTCCCAATACGGCCCTGCTTAAGTGCTTCAACCACTTTTTCTTTCGGACCGTCGGCCACTATCTTGCCCGAATCAAGCACAATTATTCTATCGACCAGACTCAGCACCGATGTTCGGTGTGTAATGACCAACATGGTTTTATCTTGGGCGTATTCGTGCAGGCGCTTTTTCAACAGCTCTTCGCTGGAGTGATCCATTGAACCGGTAGGTTCATCCAATAAAAGCACCGACGGATCATTAATCAAAGCTCGCGCTACAGCCACACTTTGACGCTGCCCACCGGACAACAAAGAACCCCGCTCACCCACAGGCATGGCCAAACCCTGAGGGTGGTTATTGATAAACTCAGCCAAGCCGCACACATTAATTACTTCCATAATGCGCTGATCGCTGGCAGCTGGGTCACCCATGGTAATATTGTCGCGCAAGCTGCCCAAAAAAAGATGGATATCCTGAGGGACATAACCAATATTGTGCCGCAGCTGCGCCGGATCTATCTGCCCCACTTCGATGTTATCCACCAACACACTGCCACTGGCCGGGGCATAAAGACCCGCAAGAATTTTTTCGATGGTGGTTTTACCCGAACCATTGCGCCCCAAAATCGCGACTTTTTCCCCCGGCTCAATGACAAAGGAAACATCGCGTAACACCTCGCGCTCATCGTTCGGATATTGGAACGATACGCGTTTGAACTCGAGGCGACCGCGCAGCCTTGGGTGACTGATCCATTGCGCATCAGCGGGTCTTTCCACCGGCTTATTCATAATCATATCGACGCTCTCTAGCGCCGTCGCCGCCTGATGGTATTGCATCATAAGGGCGGCACTCTGACCCACCGGTGCCATAATACGCGATGACAACATATAGGCCGCAATTAGTCCGCCCTGGGTAAGATCCCCTTCGGTAATCAAATACACACCGACAATAATGATTGATACCGCAACCAGCTGTTGCGCCCACAAGGCGCCCGAGGTTACAGAGCCCGAGAGCAGCCTCATTTTGGTAGTAGTGCGCGAAAGATAGACGGTTGCCCGCTCCCACAAACGCTGCATTTTACCTTCGGCACTTAAGGCTTTTAGCGATTCCAGGCCGTCGAGACTTTCCACCAGCACCGCATTGCGGTAGGCGCTCGCCTCCATACTGGAAAGCGATAGCTCGTGCATTTTAGCTTGCACTGTAGCCGCGTAAAGAAGACAGAAAAGTACGCCCACCGCTATCGGAATCACCAACCACCAGGAGGTAAGTAGACCAATAACCAGCGAAAAAACCACAACAAACGGCAAATCTATAAAGGCGATAATAGTGCTTGAGCCGATAAAGGCGCGCACCGATTCAAACGCCTGCAAGCCGGCCGCAAATGAACCTACCGAGGCAGGCCTCTCGGTCATGCGCATGCCCAACACACGCGCCATAATATTGGCCGATAAGGTAATGTCGATGCGACTTGCAGCCAAATCAACGAACCAGGCGCGCACCATTTTCATTACCAGGTCGGCGCACAAAACAATCGCCACCCCAATCGCCAATACCCACAGGGTTTCAATCGCAAAGTTAGGCACAACTCTGTCGTACACATTCATCACAAACAATGGCATTGCGAGAGCGAACAGATTAATCATAAAGGCAGCAAAGAGGACATCGCGATACAAGCTGCGATGGGCCTTGACCACACTCCAGAACCAATGCCCTTGCGGCGACTTGTGTATGTCTGCATTGCGATTAGTGAACTTGACCTTGGGGCGACAGTAAATAACCTGCCCGGTGTAGCTGTCCGCTAAAGTATCCAGTGACTCTTCGACTGTAGTGTCTGACAGCTCGGGGTAGACAACTTCGGCCACCCCCCGGCGAAAATCTAACGAGAGCAGCAGGCACGCCGTATTTCCATGTAGCAAAAGCACGGCGGGCATTAACGATGTATTGATTTCCCGTAGAGGGCGACGGGTCAGTTGACTCACCATACCCGCTCGAGAGGCGGCGCGCTGAAACAACGAAGGGGTTAACTGCTCGCGCTGCAAGGGTAAGCCCGCAAGCAAGGTAGTTTCTGACGTATTAATTCCGTAAGTCTTGGCCAAACTTACCAAGCAAGCTAAAAGCGGTCCGCCCCGCAACGCAGAGCGGTCGCTTTCGCTTGAATAATCACTCATATATCCGTGTAACCCTTAAACTGTGTAGCAATCTTCTCAGCTGTGAGCATAACAGCAAAGGGGGCATTAATGAGATACATAGCGCACGGTAATTTCAACCAGATCGGTGGCGGGCTGCACTGGTGAATCCTGGCTGCCAGACTGTTTGACCTTGGCCACTTCCATGCCATTAATGACCAGATAATCGCGCACGGCAGTGGCGCGGCTTGCAGCCATGGATTGATTCACCACAGAGCTTGAAGGCGAGAGGCTATAGTTTACCCAGGCCGCAGCAACAGTACCCTCACGCGCAAAGCGAGCCAGAAAATCGTTGAGGCGCGTTTTACCGGCCTCACTGATGACACTGCTATTATCGGTAAACAGCTCTGTCATCTGCAGGCTCACCACTTCACTGACTAAGTTTGAGGCATGGTCTGCCCCGGGCGCAATCGCCGGGCAAGCAGAGTCTGGCTCTACCGAAACATCGGCCAAATCTTCATCCAGCTCGTCGTTCAACGGCATACGCTCACCGGTTATCTCCAGCGCTGCAAGCAAATCGCCGGTAGATTCCAATACCTCTGCGTAAGCGATGTTCAGATCATGCTCACCATTAACCAGAGCACGACTGGACTGAAAGTATTCGTTTTCCGCATCCAATAGGTCTAACAAGCTTCGCTGGCCTATCTGGAACTGTTCGTTATAGGCTGCACGCACACGATTACTGGCATCACGATGGTTGCGCAGAGAAACGAGCTGATCGGCCAACTGCTTGGTATTGTTGTAGGATATTTGTGCGGTCTGACGCAGGTTGATACAAGCCTGATCGCGCTGATCCTTGGCCGCATCCACTTCTGCCAACGAGCGCTTCACCGCCGCGCGGTCACTGCCGCCGTTAAAAAGGTTGTAGGTCAGAGCGAGCTCTACGGCCCCCTCATTACCAAAATCGTCTGGATCGTAACGATCGTCAAACACGCCTAAGTTCTGCTCAGTACCATAGCGGGCACGCAATTCTAATTTAGGATAGTAGTTAGAGCGCTCCACTTTAACCGAGGCGTGGGCCGCGGAAATATTCTTTACCGCCGCGTGAAAACCAGGGTTACCTTGATAAGCGGCGTAGAGGACCTGCTTGATATCAGCGGGCAGATTTTGCTCGGTCAGATCTACGGGCACCAGCAACTGCGGTGGCAGCTCGCCCACCAAGCGCAGGTACTTGGCGGTCACATCGTGCAGGTTAGAAGCCTCAGTAATCAAGTTCGACTCAGCCAGGGCGACCCGGGCATCAACTTGGTCCAGGTCAGCGCGACGGCCCACCCCTTGGTCGACCCGATCTTGAATTTGGATTTTGACATCGAGATGCTCATCGTAATTATCTCGCGCCAAATCCAGCAGCTTGCGGTAACGAACCAAATGCTCGGCAATGGTGAAGGCTTCCAAGGCGACATTGTCAACGGAGTCCAAAAACTCCAGGTAACGCACCTGGCGCAAACCATCGAGTTGCGATACTTCGCCTACGGTTCGAAAGCCATTAAACAGCAATTGGGTGACGGATATCTCGGCACGATTAGTGGTGTAATCATCCCGATCGTCATAATCGCGCTCCATCTTGCCGGTACCAGCGGTCAAGTCAACTGAGGGAAAATAGTTGCCGCGGGCAGTACCCACATTGTGATCAGCGGCATGAAATGAATGAAGCGCCTCGCGCACCTGAGGGTTGTAATCCAGCGCGGTGATTACCGCGTCGCGACTATTATACGATTGCTCTTGCGCCAGAGCGTTTGCCCCCAGACCACAGGTAGCTGCTAAGCAGGCAATGACAGTTCCTTTTAAACGTGTTACTAAACGCATAATTTTCCCTCAAAAATAACTTTTTTCAGATTCTAGCCTACTTAACGAACGAGCGTAGCCAATCGCTTAGCTTGCTAACTAATTAGCAGCTATTAGCTACCTAAATAACCAATCCAGGTCACCCAAAACGACAGACGCCAGACTGCTCGAACTCGCCCAAACAACACCAGGTAACGATCAGGCCAAAACACTATAGATATAAAAAATGAAAAGCAATGCTGCCAAGACTTGCCGACAAGGGCACATTTTTCATCATTCTACAGACAGCAAGGCATAAAAAACAACATTTTCCTTACATTGGCTTATAAGAATTGGTTGTATAGTAAGCGAATTTATATGCCTTGGCTATGCTCTGGCAATTACAGCTCATAACACAAAGGATCTGAAAGAAGAGAGATGCAAAAAGAGGGAGCGACCCTCGCAAGGGCCGCGATACTTGAAGAGACAATTTAACTCAGTTCATAGCGGTCGATAATATCCCGCACCAATCCACTGCGTACAATGTCCTCACGCTCAAACTTATGTACGTAGACCGAGGCAAGATCACCGAGCTTATGCACGGCATCCGATAATCCGTTAGGACCGCGGATATCACTCTGCTCGACGTCGCCGTTGATAACAACTTTGCAGTCCTCACCAATACGAGTCAAAAACATCTTCATTTGCGCAACCGAAGTATTTTGTGCCTCATCCAACACTACAAAAGTTCGGTTATTGAAGGTCTTGCCACGCATAAATGCCAAAGGCGCTGCGACAATCCGCCCGTGGCGCAGGCAATAATCCACGGTTCCTGCTCCCAAACGCTCGTTTAAAATATCGCGAAAGGCATCGATATAAACCGAGAACTTCTCATCCAGAGCACCGGGTAAAAAACCCAGCTGCTCACCCGCCTCTACCGCCGGACGGGTCAGGATAATACGTTCGATGCGCCCCGACTCTAGCGCCTCTGCTGCCAAAGCCCCGGCACAATAACTTTTACCCGTACCGGCCGGGCCGATACCAAAAGTTAAGCTGTGGGATTTAATAGCGTCTATATATTGTTGCTGGGCGGAGGTTCTGGCGTGGAGGGGTTGGTTGGCACGCTGGGGAGCGTAGGCGGTTTCAAGTTGCTGGGAGCGGGATTTCATTTCGACAATATTGCCGTCATCCCTTCGCTGCTTTCGCCCCGATTTGCTGCGGCCTTTGCCGGGGGAGTAAGCGTCATCCATATCGTAGTGGTGGTTACTGCGTCTTGCGTGAGATCTTTTCGCCATGGGTATTGTCCCTTTCGGTTCAAAGTTAACACTGGCGCATCGCGTGTCAGGCCATTTTTTGTCTGCGGCCCGCGACGAGCCATTCCAGATTACGCGAAGAAAAATCACTCCTGTGGTTGGATGGATTGAAGATAACCCGGGTTATTGCTTGTTTGGAAAACACAATATATACCCTCGAAATTGATACTAAGCCCAATTTATTGTGTTGGTCAACGGCTTTTAACGTTTTTCTGCGCCCGCGTACCTTTTGCACCACAAACTGTCATAAAGCCTTAGCGAAAACGTAACACGCCCTAAATAAAGGCGTAATCTTAAGGGTATTTAGCCGCTTTAGGTCAGTCTGTGCTCGGGGTTTTGGCGGTAAAAGGCCACGTAAAGACGAAAGACATCAGGGTACTCTGACTTTAAAAGAGTGGGTAATTCAAAGAAAACTTCGGATGTTACCGCCACAAATTCCGCCGCGTTGGTAGCTGCGTAGCGATCAATGGGCGTCCTTTCACCTCGCGCCAGGCGGTCAGTTAAATTCTGGTAGGCACCGCTGAAGGTTTCGTGCCAGTCCTTAGGGGAGATCTCTGGCGGCAGAGGAAAAAAACCATCGGCGGCACCGTTGAGCATATCCAGCTTGTGCACGAACTCGTGGATCACGAGATTGTGACCATCAATAACGCCGGCGTGTGCGGTATCGTCCCAAGCGAGAATAACGCCGCCATGGCTCCAAGCCTCACCCAGTAAGTCGTGCTCAACCTCGTGAGCAATTCCGTATTGATCCACCTCGGTGCGACTGGCTTTAAAAGCCGCAGGATAGACAATCACAGACGACCAGCCCCGGTACCAATCGATCCCCAAATGCAAAATGGGCAAGCAGGCCTGCAAGGCGATCAATAATGCCATATTGCCCGTTAATACTTGCCCCTGAATACCGACAAAATCTTTGTCGTGCATAAACAGAATTGCCAGGCGGCGCAGCTGCGAGAGCTCGCTATCCGTCAAACCACGCAGCAAGGGAAGCTGCGACAGCACCTGCTGCCAGTCGCGCTCATCAATAGGGTTATTGCGTAATATTCGACGCTCACGCCACTGTTTGATCCACTGCAACACTGGCTTATCTCCTTGCGTGTTTTATTTTTCGGCAGAGCTATCTTCGTCTTTGGCTTTATTTTCGCTTGGTTTGCGGCGCTTGCCGATATTTTTCCGATCGCGCAAGCGTTGCTTCATTTTAGGCTTGTCATCTTTTTTAGACTTAGCGGCCTTTTTCTTTTGCGCTGGAGATTTCTTGGTCCCCGCCACCTTACCAGAGGCGCGAGTTTTTTTCGGGCCTTTGTAGTTGGCCTCAAAGCCAGTCACTTTTACTTTATTAGCCGGCCGCCCCAAAAACTGTTCAATTGCAGCCATACGATTCCAGGCTGGAGCGCTGACCAGCGAGATCACACACCCCTCTTTACCCATTCGGCCGGTGCGTCCGGCGCGGTGAATAAAACTCGGCACATTGTAGGGAAGCTCGGCATTGATGACTAAATCCACCCCGGAAATATCCAACCCACGCGCGGCCAGATCAGTGGCCACCAGTATGTTGGCTTCACCCGAGGTAAAAGCTTTGTGTACTTGCTTGCGTAGTTGGGCATCCATCTCGCCGTGCAAGCTTGCGGCGCGACAACCGGCCTGTTTTAACGATTCATTCAGAGCATTAGCTTGCTCACGCTTATTGACAAAAATAATCGCCCGGCGGAAATCACGCTGCTGCAAAAGTGCGGGTAATAAGCGCGCCACATGCTCGCGATCGTCCACCAGTATTTTTTCCATGGTGCGATTATCCATGGCGTTTTTCACCTGAATATCCGCCCGCTTATCGGCGTCGGTTAGGGCATTGATAAATTCCTCTACCCCAGCGCCCTGCAAGGTGGCGGAGAACAACAAGGTCTGCCGCTCGGGGTTGCAGTTCAGGGCAATCTGCGTCACCTCATTGGCAAACCCCATATCCAGAGTGCGGTCGGCTTCATCCACCACCAAAAATTCAAGCCCACTCAAATCGATACGCGCTTCACCCACATATTCGGCCAAACGGCCGGGGGTGGCCACGAGCAAATCCGCATCGCGTAAATAAGCCTCTTGGGTTTGTTTGTGATCGCCACCGGTAAGCGCCACCACGTTCACCGACTCGCGTTCACTCAGCTTGCGCCCCTGCTCAACAATCTGGCGCGCCAATTCACGCGTGGGCGACAACACCAAAGCGCGAATACGCCCGGCTTTACGCCTTTGGCTATGCAGCGACTGCATTATCGGCAGCAAAAACGCCAAAGTTTTACCCGAGCCGGTAGGCGCAGAAACCACGCAGTCTGAGCCGTCCAGTACCGCTTCTATAGTGCGCTCCTGCACTTCGGTGGGTTGCTCAATTCCCATACGCTGCAAGTTCTGCAACAGGGCTGGATGCTCAATATCGGAGAAAAAAGAAAAGTCGGACACGGCGTGCCTCTTGAAAAGCGCCGCACCTTAGGTGCGGCGTGTAAAGAAAGGAGTATAGAGCGAATTAACTCAGTGACGAGACGATTGAAATCATCACACCCGCGGCAATAGCTGAGCCGATCACCCCGGCCACATTCGGCCCCATGGCATGCATCAGCAAATAGTTTTGCGGGTTAGCCTCAAGGCCCAGCTTGTTGGAAACACGGGCCGCCATAGGCACCGCGGATACCCCGGCCGAGCCGATCAGCGGGTTAATTTTCTGCTTCACAAACAAGTTCATAAACTTGGCCGTTAGCACACCCATGGCGGTACCAATACCAAAGGCGACAATACCCAAGACCAGAATGCCCAGTGTTTTCGGGTCCAGAAATTTATCCGCAGCCAGCTTTGAGCCCACGGACAAGCCCAGAAATATCGTGGTGATATTGATCAATGCGTTTTGTGCAGTATCGCTCAAACGCTCCACCACGCCACACTCACGCATCAGATTACCGAAACAGAACATCCCCAACAAAGGCGCGGCGCTGGGCAGAATAAGTGCCACCAGAATCAGCAGAATCAGCGGGAAAACAATTTTCTCGCGGCGCGATACCACACGCATCTGCTCCATCCGGATCACCCGCTCTTCCTGGGTGGTCAGCAAGCGCATAATCGGTGGCTGAATCATTGGCACCAGGGCCATATAAGAATAGGCCGCCACCGCAATGGCCCCCAACAGCTCGGGCGACAAGATACTGGCCACATAGATAGCTGTAGGTCCATCGGCGCCACCGATAATACCAATGGCTGCAGCATCGGCAATGGAGAAATCGATAATACCGGTAACGGACAAACCCACTGCCCCCATTACCGTTGCGAAAATACCAAACTGCGCCGCCGCCCCTAAGAACAAGGTTTTAGGGTTAGCCAACAGCGGGCCAAAATCGGTCATTGCCCCCACGCCCATAAAAATTACCAAGGGCGCAACGCCACTGCCAATGGCTACGCTGTAAAAGTTGTACAGCATGCCATTGGCGTAGCCTAAATCGGTGGCCAGACGGTAAGCATCAGCTTGCACCGCCGCGGGCGCCTGTTGATAAGCGGCTGTCAGCGCTTTGATTCCGGCATCCGCTTGCTCTCCTAGCAGTTGCGCCAGCGGGCCTATGACCTCTGGGTAGCCGGAATAAAAGGCGTTTTCCACCGCCGACATGGACAAGCCAGCACCGGGAATGTTGGACAAAATACAGCCAAAACCAATGGGTACCAGAAGTAGCGGCTCAAAGCCTTTACGGATGGCGAGGAATAATAATCCCAGGCCGATCAGCATCATAAAACCCTGGCCCATGTCCATGTGGTAGATGCCCGAGTCGTGCCAAAGACGTAAAAAATTCTGCATAGTCTTCTCTCAAATTAAGCGGGCAAATTAGCTGATGCTCAGCAGGTTATCACCGGCGGCAACGGCGTCGCCGGCCTGCACGTTAATAGAAGCCACAGTACCGGCGCGCGGCGCACTTACCTCGGACTCCATTTTCATGGCCTCGAGTATCAGCAGAGTATCGCCTTCGCTAACCTGATCACCGGGCTTAACGGCCAAGCGCACGATAGTGCCACCCAATGGCGCGGGAACTGGCTCACCAGCGCCACCTGCCGCAGGCGCCGCTGCAGCACCTGCGGACGAACCGCCCACAGGGCCAATGCCGGTTATATCACCGCCGTTAGACACGGTGACTGTGTACTTCTGACCCTCGACCTCAACGGTGTAGATTTCATCACCGCCATCGGTGGTAGGGGCGCTGCCCTCTTTACCGGTAGGCACAGGTTCGAAGGCGTCTGGGTTACCGCGATTTTGTAAAAACTTAAGGCCAACCTGGGGAAAGAGCGCGTAGGTCAATACATCGTCTACCTGGCCTTCGCCTTCGGTCAGGCTGATGCCTTTTTCTTTAGCTTCGTTGAGCAGCTCGTCGGTCAACTTACCAAACTCCGGCTCGATCAGATCGGCCGGACGGCAGGTAATGGGGTCTTTATCGCCCAACACTCGCTGCTGCAATTCTTTGTTAACAGGCGCCGGAGCCGAACCATACTCGCCCTTTAACACGCCTTCGGTCTCGCGGGTAATGGTTTTATAGCGCTCGCCGGTCAAAACGTTCATAACCGCTTGCGAACCAACAATTTGCGAAGTAGGCGTCACCAGCGGAATATAGCCCAAGTCTTCACGCACGCGGGGAATCTCGGCCAGCACGTCATCGAGTTTATCGGTGGCGTTTTGCTCGCGCAGCTGATTTTCCATATTGGTCAGCATGCCGCCCGGCACCTGAGCTACCAGAATGCGTGAATCGACGCCTTTGAGGGCGCCTTCGAATTTCGCGTACTTCTTCCGCACTTCGCGGAAGTAACCGGCAATATCCTCTAGCAAATGTATATCCAAACCGGTATCGCGCTCGGTGCCTTCCAGCGTAGCCACCAGAGTTTCGGTGGGGCTGTGGCCGTAGGTCATGGACATGGAAGAAATAGCGGTATCGACGTTATCAATACCCGCCTCTACACACTTAAGGTTAGTGGCGTGAGCCAAACCGGTGGTGGCGTGGCTTTGCATATGAATGGGGATAGAACAGCTTTCTTTGAGACGCTTAACCAGCTCATAGCCCACATAAGGTTTCAGCAGGCCAGCCATGTCTTTAATGGCTATGGAGTCGGCGCCCATATCTTCAATGCGCTTACCCTGCTCGATCCAGCCTTCCAATGTATGTACCGGGCTAAGGGTATAGGCGATGGTCCCCTGAGCGTGTTTGCCCTGATTTTTAACCGCTTTCAGCGCCGCTTCGATATTGCGCATATCGTTCATGGCATCGAATACGCGGAATACATCCACACCGTTGGTAGCAGCACGCTCGACGAATTTCTCTACAACATCGTCGGCGTAGTGACGATAGCCCAACAGATTTTGTCCGCGCAGCAGCATTTGCATTTGCGTTTTGGGCATGGCTTTTTTCAGCTCGCGAATGCGGTGCCAGGGGTCTTCGCCCAAGTAGCGGATACAGCTGTCAAAAGTGGCGCCGCCCCAGGTTTCCAATGACCAGAAACCAACGGCATCAAGCTTTTCTGCGATTGGCAGCATGTCGTCTAAGCGCATGCGGGTGGCAAACAGTGACTGGTGCGCATCGCGCAGGACCACATCGGTAATACCCAGTGGTTTTTTAGCCTCGCTCATGGCGTTTCTACCCCAAGTTGATCTGTCTTATTACGGTGCATAGAGCGCGCAAAGCGCGATTATTTATGCGAGTTACGGTGTGTGCGGATCGCTTCTTCAATTACCCTCTGAATACGCGGTTCCACCTGAGCACTGGCAGGACTAGCCCGGCGCTCTTTTTTGGGTTCGATCACAACCGGATCGGGAAAGTAGCGCAGCATTACTCGGGACATAGCGCCCGTGGCAATCACCAACAATGTTAAAAACACTAAGACGGTGCCCATGCCATAGATCATCAGATCCATGCCCTGCTGCAATAATGTTTCCTGCATAGCAACTACCTTCTGAAATTCTAGATACCGGAGCACAGCTAGGCCCCGCGCGCCCTAAAAACGGCCGTGCATTTTCTCTTATCTTTCATAAACTTACAAGACGGGCAAAACAGCCTGTCAATTCATTAGGAACTTTTAGCCACTCTTTCAGCGAAAATCGACCCTTTTCAATCGGATTTAATAGAAAATTAACAATTCCCGAACCACATCTAAGGCCTTGATTTACGCTAGAATGCCCGCCCCAATGCAAACGGAGCCAAGCCATCACGATTATGCGCATACATCTTGCCCCTATGGAGGGCGTGATCGATTACCTAGTGAGAGACATATTGACCCAGACGAAAGGAATCGATCAATGCGTCACCGAGTTTGTGCGGGTGGTGGATCAACCATTACCCAGGCGTGTGTTCCGCCGCTTCTGCCCTGAGTTAGAAAACCAGTGCAGAACCCCCTCTGGAGTCCCGGTAAAGCTGCAATTGCTGGGCGGCCAACCAGAGCCCATGGCCGAGAATGCCCGCCGCGCGGTGCGCGCCGGAGCGCAAGCGATAGACCTTAATTTTGGCTGCCCCGCCAAAACCGTCAACAAAAGTGACGGCGGCGCCTGCCTACTGCGCGACCCCAACCGTGTATTTAACATCGTTAGCGCCGTACGCAATGCAGTCCCGAGCGACATCCCCGTCAGCGCGAAGATTCGCCTCGGCTTTGCCGACCGCTCCAACTACATGGATAACGCCCGCGCCTGCGAAGACGCCGGTGCCGATGAACTCGCCGTACACGCCAGGTCCAAAGCCGATGGCTACAAGCCCCCAGCCTACTGGGAGTGTATTGGCGAGATTAAGCAAAAGCTCACTATACCCGTTATTGCCAACGGTGAAATTTGGAGCGTGGAGGATTATAAAAAGTGCCGCGCACAATCTGGCTGCGACGATATTATGCTCGGGCGCGGCCTGCTGGCCTGCCCGAATCTGGCTCAGCAGATCAAAGCCTACCTCACCGGAACCCATTCCAGCCCAATGACTTGGCATCAAGCCTGTCAAATCTTGCACCACTACTTTCGCATTAGCCTACCAATCTACCCGCAAAAGCACGCCGGTAACCGCATCAAGCAATGGCTTATGTATTTAAGGCTAAATTACCCCGAAGCCCGTGACTTTTTCGAAGCCATCAAGCGTGAGAGGAACCCACAAGCGCTGGAAGCGGCTTTCCAACGGCAGCTGGCAGACACCACCGATGCACGCATCCGCGCCTAATGTTTATTGCGCTGCTCCAGGCGCGGCTCCGATACGGCCGTAAATTTTCCATCGCGCCACTCGATAGCCTGAGTCGATCCGTAGGGCCCCAGCGGCTTAACAGTATGGCCCAAAGCTTCAAGCCCGCCGCGCAAGGCATCACTGGCCACAGGCTCCAGATATAACGTATCCGGCTGCCACTGATGATGGATACGCGCACTGGCTAACGCCTCGTAGAGCGGTTTACCTAAGTCGATATGCTGAATAATGCCCTGCACAACCTGGGTAATGATAGTCGGACCGCCTGCCGCCCCAAGCGTCATTACCGGCTTGCCCTCTTTTAACAACAGGGTCGGACTCATACTCGACAGCGGCCGCTTACCCGGCGCAATAGCATTAGCCTCACTCCCAACTAAACCATAAATGTTCGCCACGCCGGGCTGGGCGACAAAATCGTCCATTTGATTATTCATTACCACTCCAGTGCCCGGGATAATCACCTTAGAGCCGAAGTCGGTGTTTACTGTGGTGGTAATTGCCACCCAATTACCCGCACGGTCAGCCGTGGCAATATGGGTGGTGTGCTTATCAAACAGATTGGTTTTGGCATCTGCTGGAGTGCCGCGCGTAGCGCTGTCGATCACCTTTTCCAGGCTGATCAGCTCGGCGCGCTTGCGAGCATAGGCATTGCTCACCAGACCTTTGGGAACATCCACATATGCTGGATCCCCCAACCAGTAGGCCCGGTCGGCAAAAGCCAGCTTCATCGCCTCGGCAATCACGTGATAGCGGGACACTTCATCGAGCTTGGCCAGCTCGAACGGCTCAAGCGTATTGAGAATTTCGGCCACATGAACCCCACCAGAGCTGGGCGGACCGAAACCAATGACTTCATAGTCGCGATACTGGCTGCGTACAGGCGTACGCTGCAACATTTGATAATTGGCAAAGTCCTTTGCGGTTATCAATCCGTGATTGGCCTGCATCCAGCGCTCTACCGCCCGAGCAAAATCGCCGTGATAAAAGTAATCCGCGCCCTGCTCAGCCAGGGCACGATAAGTGGCAGCCAAGTCGGGTTGCTGCAACCTATGGCCTGCGGGCCAGGGCTTACCCTCTGGGCTCAGTAACACCTCAGCCGAACCGGCAAACCTTGCCAAAGTCTCTCGATGCCGAGCCAGGCGATCGGCATAAATCTGATCAATGGCAAAACCCCGCTCAGCCAACTCAATAGAGGGGGCGTAGACTTTCTGCCGAGGCAGCGCCCCGCCTTTTTGCAGCATGTAGTCGTAAACCGCCACCGACCCTGGAATACCCGAGGCCAGCGCCCCGGTGCGGCTTAAGCTTTTTATCACCTTGCCATCTTTTACATACATATTTCGGCTGGCGGCAGCGGGAGCCATTTCGCGCCCATCCAGCGCCTCAATGGTGCCATCGGCCCAGTGCACAATGGCAAAACAGCCGCCACCAATACCCGAGTTATGGCCATCCACAACCCCCAGTGCCAGAGCGGCGGCTACTGCCGCATCCACCGCATTACCACCTTCGCGCAACACCGCCATGGCGGCCTCGGTCGCGCGTGGCTGTACAGTCGCCACAGCAGCCTTGCCGTCTTCGCTCACCTGGGCGTAACCGGACATATCAGCCCAAACCCAGGAACTTAAAAGCAGGCTTAGCAGAACGACCCCTGACACTCGCATAACTCTCTCCACCATTATCTCTTGACGGCTCCAGATTACCTGCATAGCCCAGATACAAAAAGCCCCCGCAGGGCGGGGGCTAAAGCTTTTTCCAGGAGCCTGGCTGCAAGTTAAACCCTACTTACACCCAAAACACATTGCCACGCACACCTTCCAATCCCATAAAGGCGCTCAATTTACCGCGGCGAACAACACGAAAATTCATTAACATCAACAACAAGTACTGCTTTACCTTGTTCATCTACCTCTATTACCTCTAGCTCCATCGGGCAGGTTCATTACTACAAAAACACAAAAAGCCCGCCAAACAGTGGCGAGCTTTTTATTATTTTGCTTTTGTTACCTTATTGTAACGTAAATAGCTGCACCTCTAGCCTGCCAAAGGGATTAAATCACTAATCAATATTTATAAGATATAAGAAGCTTATAGATTGAACGACCAGATCACCGCCTACCCTGAGGGATGCCCCTATATATTTCGATTCAGGTTTTTGTATATGCCACTCGGCCAGAGAGTTCTGCCTGCTTCTTAATGCCACCGCTATGCTGACACCATCGTGGGCCCAGACAAACTGCAGCACTTACGGATTGTCGGGCTAGCGGGTCTAGCTAGTCGTGTGAGCGAACATAAAAAAAGCCCAACCTTACGGTTGGGCTTTTGTTTATATGGCGCACTCGGGAGGATTCGAACCTCCGACCGCTCGGTTCGTAGCCGAGTACTCTATCCAGCTGAGCTACGAGTGCGTCGTTAGGAGGCGCGTATAGTAGTTAGTCACCTGCCCAAGGTCAAGCGCTTATAAGAAAAAAATCAGCTTTTTTGCAAATTTTAGCGGCTATCGACCAAGCGGTGATCAAGTTGTCGATCATACACTCAACCACCGCGGTTAAGGCGCCGCTGAGTGAATCAGATAATGACAAACACAGCCTCATACTTATGCCTCCCGCTTACCTTTGGCGCAATAAAAAACCGCCGGAGGTCATTTTACCTGCGGCGGTTTGTTTTATATGGCGGTGAGGGAGGGAGACACCAGGGCGCGTCCATGCGCCCTGCCCTTCGGGCTCGCTTCGCTCGGTACCAAACGCTCCCGGCGTTTGGTCGAACCCTCTTTCGGATTCGAACGCCTCCCGCACAGCCTTTTGCGCAATAAAAAACCGCCGGAGGTGATTTTACCTGCGGCGGTTTATTTTATATGGCGGTGAGGGAGGGATTCGAACCCTCGAACGGTTTCCCGTTACACACTTTCCAGGCGTGCGCCTTCGACCACTCGGCCACCTCACCAATGCAAACGGCAGTTTTTTTATTTTGCAGCGGTTTATCCGCCGAAAACAAAGGGTTACCCCCGTTTAGGAAGGGCGCAATCCTACACAAACATAATTGGAAACGCAATTACTTATTGGGCCAGACCTGCAGTAACGACGCAACGTCTGGAGCTTTAGGCTCTGCCGGGGAGGTTGCCGGAGTGCCCAGATAAATATACCCAACCAGCTCTTCGTTGGCACCCAGCCCCAATGCGTCGGTGACCCTATGGTTGTATGCCATATCACCAGTACGCCACATAGCACCAAGACCCAAGGCATAGGCAGCGTTAATAATGTTTTGCGCCGCCGCTCCGGCCGAGATTATTTGCTCTTGAGCAGGCACTTTGGGATGCTCTTGCACTGAGGCAATCACCAGTAATAGGCAGGGTGCCCGCAGCGGCATATTGCGAAACTTCTGTTGGGCAGCTTCGCTCATATGAGGCGAGTCCGCCACCGCCGCCTCACAAAACACCTGCCCCAGCTTTTGGCGACCCTCGCCCTGCACCAACAAAAAGCGCCAGGGGCGCAGTAGACCATGATCTGCCGCTCTGACAGCCGCACCTAACATCTGAGCCAACTGCTCTTCAGATGGCCCAGGCTCCTGCAGTTTAGCCACCGACACTCGTTGAGTTAATGCGGTTATCGCATCCATTGACCACTCCAAAATCGCCAAAAACGCTATTGTAACAAGCTCACAACCTATTTCGGCGCAAGAATTCGCACTTCTAAGCCGCTTAGACCATAATAACCTTTATGTACAGACAGGCTGGGCCATAACAATTATTTGAGGTCACATGCAGATACCATCAATCTTGCTGATTGTCGGACTGGAAATTGTTCTGGCACTAATACTCGTGTGTCTGTTGGGCTTCTTCCACCTACGCAAATTGCGACGCCTTCTCAACCGTCAACAAGAGCAACTGCGCCAGAGCTTAGAGGCGCCCGCTGCAGACAATCAAACCCCAAACCCTCTCGACCACCAACTAAAGAGCGCCTACAAACATTTCTACGATCAAGAGCCTGAGGCCGACATCAACACTCCCAGCAGGGACCTGTCTCCCAGCGCTCAGCTGGCGGCTATCCACTACCACCTGCTCTCACACCTAGGCCCCGAAGCTGCCGAGGGCACGTGGGAACAAGCCGACGAAAAACTGCACAACCTATTAGAGACACAAGCCTCTGACGAGACTGCCCCAGAACTGGCGCAGGCACAAAAGCGCATCCAAAACTTAGAAAAGTTTAAAAAGCTGTTCTTCGATATGGAACAGCAGTGGGAGCATGCCCGTAGCGAGGCGCAGCAATATTACGAGCAACTCATGGCTATGAGCGCTGAGGTCGAGGATCCGGAAAAATTTAACCAACTACTCAACCAGTACAACAGCCTCTACGACGACATTCATCAACATTTTACGTCAGCCGTTAGCGCCCCCACTGACACAGGACAAAGCGACGCAACCAGACTAGTTACTGTCACCCGCGCCGACCCTCGCACGGCCGAAGAATTAAACAAGCTGCGCAATGTCGCCGCAGATCAACACAAAATTATTGGCAAGCTGCAAAAACAACTGCAAGACGCTCAAAGTGCCGAAGAAAAGGAGGCCGTTATCCAACAGCTGCAGGGGCAACTGGAACAGCAGCTGCGCTATGTCAAAGAGTCGGAAACCTGCGTGCAGCTACTAGAAAGCGAACTGGAAGCCACTATCTCTAAACTTAACGAACTGGAAAACCAGCAGGAAGGCGGCGCCGATAAAGACCAGGAGATAGAGGAAATGCGCGCCACGCTGCATCAGTTCACCCTGGAAACTAAAGATCTTTTACTACACCTAGAAACCCTGGAAAAAGAGAACCTAGAATTAAAAGATACTACAAATAGAGACGACAGCCCCGCCCTATCACAGCTGCAACAGAGCTATACAGAGCTGCAAGCGCAGTACACCGAGCTCGAAGAGCGCTACCTGGAGCTGCGCAGTAAAGGCTCAACATAACCTCATCCAGCATAGACGCCCAAGGCGGTTAGTGTATAAGATGTTGCTCCGGATTCATCCGCACTACGCGCGACCCAGGCCCGAACGACAATGATTACAGCCGACGAACAAAAACACACAGACTCTACTTTGCAGCAGTATTATTTCCGCACCCTTATGTGCTTTGCCACCGGTGGAACCCTGGCGGCAATGATGGACTGGAAAGACATTAACTGGATTTATGTCGCGGCGATTATTTTTCTTTTGCTTTATGCCTACGGCAGCTTCGCCTACACTCGTCGGCAAGAACCGGAGCAGCAGCAAAAAACTCAGCGCTGGCTCGCGTACGCCGATGCCGCTATTGTCGGGGTCATTCTTAACCTTATTAACTTCTCCCTCCTGCCCTGCATCTTATTTTTTGCCATGATTCAGTTCAATGCGCTGCTAAATGGCGGTCTGCGGCGCTGGCTGGAAGACAACACGGCTCTCGCCTGCGGGGTGGGACTCAGCCTTTTAGTGCACAAACCACAGTTAATCTTTAACAGCAACTTTGAAATCAGCGCTGTCAGCCTGATTGGCATTTTGACTTATTTTCTTGCCTACGCAGCTTATATGCACCAACGCTTCCACCGCTTAAAACTTAACAACGCCAAACTCGTCAACGAACAAAAATGGCACAAAATCCGCGCCTATAAGCTGTCGCGCTATCTAGCCCCCGCCGTGTGGCAGGCGGTAAATCAGGGGCGCGACGAAACTCTGCAGGCCGAGCGTAAAAAAATAACCGTCTTTTTCTCCGACATTAAAGATTTCAGCCAGCTTTCCGAAGAGATGGAAGCCGAAGCGCTTACCGAACTGCTCAACCAATACTTGACCGAGATGACCAAGATTGTTGCTCACTTCGGCGGCACCATCGATAAATTTATGGGCGATGCGGTTATGGTATTGTTTGGCGATAGCGCCAGCAAAGGCGTAAAAGATGACTGTTTACGCTGCGTACAAATGGCCATCGCGATGAAAAAACGCATGAAATCCCTGCAGCAAGAATGGTGGAATCAGGGTATCAAAAAGCCGCTGCAAATTCGCATGGGCATTAACACTGGCTACTGCACCGTGGGCACTTTTGGTACATCCAGTCATTTGGACTACACCGTACTGGGCACCCACGTAAACTTGGCCAGCCGCCTGGAATCGGCCGCCGATCCGGATGAGATTCTTATCTCCCACGAAACCTGGTCTCTGGTAAAAGACTCAGTACTGTGTCGCGATAAAGGTGAGATTACGGTAAAAGGCTTTAGCGCGCCGGTTAAAGTTTACCAAGTAGCCGGGCTGCGCAAGGACTTAGGGCGCAACCAAACCTACTTTGAGGACCGAGCCGAGGGCTTTTCCATGTACCTCGACCTAGATAAAGTTAAAAACTACGACAAAGACCGCGTTATTACCGCGCTCAAAAAAGCCGCTGAAAAGCTCGACGACAAGGTTATTGTCTGATCAGTCTTACTCTGGGCGCCGCGTTTTCAAAGCTGGAACGATAGGGGTTAATATCCAAACCGCCGCGGCGGGTGTAGCGCGCGTACACCTCCAGATTTTGCGGCTGGCACTGCTCCATCAGATCACAGAAAATCCGCTCTACACAGTGTTCGTGAAAATCCTGGTGCTCGCGATAGGAAACGATATAGCGCAACAGCCCTTCGGGATTGATATCCACCCCCGTGCAACGGACCCACACACTGGCCCAATCTGGCTGACCGGTTACCGGGCAATTAGATTTTAATAAGTTACTGTACCAACTACTTCCGTCGCCCTGGCTCGCCGAGAGCAGCTGAGGATCGGGGCTGTACTGTTCCACCGCAATATCCAGCTCATCCAGGCACTGTGCGTTAAACGGCGCTTGGGCGAAGTTTACAATGCCGCCAAAGCCTTGGTTTAACGTTCGCAGCTCCACCGCCACAGAAGCACCAGCGGCCGCAGACAAGTCGCGCGCAATAAGCGCTTGAACCTCGGAAAAACTTTCGAAACGGCTCTGATTAAACGAATTCAAATACAATTTGATGGACTTGGACTCAACAATATTGGGACTGTTGCAGGGCAAAGCAAATTCGATAAGCGCCACCTGCGGTAGGCCCTTGGGGTTGAGCCAGGAGAGCTCATAGCCGTTCCAGATATCTTCGCCACAAAACGGCAGCGCGTCTTTGAGACCAAG
Organism: Gilvimarinus sp. DA14; assembly: GCF_024204685.1. Lineage (NCBI taxonomy): Bacteria > Pseudomonadati > Pseudomonadota > Gammaproteobacteria > Cellvibrionales > Cellvibrionaceae > Gilvimarinus > Gilvimarinus sp. DA14. Next base: position 1,380,923 of record NZ_CP100350.1, read on the forward strand.
CGCCCCACGCGAACTGCTGCGCGCGATGGGGTACAACAACGAAGCATCGTATTGAGCAATATACGCGCTGGTTTTGCCCAGTGGGCTGTCTTGAATAGTCGCCATAATACCTCCGCCTAAGCCCGCAAACGCTTGCCCGATTTCAACAAGTGCAACCCAACCACAAACAATACTGCGGTAAACACAATCAAACCGGCAAAGGCAAAGCCTAGGTTTTCACCGCCGCTGCCCAGCAGGCCGTAGCGAAACGCACTGACCATATGCAAAATAGGATTTAACTGCGACACCCATTGCCAAAACTCCGGCAGTAAACTCACCGAGTAGAACACACCACCAAGATACGTTAGCGGGGTTAGCACGAAGGTGGGGACAATGGAGATATCGTCAAAGGTGTTGGCGTAAACTGCGTTAATAAAACCCGCCAGAGAAAAAAACAACGAGGTTAAGAAAATAATACTTACCGTAAGCCACCAGCTATACACCTGAATATCGGTAAAAAACAGGGCGACAACCGTTACCAGAGCACCTACACACAAACCACGTGCCATACCACCGGCGCAATAGCCCAGTAAAATAATGACATTGGGTGTGGGCGACACCAGCAATTCCTCAATCGAGCGCTGGAATTTTGCGCTAAAGAATGACGACACAACGTTTGAGTAGGAGTTGGTCAGCACCGACATCATAATTAAACCAGGCACTACAAATTGCATATAGCTTATGCCATCCATGGTGCCGACCCGCGAGCCAATCAATTTGCCGAATATCACGAAGTACAGCGACATAGTAATTACTGGAGGCAACAGAGTTTGCACCCAGATACGAGAAAAACGCTTTATCTCTTTGCGAACAATGGTGGCAAGCGCCACCAACTGAGCATTAAACTCCATTCGCCACCTCCGCACGACTACTGGCCACCAGCGACACAAACAGCTCTTCCAAACGATTGGCCTTATTGCGCATACTGACTACCTCTACCCCCTGGTGAGTGAGCGCAGCAAACAAATGATTGAGACTCTGACCTTTTTCCACTTCCACCTCAAACGAATGCTCGTCTAACCACTCTACCGCGTGGCCAGGTAATTCAGGGGCTGACTTTAAGTCCCCCGCCACATCAAAAATAAACACTTCTTTATTCAGACGCTTCAGCAGTGATTTCATACTGGTGTTTTGCACGATCTCTCCATGATCGATAATCGCCACATTACGGCACAGACTTTCGGCTTCTTCCAGGTAGTGAGTGGTGAGAATAATCGTCGTGCCCTGGGCGTTAATTTCCCGCAAAAAGTCCCACATGGAGCGGCGCAATTCGATATCCACTCCAGCGGTAGGCTCATCAAGAATTAATACCTTCGGCTCATGCACCAATGCGCGGGCGATCATCAGGCGCCTTTTCATACCGCCTGACAGCATGCGCGCGGGCGTGTCCCGTTTATCCCACAGCCCCAGTTTCTTTAGATATTTGTCGGCCTGCTCGGCCGCCTTAGCACGCGGCAGCCCGTAGTAGCCGCCCTGCTGCAAAACAATATCGCGTACTTTCTCAAACTGGCTAAAGTTAAATTCCTGCGGCACCACACCCAGCTCTTGCTTGGCAGAGGAAAAGTCGGTGTCGATATCGTGTCCAAATACGCTCACCTGTCCCGAACTCTTACGAACCAGCGAGCAGATAATGCCAATGGTGGTAGATTTACCGGCCCCATTTGGCCCCAACACGGCAAAAAAATCGCCGGCCTGGACTTCCAGGGATATCCCCTTAAGCGCCTCAAAATTATTGCCGTAAGTTTTGCGCAGATTTTTAATCGCAAGCGCAGCTGTCATAATGACCCCTGAATTGACTTACTAACTAGATGACTGAACTCACTCTCTGGAGCCGAAATGTCGAACACCAGTGCCGCCGATACCTATCGCCAAGCCATGCAACAATTGCTGGCGCGGTTTATTTACGCCGTGCAGCAGCAACCGCCGTTTATTCATGACGACTGCGACCAAGATGCCCTGCAGTACTTGCAGCAATTAGAGTCGCTGCCCCAACTCAGCGGCATTGAATACGCCGAAACAGGTCAACTGCTGATGTGCCGCACTGTGGCAGCTTACCCACATTTGACACCGCTACTGCCACGCGATTTGCTCTGGCACTTCGGCGGCGACTGTCTGCACTATATGCCCGATGAGGAAATTGAGAAATTTCAGCAACTGGATGAACAACTGCACGAGTCTATAGCCACAGAACAGGCCTTTGACTACGAACAGGAGCGCACCCGGGTATTAGGTCTGCACTGAGGCGGGGGAGTATAACAGCTGAACGCTGAACGCTGAACGCTGAACGCTGAACGCTGAACGCTGAACGCTGAACGCTGAACGCTGAACGCTGAACAGCGTTGGTGTTCGCGCCGCAGCCGTCAAATACTGGCAGTCGCTCAAACCAAAAAAGGGCCAGCGCATGGCGCTGGCCCTTTCGAATTTGGAGCGGAAAAGGAGGCTCGAACTCCCGACCCCAACCTTGGCAAGGTTGTGCTCTACCAACTGAGCTATTTCCGCAATGGCGTCCCCTAGGGGAGTCGAACCCCTGTTACCGCCGTGAAAGGGCGGTGTCCTAGGCCTCTAGACGAAGGGGACTTAGGACTTAACCTATCTCTCTTTTAACTTTGACACTGCCGCCCCCAAAAGGGGGAATGGAGCGGAAAAGGAGGCTCGAACTCCCGACCCCAACCTTGGCAAGGTTGTGCTCTACCAACTGAGCTATTTCCGCAATGGCGTCCCCTAGGGGAGTCGAACCCCTGTTACCGCCGTGAAAGGGCGGTGTCCTAGGCCTCTAGACGAAGGGGACAAGCGTCTCGTCAAAAGAGGGGCGCATTCTAAGTAGACCAACGCCAGCTGTCAACACTTTCGTAACGATTTTTTTTAAGAGCTTAAACAATGACTTAGAGCTGTCGGCCGAACTGCTCAAGATAACCTCAAAGCGCCTAAAAGGCGCTCAACTCACAGTCGTTAAGGCGCCCAGGCGAATAAGGTAATGCTGCGCCATAAGCCAAAATGCGATACTCTCAAGCTTTGATCGTTCACCGGTAATAGACAATGTCATCTGTATATCTGATCGCCGGGCTGGTATTTCTGCTGACCGCGCTGGTCTGCTATGTTTTTATCAACCAGCACCTGGCGAAAAAGCGCAAACAACAAAATCGCGTTCTCAGCGCGCTGCACAAGCGTCAGGCGCTCTTCAAGCATATGGCGAAGAGCTTTCCGCTTGGCTTTCTCTCCGACGATCTGCACAAGTTTGTCTACCGTATATTACTAAACACCAGCGAACAGCTTGCCAGGCTGGAGCCACAAGGCGGTCACGACGCTGAATTTCAGCTATTTAATAAGCAGATGGAGAGCCTGCCCAGCACCCAGGAGAAGGTTCGCCTGAACCCTGAGCAAGTTACCCAGACCCGGCCCCTACTGCAGGAATTACAGCGCTACATTGCCAGCCAAAGCGAAAAAGGCCGGCTACCCAAGGCCGAGTCAACCCATTACAGCACGCAAATCCGTCGCCTCTTGCTACAAAGCACCATTGACAGCTACACCCAACAAGCCAAGCAGGCGCGCAGTGAAAATAAACTGCGTCTAGCCATCCACTATTACACGCTGGCGCACAAACTACTGTTAAAAGAAGCGGCGCGGCAAAACGTTAAAAAACAGGTAGAGCAACTCAGCGCAATTATTAACAAGCTGGAGTCGGAATACAGTGAGCAGCAGGCTATCCCCGACCCCACCGCTGAGGAGGAACAAAAAACTCAGAAGCAGTGGGAAGCGTTTGACGAGGACGAAGACTGGAAGAAAAAGCAGATTTACGACTGATCGGTCTCTTCCAGCTCAATAGAAGCTGAGTTAATACAGTAGCGCAAACCCGTCGGTGCTGGGCCATCCGGAAAAACATGCCCCAAGTGGCTGCCGCAGTTTTGACACAACACTTCTGTGCGACGCATGCCGTGGCTCGCGTCAAACTCTTCGCGAATCACGCCCTCACTTGCAGGGGCGTAAAAGCTAGGCCAGCCGCAGCCTGCATCAAATTTAGTCTGCGATTCAAACAGAGGCTCTCCACAAGCGCGGCAGCGGTATTGCCCGTCGCTAAATACGTTCCAGTATTTACCGGTAAATGGGCGTTCGGTGCCCTTTTCCCGCAGTACGTAATACTCTTCGGGGGAGAGCTTTTCGCGAAAATAGCTTTCTGAGAACTTATCGGACTCGGACATAATGATTTCCTTGACACCTACGCCCGGCAAACAGGATGATTGCTACCATTTGGCGCAGAAATAGTGCGCGGGCTCAAATTATTTTGAAGGCAGTTTACTGTAAATGAATACGATTAAAAAATCCGACAAGCTCAATGGCGTGTGCTACGACATTCGCGGACCCGTACTTGAGCACGCTTATCGGCTGGAGGAAGAAGGTCACCGCATCATGAAACTGAACATCGGCAACCCAGCGCCGTTCGGTTTTTCGGCGCCCGATGAAATTATCCAAGATGTCATTTACAACCTGCCCAATGCCGAGGGTTACGTCGCCTCTCGCGGTCTATTCGCGGCGCGCAAAGCCATCATGCAAGAGTGCCAGAAACTGCGTATTCCCAACGTAGACATTGACGATATTTACCTCGGTAACGGCGTTAGCGAATTGATTGTGATGTCGATGCAAGCGCTGCTCAACAACGGCGATGAAATGCTGATTCCGGCCCCGGACTACCCTCTATGGACCGCCGCTGTAAATCTGGCGGGCGGCAAGGCCGTGCACTATTTGTGCGACGAGCAATCGGACTGGTATCCGGCCATTGACGATATTAAAGCCAAGATCACCGATAAAACCCGCGGCATTGTGTTGATTAACCCCAACAATCCCACTGGTGCGGTCTACAGCCAGGAGGTTCTCGAGCAACTGGTGAAGCTGGCCGAAGAAAAAGGCCTGATTATTTTTGCCGACGAGATCTACAGCAAGATTCTCTACGATGACACCGAATTTGTGCCCCTGGGGCGTTTAGTGCGCGATACCTTGTGCATCAGCTTCAACGGCCTGTCCAAATCCTACCGCTTAGCGGGTTTTCGCTCTGGCTGGATGATAGTCAGCGGCGCCAAACACAAAGCCAAAAACTACCTCGAAGGCATAGAGATGCTCGCCTCCATGCGCCTGTGCGCCAATGTGCCGGCCATGTACGCGGTGCAAACGGCACTCGGCGGTTATCAGAGCGTTAACGAGCTGATTATTCCCGGCGGCCGCTTGCGCGATCAGCGCGATGCAGCCTTGGCAGCGCTGGCCGACTTACCGGGTGTGAGCTGTGTAAAACCCAAGGGCGCCATGTACCTGTTCCCCAAAATCGACCTGAACCGTCACAAAATTATCGACGACCAGCAGATGGTGCTGGATTTTCTGATTCAGGAAAAAATTCTGCTGGTCCAGGGCACCGCTTTTAACTGGCCAGAGCGCGATCACTTACGCATCGTGTTCCTGCCCCGCGAAGATGAACTGACCCGCGCCATCGAGCGGTTGGGACACTTTTTAGAGCGCTACACGCAGTAACAGGCAGTAGAATCAATGGGCGACATTCATATCAGCGACTTTCATAAGGACACCGCCAAGGCGCTCAACCTGCTTTACAACAGCTTTCCCCGCAAGCTAACGCTGTTTGTAGAAGACATTGCCGGGCCGGACTCACCCGATGAGTTTGGCCTCCACAGTCCGCGGCATATGGCATGTTTAAGTGCGTTAATTTGGCTCGCCGACGAAGGCTATATCCGCTACGAAGACACTATTCGTCAGGAAGCTGTCGACCAGGTCACGCTAACTCATAAGGGTTTTACCTTACTCAGCGGTTTTATTAGTTGCCGCTCACGCCTGGCAAATCAGGCCACGCACATTAATGCTCAACTTGACCCGATACTGGACAACAGCGATATCGACGGAGATTTTGCCCCGGCCATCGACCTTGTGCGCGCCGCCCTTAAAGGTGGCTCGTCAAACGCAGTGGATGCCATTATGCAGATTCTGCTGAATCGTTAAGACCCGGATAAGCGTAGTGCAACAGTTTTAACTGTCGCGCAGGGTCGGCATCGGGAAAATCAGGCGAGCCCGGCAACCGCGCGACAAAACTAGCCTCAGGGCATTCAGCGGCAAAGACCTCAGCGATAAACTCGGGCCCCAACTCCGGGGCGTTTAAACAGGCCAATACATCGCCGCCTGCGGGCATTAGCTCGGGTAAGCGTCGCACCAGTTTGGCGTAATCGCGGCTAGCTACAAAGCTGCCTTTTTGAAAACTCGGCGGATCAAAAATCACAATATCGTAAGGTCCGGGGCGGCGCACCCGGCTCCAGGATTTTAAAATCTGCTCAGGCAGAAATTGACTGCGCTTTTTATCCAGTCCATTCAAATGATGATTATCCCGCCCGCGTGCCAGCGCCGCTTTGCTCATATCCACGTTAACTACACAGTCCGCGCCAGCTGCCACCGCCACCACCGAAAAAGCGCAAGTGTAGGCGAACAAATTGAGAATGCGCTTGCCTTCAGCGCGCTGCTCCAACCACTGTCGGCCGGGCTCCATATCGAGAAAAAAGCCCGGGTTCTGCTGTCCTTCCAGCGCCAGCTGAAATCGCAAATCACCCCGCCTGGCAAACCAGTTTGCTGGCATCTCGCCGTAAATTACTTCTGCCGGGGCACCGCTCAGGTAACGCCGCTGCAGCAATACCGCAGTGGCGGCCTTACCCAACAAAGGACTTAGCTCGGCCATCACCTGCTCCAGCTCTGTGGCCGCAGGCGTGGCAAAAAGGGTCAGCAAGATAACCGGTTGGTAGTAATCCACTACCCAGTGTTCATACCCCGGGTAACACTGGCCTCGACCGTGAAACAGGCGCCGACTGTCGGGGGCCTGCTGCGCCTCCCACTCGGCCAATAGTCGCGCCACTGGCGCAGAATCAAGTATCAAAAGGTATCTCCCACTGGGTAAAGCACTTGGGTTTGGTAGCCGGTCGTTACCGACATAACACCGGCCAGAGCGCGATCCAACTCGGGGTCGTTGGTATCCACCAACAGGGGGCGGCCATCCAGCGCTTTGAGCTTCTCCGCGGTCGCCACCACCTGAATATTCTCGCGTCCCACGCGGGCAATAATGTCGCAGGCAAGCTGCTGGTTGCCGCGCCCGAAAATATGCCCCTGCCCGCCAATGGCAGTAACAATAATAGCCACGGGGCCTAGGTGCCCATCAAGCAGGCGGCGAATATCGGCGGCACTGACATCACAGGCCAGAAGCTTGCCGTCTTGGAGAACATCCACCCCCAGCAGTGTGCCTTCGAGCCCTAGCTGCTGCAAAATGACCTGGGTAGTCGAGCCGGGGCCCAGCAAATACAGAGTGTCTGGGTTCAGGGTCTCGATGACACCATCGGCCAAGTCTAATTGAGCCAGTTCGTCCACCTGAGCCCCGGCATTTTTTACCTGCTGCAAGGCGTCGGGCATTTCTGGCACCAAAAGCTCACTGTAATGGCGCGCTTTTACCCTGCCCTGACGGAAGGCGCGCTCATCAATATCGCGCACTTCGCGCTCCACCAGTGGCGCCCACTGCCCCCGTGCCAATCGCTCCAGCACTCTGCCAGCAGCCTCGGGACTGGTAGTGTAAACGCCGGAGTGAATTTTCACCCCAGCAGGTACCCCCAGGCAGGGCAGCGACATCCCCACGGCATCGGCAATAACGCGGGCCGTGCCATCGCCACCGGCAAATACCAGTAAATCTACCTGAGCCTCCCGGAAACATTGTGCGGCGCGAAGGGTATCGTCTGCACGAGTGATTTCCCCTTTGGGTTGGCCAAGCACTTGATGGATGAATCCCATACTCTGCAGAAGGCTTTCCCCCATCGACGCAGCGAAGGTGAAAAAGCGCACATCATCGCGATAGGTGAGCAGCGGAGTAAGGGCCCGCTGCATTCGCAAAGGTGCCTGCGGCTGCACTCCGGCCTGCCGCGCCAACACAAGGGTATCGGGCGCATCGCTGCCCTTAAGGGCCAAGCTGCCGCCCAGGCCGGCACAGGGGTTAACGATTAAACCGAGGGTGAGTTTCGTCATAAATATTTCATAAACTGGCGTTAAACTGGCCGCAGATAAGCGTAACCGCGCCTCTGTCAGTCATATTCATTTGTTCAAATGAAATCCCAAAGCCGCTAGCGATTTCGCCAGCGGCTCTTTTTTTACTTTCTCGGCCACCTGGTAATTGTTAAATTCGCGCCGAATAGCATAGTGCTTACGCAGTAAATCAAACCCCTGCCCCAGGTCGACACCATGGTCGCGATTTTGCCGTGCCAGCTTGCGCATAGCGCGGTCGTCATCGTCGATATCGTAAACCTGCCCCACTAAATCGCAGATAACCGCCCAGTCTGATGCGCTCATGTCCGTATGCAACTGATTGTTCGCCACTCGGGGGGTAACGCTTTGCAGATGCGTTTTTTCAGTCAGCCCAAAGTGGCGGCAAAAAGCTTGGTAAATCATCGCCGTACCCTTGAGTTTGCCATCAAAGCTATACCCGGCTATGTGCGGCGAGCCAAGACTGACGCGATCCAGCAAGGGCAGGGAAAAGTTGGGCTCGGTCTCCCACACATCCAACACCACCTGCAAATCATCGCGCTCGCGCAGCACCTGCAGCAGAGCCTGGTTATCAATCACCGGCCCGCGACCACAATTTAGCAGTACCGCGCCCGGGGCGAGCTGCACAATTTTCTCTTTGGTCAACAAATGCCTGCTAGGATAGGGGCCTGTGGTCGTCAGCGGCGTGTGCATACTGACGATATCGGCCTGCAGCACTTCTTCCAAGTCGGTTAAATCCGGGTTATCCGCCGTAGTTAGAAAGGGGTCGTAACAACGACACTCAACCCCCTGAGCCTTTAACGCCCGGTACAGAGCGCCGCCCACATTGCCGCAGCCAATAATGCCTACTGTGCGGTTGCGCCAGTCGACATTCAGACGGCAAAGTGCGGCGTACACATACTCAACCACCGAGTTGGCATTACAACCGGGGGCGTTGGTGTAGGCGATGCTCTGTTTATGCAGGTAACTTTGGTCGAGATGGTCCATGCCAATGGTACACGTACCGACAAATTGAATATCTGACCCCGCCAAAAGCGCCTCATTGACCTGGGTTACCGAGCGTACCAACAGCGCCTGGGCGTCTCCCAGCTGCTCGCGGGTAAGTGAACGCCCAGGCAGACGGGCAACTTGCGCGTCGGCCGCAAAAAACTCTTCCACCAGAGGGATATTTTCATCGGCGATTATTTTCATTGGTATTCATCCTGTACATCTATTAAGCGCTGGGCTCGCTTGGCCACAGCGGGCCAGCCCATACGCTGGCAAAAATCGGTAAAAGCTAAGATATCCGGCACGCGACGGGATATATCGTTGCGTTCGCTTATCAGCGCCAAATCTGCTTTGAGAGTGACCAGTGACAATGCTAGCTCTATCTGCGGGGTAAACTGCGCTACTTTAACAGCCAAGGTACGAGCACCGCGAATGGGAAAATCCGCAATCTGCTGTGGATTTTGCAACAATTGCTGCAAACTCCGCCCCTGGTTTAAGAGCGCGGCGGCGGTTTTAAGGCCCACTCCGGGGACCCCGGCAATGTCGTCAGAGGGGTCACCCACCAGTGCCTGTAAGTCGGCCATCTGCGCAGATGACACTCCGAATCGGGTTTCGATATCAGCCAGGTAGTGCTTTCTATCGCCGCTGTAATCCCACAAAAAGTCCTGCTCCCGGGTCAGAACTTGCCCCAGGTCTTTATCGCGGCTGAGCAGCGCAATAGCCCCCTCGTCCGCCGCACAATCACGATAGAGACTGGCGAGTAAATCATCGGCTTCGTAGGCATCACTGGCGAAGGTGCGCAAACCCAACAATTGCGTGGCCGTTTTGCAGGCCTCTAATTGAAAGGCCAGTGCCTCGTCGGGCAGCGCCCTGGAGGCCTTGTAGTCGGGCGAGAGTTGATGGCGAAAACCAGACCCCAGGCTCTCATCAAAACAGGCGGCCACCCAGCGGGGGTTGTGCCGTTCCATAAAGCCCAGTAAAAAGTTGGTATAGCCGTAGACCGTTTCGGTGGAATAGCCATTGTCTTGGCAAAACCAATTGGGCGGCATAGAAAAATAATAGCGGAAAATGTAGATAGAGGCGTCTATCAGACACACCGGGGCGAGACTCAAAGCTTATCCCTCGCAAAGCTCCCGCTGCTTTCAAACAGCCACGGCAGGTCTACTCCCGGCCGGTAAAAATTTAACAGAGCCTGGGTAAAGCGCGCGGCGCGCGGCGCCAACCCCTGCTGATTCAAATGCTGGAGCTGACTGAAAATGGCGTCTTTAAATTCCTCTGAGGGCCCCAGGCCGAGATTAAGGTTGTCGGCACTGACCCGAAACTGGAAAACGGCGGCCGCCGAAAATACCCACTCCAGCGCCTGGGGCCTGGCTTCAACCCGCTCAAACTCGGCCTGCTGCTCCGCACTGCGCCCATCCGGCGCATACCAGTAACCGTAATCCTCCTGTTTGCGGCGCTCGAGCCCGGCGACACACCAGTGAGCGACCTCGTGCAGCGCACTGGCAAAGTAATCGTGGCTAAAGAAAATTTTGGCCGGCTGGCCTTTGCCTGCCGGCGTGTAAAGCGGCTCACTCGCGCCGCCGATCAGGCAGGTGGCTTCATCGCGTTCGAAACACTCATTAAAGATTCGAATTAAATCGCGGCAATCATGGCTAACTTGGGGGACAAAAGCAGTCAAAATCTAAAACTCGTTCGCGCTTTGCTGAGCGCTTTGGGTAAACGTCAAATCTGTTCGCGGGCAAGCAGCGGAAAAATTGCATCACAGGTATTGTGCTACGACTGTTTAGCATATACCTTATGTAGTGATGGCGCGAAATTTTCCGGCTAGCCTTCCCGACGCCGCCTTCGGCGATGTCATCGGCCTCATCCAGGAGGTGTATTATGAAGACCCCCACTAAAAGCCACAACGACAATGTCGTGGACTTTTTCTCTGGCAAATCTTACCGCGAGCTACACGACGAGCGTTTTATTCGCCTGTCGGCTGAGCTGGACGGCCTGGAAATGCTCTACTCCAACGAGAGCAACCCCGACAAACTGTTTAGCCTCAAGGTGCTCGCCTGGGGTTTACGCGCCAACGGCGAAGTGGTCGGCCTGGTACCCTGGCTCAACGACATTGTGGCCTGCACCGATGTATTCGACCCGCTCAACGGTCAGTGGGAGGGATACTACGATGCAGGAATCGACGAAGTATTTTTCGACGCTCCCATGCACAAAATCATCGAGCTGGAAACCGCCGCCGAATACTACGAACTTGAGTGCGACAATGACGACGACGTAGTGCAAGAGTTGCCGGACACCATTGGCACTCACGCGGTGCTCGCCAATGAAACCACCCATCAATTAACCCTGGTGGAGGTGGTCAGCTGGCGCCTACTGCACGACGGCAACATCTACGGCATGCTTACCGATGCCAGTAAAGTCAGCAGCACGCCGGTACTGCCGGGTGATGACTGTCTCTACCCGGCGCAGTTAAACGACGAATTTCGTTACTTTTTCCAGCACCAGATTGCCAACAAAATCAAAGCCGAAGACCCGGAAGCCCTGGCAGCCATTTCCATGTTAGTGGACGAAAGTTAAGGACCTTAAACACTTAACCTACTCTTCTTTTTGCAGCCGAATGGTGTAGCTATATGCACCTTCGGCCTCGCTCTGCTCGATCAACTCATGCCCTAAAAACAAACAAAATTTGGGAATATCCCTAGTGGTGGAAGGGTCCGTGGCTTTCACTTCAATCACCTGCCCGGCCGCCATCGAGCGCACCGCCTGATGCAGCATCATCACAGGTTCGGGACAAAGCAAACCACTAGTGTCTAAAAAATTATCAATCTGTTGTTTCATAGCGTCAGATCATCTATTAATACGCGGCTGGACAGGGCAACCGTTGCTAAACTCACAGTGATGCAACTTGCACTGTTGCCCTGTCCAACCCTCTTCATATAAAACAGCGACGAGTTGTAGAACACCGCCAGGTGTGCGTTTTCATGGCGTAGCGCGTCTTTGACGCGGGAGTCTGTATCATGCCATCGCTGTATCAAAGCTCAACCGAAACGTCCGTATCCATATCCGGGCTCTACAGTCAGACCCTGCAACTGACAGCCATCATGCTGCGTGAATCCGAGCCCGCCCTCGCGCGTTCGCTGAACGAGCTGGTGCACGTACAGGATCCACATGCAGATCACCCCATTGACGGCTATTTACTCTTCGACAGTCTGGGCGCTGAACAAATCGGCAAAATAATCGCTTCCCTCACGTCTATTGGCAACAGCTGGCTTGCCGCGCCTAGCCACTCCCCCAGCTCCATGCGCTCGATGCAAGCCCTGCTTAAAGAATGGATTGAGCTTGCTGAGTGGCTGATCAAACACGGTGAAATACATTAGTGTTCATAGCCCCTAGGGCCTGTTAACACTAATTAGATGCAGCCTGTTGCGACTAAAAATTTGCCAAGCAAGGCGCGAGGAGAGTGGTTTGGTAACTCCAAATGAACGACGAGCAACGCAGAGTGGCGGATTTTTAGCCGCAACCCGAAGGGCTGGAGCCAGTTTTATCCCCAGCGTTGTTGCCGATCGCTTATTTGGAATAACCAAACTTCGCTCACGGCGCCTAGCTGGAAACAAAAGTGGCTTCCAGCAGGCGCATCTAATTAGTGTTAGCAGGCCCTAGGGTCTTTCGCCGTGACGGTTTTGCGTTACAATAAAAGTTCAGGCGCCATTGTATCGGACGCGCGCCTAAACCGGTATTAAAGGCAAGCCCAGCAATGATCTACGTTTTGGTTGAAAGACACATCGCCGACGGTATGGAAGGCAATTACGACTTAGCCGCACAACAGGCGCTGGAGGCGGCGCACCGAGCTCCGGGGTTTATCAACGGCGAAACGTTGGAAGACATACAAAGACCCAACCACCGCTATCTGTTGTCTAAGTGGCGCTCACTGCACGACTGGAAACAGTGGTACTACAGTGACGAGCGCCACGAAACGCTGAACCAGCTTAATCCCACGCTCGCCGACTTTGAGAAAATCACCCTACTGAAAAAGTAATCAGCCTGTCACGCGAATATGCCCGGTGATTTCTTCGCGGTCATGGTACAGCTGGCGAAATGCTAGCTGTACATTCAGCTCATTCTCGGCAAACAGTTCTTGCAAACGCTGTCGCAGCTTAACGACCTCAGCGTAACGTTGCTTCATGGGCAGCTTTAAATTAAACACAGCCTCGCGAAACTGGCCCTGTACCGCCCGCTCACCAATCATTTGCGCCACGCGAGCGGGCTTATCGGCAATATCACACACCAGCCAGTCCACCGGCTTTTTAGGCTGGTAAACGAACCCATCCACCACATGATGCTTCACCTGGCCGGTTTCCATCAGCGACTCTGCCATGGGGCCATTATCGACCGCATCGACAAACATGCCGCGATTGACCAACTGCCAGGTCCAGCCGCCGGGTGCAGCCCCCAGATCGATACCACGCATTCCCCCGGCCAGGCGCTCCTCCCACTCGACTGCAGGAATAAAATGATGCCATGCCTCTTCCAGCTTTAATGTCGCACGACTGGGCGCCTGCGATGGCTGACGCAGCCGCGGTATGCCCATCGCCCAGCGGGCGCTGTTTGCCACGGGAGAAACGCCCACCAGCGCTTCGGCTCCTGACAGGAACAATAAATGCAAACGCAATGGGCTGCTGGCCCTAAGTAACGAACGCGCTTTTAAACCCTGAGCAAAAGGTCTGCTGAATTTTTTACTCAAGGCAGAGAGGGACTTGCCCTCGTTGGTATCAAGGGTTTCGCTCCACCAATCGGCGCAGCTGGGCAGTTTTTCAACTTCTGCCAGTAGCGGGGTCAATCGATCTTTGGGGTCAGGCAATGCCACCGCCTGACCGGCAAACCACTGGCGAGTAAAAATTAAGCTGGCAAAATCCAGCTCGCGTATTAACTGGTAAGCGCCTTCCGGCTCGTGCGTGACATAGGTCACCAAGGCGGTGCCGGGTTCGGCCTTACTGTAGCCAAAAAAACCGGTGGCATTCGCCAGGTCGGTAATCTCGGCGGCGCACTCTTTTTCAAAGCCCGGACGACAGTGCAAATACAGGTGGTTCACAAACCTTCTCCCGTTAACATAAAGTTGGCGCTTAAGTGCGCGGCGGTTTGAATGTGGGCTTGATGGGTAAAACCGCTTTTAACCCGCGGTTTCAAGTCGTGGTCACCATCTTCGAGCCAGTGAATACTGACATTCGGCGCCAATGAATAGCCTGCCACTTCATCGCGGCAACCCAGCTTATCGCGACTGCCCTGAATAATTAGCACTGGAGAGCCCGGCTTTTGCAACGGTTCCAGGCGCAGCTTGTCTGGCTTGGCCGGCGGGTGAAAGGGATAACCCAGACAAATAACCCCCGCCTGCTGGCGCTCATTATTCAAAGTCGCCGCCATGCGCCCCCCCATGGATTTACCGCCAATAAATACCCGCTCGTTTGCCAGTTTATCGAGCACTGTGTGCCAAGCATCCAAAAGTACAGGCTGGCGATCGGGTGGGCGCTTTTTGCCGCTGCGACGACGCTCTTGCATATATGGGAATTCAAAACGGCACACACTCACCCCGGCCGCCAGCAGCGCGCTGCTAAATTGGTTCATAAATTCACTGTCCATAGGCGCGCCCGCACCATGGGCAAGGGCGAGTACGGGCGCTGCGGGGGCGGCACGCTCTAATAATAAATCTAACTCAGCCATTCATCAGCCCCATGGCCTCGGCTTCGCGCTTAGCAACCAGACTGGTGGTTTCCAATGCCGGGTCAAATACAATCACCACCTCGCCGCGTTTTAGCTGTTCGAGCAATTGTGCCACCTTGGTGGCAAGATCAATTTCCCGCTCACCGTAATCCGTGCCCTCGCGGGTAATAAATTCTTCTAACAGTGCCTGTAGAGTACTTTGGGGTAAATGCTGGTAAGGAATGATCATACTCGCCTATGATAAGGTTGTGCCTTGATGCCTTTTCCCGGCCCGGCAGAAATCAAGCTCGGTCACCGGGCAGTATGTAGCCACTGAACAACAATAAGGAAACCCTGTGAACCAGTATCTCGTTCTTACCGTTATCAGCGACGACCGCCCCGGGGTGGTACAAAAACTGGCCAAAGTGATCAGTGACCATCACGGCAACTGGCTTGAGAGCCGGATGTCGCACCTGGCGGGAAAATTTGCGGGTATTCTACAGGTTGGGGTCGCTGAGGAACATCGCCAGGCTTTGCAACAAGCTCTCAAGGCATTATCCAAGGATGGCTTACAGGTCGTGGCAGAACCGGCCAACCCCGGTGCTGCGGGGCAATATCAAGAGTTTCACTTTAGCGTAGTGGGAGCGGATCGTACCGGTATTGTGGCCGAGATTTCCCAGGCTTTTGCCGAGCGCAATATCAGCGTAGATGAACTGGAAACCGACACCTCCAGCATGCCCTGGTCCGGCGAGCCTATGTTCGAAGCCACGGGGATTATTCATGTACCTGCCGGTGTCAACCTAAACGATCTGTACGACAATCTGGATCTGATTGCCGATGAGCTCGCCATAGACGTACGCCTGGAAACGCCACCGGAATCACAGACCGCCTAACAGGTGCCCAACCCAGTAGGCAAGCATAGCCGCTCCGCCGCCGACGGCCAGCGTTTCCAAAGCTGACCACACGGGGGAGCGTTTCACCTGCGCCCCTTTAATTGCGCCAACGACTACAAAACCCACCAGTGTAAGCGCAACGCTCAAACCATAGGGCTCAGCAGAAACAGAGGGAATGAGCGCACCGATACAAAATGGCAGCAAGGGCAGCGCACCCAACAACACGAAAGCGATAAAAGTGACCCCGCCCGCATGCAGAGGTTTTTGATTCTGTAGCGACAGACCGTGCTCATCCTGCAGCATTGTATTTACCCAAAGCTGCCGATCGCGGGTAATGGTGGTCACAATATCTTCTAGCTGTGCCCCGGAAAACCCCTTGGCCGCAAATATTTGTCGCACCTCCTCTCGCTCCCCCTCAGGATAGAGGCGAATTTCTTCGTACTCCTCACGGCGAGTTTTTTCTTTAAGCTGATTGTCCGCCCGCACCCCCAAATAGTTACTGGCCCCCATGCTAAAACCGTCAGCGAGTAAATTGGCAGCGCCCAAAATAATCACTACAGCTGGTGATAACCCAGCACCTGCCACACCCGCTACAATGGCGAAGGTGGTGATCAATCCATCCGTCGCGCCGTAGATAAAATCGCGCAGATAGCTATTGCCCGGCCCATCGGATAAACGACGGGCAATAGCGTGTGGTTGATGTAGACGGATTAACTCCGCCTTAGTGCGAGTACTGGACATAGCGCTCCCTTTTACGCTAAGTATTGTGCAGTAAAACTAATAAGGCCAGTAGCCGAGGAATATGTCACATGAGCCGTAGCAATCCTTCCCGAGCAGGAGTATCTCCGCGCAGGGGCGCAACTAGGCACAAGCCTTTATCGGTTTTCTTTGTGATGACGTTGCTATGTGTTTTAGCGTCGTTGAGCCAGGCTCAGGAGCTCGCCCCCAGGGCTTATTGGCCCGCGCCCGATGGTACTAATGTTGTGGTTTTAAGTTACCAGCATTCCCAGGGAAATGTATTGGCCGACGCCTCTACCCCTATCACAGGCGCTGAAGCCAAACTCGACTTTTTATCACTCACCTACCAGCGCACATTCAATCTGCTCGGGCGTACAGGCAATCTGCAACTTAACACGCCTTTTGTCAGCGGCGAAGCACACGCCGATATCAATAATGAATTTAAACGGCGTTCAATTACGGCCGCCGCCGACCCGCGTGCACGTCTGGCCATCAATTTAGTAGGCGCTCCCAGTATGGACAGAGACGATTTCCGCTTACTGGTAGCAAACCCGGAGTTAATTGTCGGCGCCAGTATGTTAGTCAGCATTCCCACCGGAGAATATGATGGCGACCGGCTATTCAACGCAGGAAGCAACCGTTGGGCGGTAAAACCAGCGCTCGGGGCTATCCTGCCTCTGGATAATCGCTGGCTACTCGAAGGAGAGATCGGAGCCTGGTTTTACCAGGACAACGATGACTTTTCAGGCCAAACTCGTAGCCAAGAGCCCCTGTTATCATCGGAGTTTCATCTGGTTCATGTGCTGCAAAGCGGTACTTGGATTTCTTTTGATATCAACTGGTATCAGGGCGGGGCGGCGCAAGTAGGCGCGGGGCCGAAACAGACAGAGCTAAAAAATTCGCGCGCGGGCTTGACCTTTCTCAAGCCCCTGGCGAAACAGCACGCCATTCGCGGCGCCTACAGTACGGCCGTTGAATCAACCATTGCCGGGCAGTTTGACAGCCTTAGTCTGAGCTATATGTATATCTGGTGAAACGCTTACAGCAAATTAGCGCAGTAGAGCTTTTAGCTCCGGGATACACGAGCCGCAATTGGTGCCACACTTTAGCTTTTCCCCCAGGGCCTCAACACTGTTGCAGCCATTTTTAATTGCCTTGGCAATAGTGTTTTGCCCGACCTGGTAACAGGAGCACACCATAGGGCCTTCGTCTTCTACACCGCCACCGGGTATGCCCGCCAAAATGGCAAACCGCGTATTACTGTCAATTTGCTGCCCCAACTGCTGTTCCAACCAACGCATTTCGCGGGCCGTGGCTTTATCCGTAGCCGCGCTAAACACCACTTGCAATTTACCCTCAACAAACCCAGCCGCACGAAAAAACTGCTGTTGCGAGTCGTACACATCAACCCAGTCATCGATAGCGGGAAACTGACTTTTCACCCATTCGGCCCAGTCATCCGGACACTGGCCATCGGCAAGGCGGAACTTATAGCCGCCATCGAGTGTAATTTTGGCCCAATATTCGGCAGCCGGTTCAATATCATCGGCGCATACTAAAAAGCCGTTCCAGGCTTGCTTAAAAGCTTTGAGCCGCACCGGACTGTGTTTGAATTCAGGTTGCCCACAAATAGGATCAACCACCGCGTTAATCAGGGCATCGGCACAACTAGAGGCGGCGTATTTTCCGTTCCAGTGCATAGGCACAAACACTTCGCCCGGGCGCTGAGCGCTGGTGGCTTTGACGCGGCCGAAGTAGCG
Organism: Gilvimarinus sp. DA14; assembly: GCF_024204685.1. NCBI lineage: Bacteria > Pseudomonadati > Pseudomonadota > Gammaproteobacteria > Cellvibrionales > Cellvibrionaceae > Gilvimarinus > Gilvimarinus sp. DA14. The sequence continues at coordinate 1,399,092 of NZ_CP100350.1, forward strand.
CTGCCCCTGATTGGACAGTACCGCCAAGTCCCCTTCTGTTAACCCAAAGCGTTCAATATCGTGCGGATTTATATCGATATAGGGCTCATCCACATGCCCCAGTAATTTAGCCGCCGTGCCGGTACGCGACATAGTGTGCCATTGATCGCGGATGCGCCCAGTGTTCAGAATCACCTGTTCAGCGCCGGGTTCATTAACCGGCAATCGCGCCTCAATAGGAATTAAACGCGCACGACCATCGGGGGTGTAAAACCGGCCATCGGCGAACAGACGGTCGGTACCGGCTGGCGCGCTGTCGGTAACCGGCCAGCGTAGCGGCGCCAAATTCTCATAGGCATTTTGTTCAATATTCGCCAGCGCCGAAATATTAAAGCCGCGACTGTGATTATTATCCAGCCCGGACAAGGCAGCGTGCTCGCGAAAAATTTCTACTTGGTGGCGATAATTAAAATGTTCGCCATAGCCTAACTTTTCGGCGAACTGACACATAATTTGCCAGTCGTGTTGCGCCTCGCCGGGTGCACTCAAAAAACCTTTTTGCAGCGAAATACAGCGTTCGGAGTTAGTAACCGTACCGTGTTTTTCGCTCCAGGTAGTCGCGGGTAAAACCACATCAGCAAGCTTCGCTGTATCGGTGTTACCAATGCAATCACTCACCATAACAAGATCGCATTTTTTTAATGCCTCACGAACCCGGCCAGCCTCAGGCAAAGTTACGGCCGGGTTGGTGGCCATAATCCACACCGCCTTAATCTGTCCCTGCTCGATGGCGCGGAACATATCAACGGCCTTTAGCCCCTCTTTGCGAGCCATATTTGGCGCTTGCCAAAAGTTTTCCACCCGCTGAATATCCTCGGGTTTGTCATAACCCATGTGCGCTGCCAGCTGGTTCGCCAAGCCGCCAACCTCACGCCCGCCCATGGCATTGGGCTGGCCGGTAATGGAAAAAGGTGTCGCCCCCACCTTGCCGATTTTGCCCGAGGCCAGGTGGCAATTAATTAGGGCATTGCCTTTGTCCACACCAGAGGAGGACTGATTAACCCCCTGCGAAAACACGGTAACAACCTTGTCATTTTGCGCAAACCACTGGTACACCTGCTCCACATCGGCGCGCTCGAGCTGGCAAAGGTGAGCCGCCGCAGTAATGTCCGGCACTTGGCCACGAGCGGCGGCCAGCGACTCGTCAAAGCCGTTGGTGTGGGCGTCGACAAACGGCCGATCAATAGCATCGTGATCAGCCAGATAGGTAAGCAGGCCATTAAAAAAGAAAGCGTCGCTACCCGGACGCAACGGCAAGTGAATATCGGCAATTTCGCAGGTCGCGGTGCGACGCGGATCCAGCACCACAATTTTCATCTCGGGCCGTTCTTCTTTGGCCTTGGCAATACGCTGGTACACCACCGGGTGGGCATAGGCGGTGTTGGAGCCCACCAGAATCAGCACATCGGTTTGCTCTAAATCCTCATAGCAGCCGGGTACGGCATCCGAGCCAAAGGCACGCTTATGAGCCACCACCGCCGAGGCCATACAAAGGCGCGAGTTTGTGTCGATATTGGCGGTGCCCACAAAGCCCTTCATGAGCTTGTTGGCCACATAGTAGTCTTCGGTTAGCAGCTGGCCTGACAAATAAAATGCCACCGCATCCGGGCCGTGCTGCTCAATAATATCGCGAAATTCAGCGGCGCCGTAATCCAGCGCGGTATCCCAATCCACCGGCTTGCCGTGTAGCATTGGGCTTAGCAAGCGGTCGGGTGAGCTCTGGGTTTCGTGCAATGACGAGCCTTTAATACACAGGCGCCCTTTATTCGCCGGGTGCTGGTTATCTCCCGCTACCGCTACGACTTGGTTATCGGCGACCGCCGCCGTTACCCCGCAACCTACGCCACAGTAACAACAGGTGGTATTGACCGTATCGGATGCTATTAACTTCTCGGGCAAATTCATTAAGCGGCCTCTGTCTCGTCACTGCTTTGGGGCTGTTCATTGGTTTGGTAAAAGGCGCGTCCCATCAATAAAAAGGGCGCGATCTCGGCCACGTCTTTTTTCTCGGTAAGCATGGAAAAGTAATCCTGACCGTCGCGAGCATCGCCGATTAATACCGCGCCCACAATGCGGTTATCGCGCAGCAATAATTTACGGTAAATACCGGCTTTATCATCTTGGTAAATAAGCTCGCGGTGTTCATCGGTGGTCAGGTACTCACCGGCGGAAAATAAATTCACCCCCGACACTTTCAACTTGGTGGGCACCGGATTATTTTCAAAAGGTAGCTTGATGTTGTGGCATAGGCGCTCGGCCAGCGTTATACACTGTTGCCAGATTGGCTCGACCAAACCAAAAGTATCGCCCTTAAACTCCACGCATTCGCCTAAGGCGCTAATGCTTTCATCTGAGGTCGCCATAAACGCGTTCACTGCCACACCGCGCTCACCTTTTAGGCCAGCTGCCAACCCTAGCTCTTTATTAGGAGTAATGCCTGTGGCAATCACACACAGCTTGCAGGATAATTCTCGACCAGATTTGAACTCAGCGCCTTTTAACTCGTGTGTGCCGGTGAAACGACTCACTTCATCGCTCAATATAAAGTCGATGTTCTTCGCTTCCAGGGCGCGCTTTAAATAACCGCCCGCTGTGGGATCGAGCTGGCGGTTTAGCAGCCAGCCCGAGCGGTGAACCAAAGTAACCCGCAAGCCTTTTAACGCCAAGCCATAGGCAGCCTCTAAACCCAGCAGGCCGCCGCCAATCACCAGCGCGTCGGTATCGGTTTTACGCCCGTGCATTTCATGAAAGCGCGCTTTATTTAGTAAGCGATCCACATCTCGCAGGGTACGAAAGCTGTAGATATTATCCAGCTGCTGGTTTTCGGCGGGGATTTTCGCCGGACGCGACCCCACGGCCAGCACCAAATGATCGTAGCGCAGGCGGTTACCTTCAGAGGTTAAAACACACTTTTGCTCCCGCTCTATTGCCTTGACCTGAACGCCACTGACAAAACGAATACCCCGATCACGATACCAGCTGCTGGGTTTACCGATAATCGCGGGCACATCGGTCTCCCCCGCAAGCACGGGCGAGAGCATTATCCGGTTATAGCTGCCCTGGCGCTCATCGCCAATGACGGTCACCTCAAAGCCGGAAATATCCCGCTTAATCAACTCGTCTAAAAAACGACCTGCAGCCATGCCGTTGCCGACTATCAGGAGCTTTTGCTTAGCTTTACTCAAACCTGCCACCTTTTGGTGCCGACCGCACCATATTTCACACCCCCAAAGCCCCATTATGACGCCACCAGCTCACCGAGAAACGCACCCAGATGGAATAAAAATACGGGCAAACGCACTTTTTTTGTGCTCATCCGCAGTGATTTTGGGAGTTAAATAGATTTGATTAGGAAGGAGCAAAAGCCAGGCCAAAAAGCTTGGCTTAGAGAGGCGGGCAAAAATCGAGCAAAAAGCTAATCCAGCACTTCGCGCCAGTAGATAATTCGATCGTGGCCGCGGTAGGAACCAAAGCGATAGGTGCCAGAAACCGATGTATCCGAGCCGGCTTCCCAATCGAACTGAAGCCAGGGGTAGTCGATCAAATCGATAGTGACATCAAACTGCCCAGTGTTACCCGCCCCCGGTGCGGAGAAATAGTGGTCGATTTCACCACCGATGAAATTGAGGTTATCCGAGTCAATGTGGCCCGGATATTCACCCCTAGTACTACCGGCGCCAATGGTTACACTGCGATTGGCATCTTCATCGATCCTGCCAGCCGGATAATCCACGGCCGCGCGGGCGATTTGCGTACAATCGTCCTGGCTATTTGTCTGCCAGCGCACACCGTTGAAGTATTCAGTCGCCAAAGGCACTGGCAGATCCAGACTTTCCGGGCCGTAGGCACTTGCTAGATTGAGCCGGCCGTAACGCAAATTCAAAAGCCCACCGATTGCCCTTGCGGAGCAATTGCCCGACGCAGTGCAATCTCCCATGGTGCCGGGGTTGATATCCGGGTCAGCGAATGGCCGCCCGTCCAACGGATCGTTCAGTGCAAGCCCAAGCTGCAACAGCGACAGCGGCGCCTCAACCGATGGACCTCGAGTAAACAATGCATCGGTTATAGAAACCGTCTTCACGCCCCCCACCCAGGGCTCTGTACCGGCACTAATGCGACTGCTCAAATCATTGCCATCGTCATCGTTTTCGGCCGTGTAGTCGACCACCGCCGTTCCGGTGTAACCAAACCCGTCGTCATAGTTGCTCAAGACTCCTACGTCCTGTCCGCGCGCCTCCAGGGTGTAGCTCAGCGAAATAGTCGGCTCGTCCATATAGGTATAACCGCCGCAACTGTTGTCGGAGCTCGAAGCGGTGACGAAATAGTTTTGCGGGTAAAACCGACCTACTGTCTCGCTTTCGGAGTAGCTGGCAATATCGCCCGAGGCCAGGTAACTGTCACCGACCAGCCTTGGAGTCAGGGTAAAACTGCCCGCCTCGTTCCAGAAAACACTGGTATTTTCGAAAGAGCCCGTGTTGGCGCCGACAATACTCATGGCCTCCGTGTTGGCAAGCGCCCCGGGATTCCCCGACGCTGGGTAAACCAACTGCTCCAGTGTCAAACGTGGCGACTGACGCGGGCTCTCGTTACCGAAATTGGGAGTGACAACCCCACTGGCGTTGCGTGATTCCACCACCACTCGGAAGGCTTCCCCTGCGGCTAAGAATCCCGGAGAACCAGACGTCGTCCTCGGGTTGGGCGTGCCGTCCAATCGCTCGATTCGCGAGGCAACCAAAGTATAGGGTCTGACGACGAACTCATCGCTGCTACCAGTCACCGTGACCGCCGGGTCCTCACCACTGGCAGGCAATGCAAGACGCGCATGCAGCCGCACTTGCCCTACATCGGAATACGCCAGCGGAACAGCGGCAAAACCTTGATTATCAAAGTTGAGATCGACGCTGGTGTAGTTGGCCACGCTGCCGGCGCTATTGGCTGCGGTGGCAGTCTCCGCGAGGATTAATGTCTGCCCCGACACGCAGTTGATTGGGTTGCGACATTCGTGGGCCAAGTCGACCTCCAGGGTTTGATTTTGCACACGCGCCTCACAAGTGCCCGTATCGGTATCGCGCTCTACAACCCTCAGCACCGGATCGGGGTCCAGCTCGCCGGCCACTTGATTAGGAATCGGGTCTGTTGTGGCGCTATTGGCGTAGAATCGAATCCCCGTGTCCTTAAAATTAAGGTCTGGATCTGCATCGGGAGCTTCACTCGCCTGGCCATCACTGACATTGATATTGAGAACCGCGGGTGTCGACTGTTGTAAATACAGTAAGATTTGTGACTCGTTGCCGTCGAAGACATAAGGCGATCCCCCAACCCAGGCGCCAGTAGCCGGCGCCGTAGCCAAATCCAAAACCGTGCCCGCCGGAGGCTCTACTGGTGTATCGGATTCGTCGAAGGCCGTAATAGTGATTGGTTCGGCCTCACAAGTTACACCTTCCCCACTGTGCTCAATGGTGTAGTAGGCAACCCGATCCACTTTACAATAATAAAGCCCCTGGCCAAGTGAGGGCGTAGAACCCCGGGCGATGGGGACGAAGCCACTGCTTGATGGGGTTTGCCAGCGCAATCGTATTTCGGCTAAGCCACCGTTTTCATAGAACTGCAAGCGCACCGGGTAAACCTGCCCAGCGGAGAGCGCTACACCAGCGCTGGTATCAGTTTGTACCGCGTGATCATTCCAGCGTTCAATCAACAATTGATTATCAACATAGAGTCTCACACCGTCATCGGAGTCGGTCTGAAACCGGTAGGTGCCCGACTCAGTGACGCGGATATACCCGCTCCACTCAACGGAGAACTGATTAGCGTTGACACTGTTGACACCGGGATTTCCCGACGCCCAATCAAAGTCCACAGGTCCATCAACCCTCGCTCCCACGACGCCACCAGAGAAGTTTGTACTGTTGTAATATTCACCCAGCAAACCACCGGTAATTTGCTCGTCATCCCCCGGACAGAGGGGCAAAAGACACTCGTGTCGCTCGGAGGCGAGCGCACTCACCTCGTCGGCGGTCAGTGCGCCCTGATAAACGCGCACCTCATCTATATCACCTTGAAAAAAATACTGCGCCGTACCCACTCGCTTGCCGATGATCAAAGGGTCAGTTGTCTGTATCAACTGAGTTCGCGAAAAACTAGTCGACCCAACCTGCCCACCGTTGACATACAGCTTCAACTCATCGCCCTCAAATACAGAGGCCACATGCACCCAATTACCACTCGCCGGAAGCGTAGCTGCGACGTCGTAACGCCCGGCATCAGTTTCTACCCTAGCCTTGAGTGAACCACCTTCAGAGAAAAGTCCCATTTGTGCACGACCACTACCGCCGCCGTGAACCGACTTTGCCATAATCTGGCGCACCCCGGTCCAGGTATCGGCCCGGACCCAAGCGCTGTAGCTCAAACCCTCAAGGCCATTGAGTAAAGGATCGTGAGGTACTCGTATATAGTCGGTACTGCCGTTAAATGCACCATAACCACAGGTGCCGGGATTACCACTCAAAGCCGGTGTCGCGTCGTCAGTCATGGCACTGACTGGGGTGCCGTGCAGCGAATTACCCGACGAATCTAAAACCTCATCCACAGCCCCAGTCCACTGGGGCTCGTCCATTTGCCAGTAGCCCGTCAACACGGCAGGGGGCTGACCACCACTACAAAAGGGCGCAAAATCCGCATCGGCCAACACACCTTGGGGATAATTAATAGTTGTTTCGTTATCCAAAGTGACGCTAGCGCCCGAAACAGCTCCCTGAATTGCGGCTCGGAAGTTTGCCTGCACGTTACCCGCCGCATAGAGAAAACCTGAGATTTCCACCTCGTTCGCCAAAGAAATATTACCGGTGCTATAGATCAGCAGCTGGTCCGGATTAAAACCTGAGGTTGCAGCCCGGAAACCGAAACTGACATTGCCATTAACAAAAATGCGGGCCGTGCCGCTACCGAGCATTTCCATGCTGGTTTCCTGCGCAACGGTCAAATCGCCGTCTATCCAGTAATCACCAGCCCTGAATCGAATGGATGAGCGATAATTGGTCGACAAGCTTTCCATCAAATAAAGCCCATCGGTGGTAGTAAAGGTTAACTGCCGCTCTTGCCTCACATTGATATTGCGGTAGTCGCCAGCGGCGACATTGGTGTTGTTACCCACCGGCCCGGTCGCATTAACATTGCCCTCCGAGCCGCTGCCAACAACGAATGAGGGACTGCTGGTCGCCGCCGGCGTCCCGCTCGCCTGGCAGGTTCCGCCGGCACAGGTAACCTCGTTCGCAGTATTTAGGTTGACCGTATCGATTTGCGAGCCACCGCCGTTAACCTCGCTTCGAAAACGGAGCGTAACAGTACCGTTGTTGGAATGGCTCTGAACACCGCTGGTAAAAATATCCTCACAAGCCTGGGCCCAGGCCAACGAGGGCAGCAGCAAGCTACCGAGTAGGCACCATCGTGCGGTTACACCTCTAAGGAGCATAGGCCTCCACCTCCAGAGTGCGCACAGCGGATGTACTGCCACTGCCACACTGGCCCACACTGGTTAACTGATAGAAGCTCTCTGCCGATACGCCCGTGGGGCCGTAGTTAGCATTAACGCTAGCGTCACAAGTGGATGCCGTATCGTAACGACATACGCAAGAAACCGATGCCGAGCACTGATTCAAGCCGTCATCAACAAAATTCAAATTAAGAGTCATAGTGCTGCAGCGGTTATCTATCGCCTGCCGATCGGAGTCGTCAGGAAAAAAAAGGCTGGCCATAGCGCGCTGCGCACCGCTTTCGGCCGCGTAAAAGCTCTGGACACTGATCACCTCTTGCACGGCGGAGATATTACTACTGGCCGTCACACGCCACAGAGCCAAGGCCATAACACTGAGGCCAACCAACAAAAAAATAGCGAAGGGCAATAAAAAGCCGCCCTGCCGGTTGAGCTCCAACGAAGGTGCACTAAGGAACATTTCGAAGCGCCACCTCTTGAAAAAACTCCGCCCGCTCTCCACCCTCGCTGAAACCCAGGTTGATACTCACGAGAAAATTGTTTTCTGCCGTATTCCCGCTAATCACGAACGGATCGGCTGCACTGGCGCTTGCATTTCGTGCCATCAGGCTGTGACCTGCCGCCAACGCAACGGCACCGTCCTGCGGGTCAAGATCTTGGTAAAAACGCAGCTCACTATTCACCAGGCAAAAAGCCTGGGGCTGCCCCACCAGGTAGAACCGCTGAGATTCCGAGTTTCGTTGCCATTGGTGAGCGCTAAAGTCTACCTGCGTGGCGGCGACAGACGCCACCACTGCCAAAGAATCAGGTGAAGCACCGTAAATTTCCAACGGACTTAACGCACCAATAGACAGGTATTCGGCTTGATCAAAATCCACTGTAAAAGGACTGGTCTCAATGCTGCTGATGGCGGTATCGGTGGGGACCGGCTGTAAATAAAAACCGCCGGCAGCCAGAGGCAGGAACTGCAGGCAATCGCCTCCGTTAGTAATGCGTAAACTGTAGGGCATGGCACCGCGTAGCTGTCGACTGATTCTTTCAATGGCTTGACGACCGGTCGCTGCCAGTCTGGCCCGGTTTTGGGATTGATCGTAAGACTCGACCGCACTAACGATAAACTGCGAACCTATAACACTCACAATTCCCAAAATAACGATGACCGTTATCAGCTCGATAAGTGTAAACCCCCGCATGCTACGCATCAGAAATTTACCCGATAGGCGGTGAGCGTCAGCGTTTCACCGTCACTGCTAGTAACCGTAACGCTAATCCTCTTAGCTGCGGAGCCATCTAAGGTTGTGGTTTGTACCGCAACATTGCGACTGTAACCGGGCGACGGCGTGTCTCCAAAGCCAGCGTAATCATCAACATCATCCAAATCGGCTTCTGGCACATTAGTGCAGACTAAGCCGCTAATGCTATCGCAGGCAGGAACGCCGCCAGAAGGGGTAGCTTCGTCATAGCGAAGCGCCATAACGCGATCGAGCTGCGCCTGCGCCAGTTCCAACATGCGCACCCGTTTTATCGGGTCGACGCTGTTAACCACCGCTATTTGATACACGCCCGTCAGGCCCGCTAGGGCGACCGAGATAATCACAATAAATACGATTAACTCAACCAAGCTGACGCCCTGCTGAAGAACACGTGATCTTGTCTCGTCTCTAATACGCATAACCACTGGGCTCAATGGTTATTGTGGCCGAGGTACTACCTTTTTGCAGGGTTACCTGTTCCGGTTCAGTGAGGCCAACAATGGCCCCCAACTTATTGTAGGCAAAGCTCAAGGTGTTAGTTGCGGTTACGCCTGACGCAAAAGCCCGAGGGTAGGCATCCTGATGAACGATTATGTCATTGCCACCGCGTGCGACGGAAACGCTACCGGTATTAATCTCAAGGGAAATATCACTTTGAGCCATGGCTTTTTGCTGAGCAAAAAATAAAGCCGCGATAAGATCATCGCGGCTTGATTGCACGGCGGCTATATCGCCGTCGGGCATGCGGGCGGAGATTGTGATTCCGATAACGCCTAGAATCACAATAATGGCGATTAGCTCAATAAGCGTAAAGCCCGACTGGCCCCTTGCCATAACATACCTAACACAATTTCAGATTTTAAGGGGTTGTATTTGGAGCCGCAGCGTAAGCAATGAATTCCGCAGTCAATGTATTATCGGTTTCACTAGTCAAAGTACATGTAGTGCCTTCTTCGGTAGCCGTTGCAGCGGTAATAGTGTACTTATCTGTGTCCAGTGGGGGTTGCAACAAATCACCCACATCGGTGCAGTTTGTCACTTCTATTACTGGAGTATCGATAGTCAAACCTGCGTCTTCGGCAATATTATTCGCGTGATTTAGAGCAGAAGCGCTAGATAACCCGCCAGCAACACCTTGAATAGCCGCCTCCTCGGCAGCAGTGGACAAATCCACAAAACGCGGTACAGCGGTGGCCGCCAAAATGCCCAAAATCACAATAACGGCAATCAGTTCAATCAGGGTAAAACCACTTTGTTGGTGTTTCATACTATCTCTCCAGTGTTAAAAAATTTGGCGGAGCGTCTCCTTACCCCTACTGACCTGCACCCCTTGCTGCCAGAATCTTGACGGCTTTAATCGCGCGATATGTTAACAGACAAATAATGTGCCAAATAGAACTAACTGTTTCTGTCTGTGGCAATAATCACACTATCTACATCCTAAGTGGTATCGCCATCAGGCAAAACAAGTGTCACCTCACCACTTATTTGATCGTAGTCAAAATAACCCCGACTTTCCTCGCCCGCCTCTGCAAAATAGCGGCAAATTCCACCGGAAACTTCACGCCCCTGAACGCGCCAAAGGCGCGCGCTGGTCGATTGATATTGCATCAGTCCCTGCCACAACCTGTGACAGCGGCGGGCGTTTCCCGCACCCCCGGCCTGCACGCGCGGCCTGTCTTGTGCATCGCGCGGCCAGCCAGATGCGGTGAACTGCAAATCGACGCTGTCGTAAGTCATGGTCAGCCCAGGTTTGACCTGTAGGCGCCACAAAGTGTGTGCCGCACGCAACGATTGTCGAAAACTATCGGCCTGTAGTTGCAGTGCCTGGATCTGAGCCTGCAGCAAAAGCCGCTGATACACGCCGGAAATTTGCCACAGCAGCAGTACGGCAATTAGCGAAATCAGAGCCAGCTCTAGCCAGCGGCGGTCTCGGCGCGTCACATAGCCCCCGCTACTTTTGAATGTTATACATCTCCCACATGGGCAAAAAGATGCCCAGTGCCAGGACCAATACGAAACCTGCCATTACGGTGATCAGTATTGGCTCAATTTTATCCGAGAGCTTTTTCACGTCGTAATCGACTTCGCGCTCGTAGAATTCGGCCACTTCAACCAGTAGGCTATCCACCTGGCCGCTCTCTTCACCGACGTTAATCATCTGCAACACCAAAGGTGTAAACATTCCGCTCATCAAATGCGTCTGATAAAGGCCTTCACCCCTTTCAATACCCGAGCGAATACCGCCAATTTTTTGCGCTAAATACTCGTTGTCTATCGCTCTGGCGCATAGGTCTAAGGCTGTGGTCAGGGGCATGCCCGCCTGCAGCATTAAACCAAAGCTGCGCGCGTAACGTGCCATAGAGGCGCGCTCGATAATATCGCCCATTATTGGCAGCCGGAGTTTCAGGCGCCCCCAGCGAAGTGCCCCGGCCTCGGTCTGCACATAGCGCCAGGCAGCCACGATCGCCGCCACCAAACCCGCTAATAAATAGGGCCAGAACTCGACAAAAAAGTTGGATAAGCCAATTAAAATACGGGTGGGCAGGGGTAATTCGGCACCAAAGCGGCTAAACATGCCGGCAAATGCGGGGATGACCTTGATATTAATAATCACCATGGCACCGGCTAAAAATAGCAACACAAACGTGGGGTAACGCAGCGCCTGGCGAATGCTGCGCACCGTTTCCAGATCGCGCTCCAGATATTCGGCAAGCTGTAAAAACGTTAAATCTAAGCGGCCACTGTTCTCGCCGACTGCCACCAGCGAAACAAATAAATGGTTAAATATTTTGGGGTGGGCTCGCATCGCCACCGATAATTCGAGCCCCGACTCCAGGCGGTCGGCGATATCGTTAAGCGCTTGCTGCAAGGTGTAGTGTTTGAGCGATGCCGCCAGCGAGCGGATGCCTTTAATCATGGGGATACCCGCCTTGATGATGGTATACATCTGCCGGCAGAACATGATTAAGTCTGTGGGTTTTACTCGGGTTTCACGGGATAGCGCTGACAGCTTCTCGCCGGTTTTGGCGCGGGCTCGGTACTCGTCAATCGTCGTGGGGATTACTCCCCTAGCCGCCAGAGTATTGGCCGCAGAGTCTGCATTAGCCGCTTCTACCTGGCCTGTGACCAGGTTACCTCGGGCGTCGCGGCCTTTGTATTCAAAGATGGCCATAGTTACTCTTCAGCAATCGATTCCGGAACTTCATCTTCCACCTGAGCACTGACGCGCATCACCTCGGCTAAAGACGTAACTCCCTGACAGGCATAGTCAAAGGCGCTAAAGCTAAGTGGACGAAAATAGGTACTGGATGCAGCGGCGACACTAAAGCGCGAAATATCGTGAGTGCGCAGCGCTTCAGCCATTTCTGCGGTGATTTCGAGCATTTCAAACACACCAATACGGCCACGGTAACCGGTGTTATGGCAGTGGGGACAGCCGCTGCCGGTTTTAAATTCTACACCGCTAATATCTTCACCGTGGGCGAGGCTGCGGGCCAATTGCATTTCGTTGGCATTTGGTGTGTGCGGCTGAATGCAACTTGTACAGATTTTTCGCACCAGCCGTTGGGCGACAATTGCTTTTAGCGCGGCAGCCACCAAATAACCGTCTACACCGATATCGATCAAGCGCATGGCCGAGGTAATGGCGTCGTTGGTGTGCAAGGTAGATAGTACCAAATGACCGGTCATGGCGGCGCGCAAAGCAATTTCGGCGGACTCGGCGTCGCGAATCTCACCCACCAGGAGAATATCCGGGTCTTGCCGCAAGGTGGCACGAAGTACGCTGCCAAAGTTTAAGCCAATTCTCTCGTGCAGCTGCACTTGATTAATCCTGGGCAGTCGGTACTCAACCGGATCTTCTACCGTAATAATTTTAGTTTCCGGCTGATTCAATTCACTCAACGCACCATACAAAGTGGTGGTTTTACCCGACCCAGTGGGGCCTGTAACCAAAACTAGGCCGTGAGGGCGGGTGATAATCTTGCGAAAGCGTTGCATCATCGGTTTGGGCATGCCTACTTGCGGCAGAGGCAGCACACCATCGCTGTGATCCAACAGCCGCATGACTACCGACTCACCAAACTGCACCGGCATAGTAGAAAGGCGCACATCTATATTTCTGCCCGATACTTTCAAGTTAAAACGGCCGTCCTGGGGAATGCGCTTTTCCGAAATATCCAAACCAGAAATTAATTTCAAACGCACTACCAGCGCCGAGGCGATGCGCTTTTCGTTCATTACCTGCTCTTGCAGCACGCCATCAATACGGTTGCGAATTCGCAACACGCTTTCGTCCGGCTCGATGTGAATATCCGAGGCGCGTGCGCTGATAGCCTCTTTGAAAATAGTCTGCAAAAGTTTTACTACTGGAGCGTCGGAGTCAGTCGCCTCTTGCACCACATCGGCCAGGTTTACCGCCGTTTCCTGCAGTTCGTCGTCCAGTTCCTCAGCCAAAGACGCGATCTCTCCGGCGCGGGTGTAGGCAATATCTAACACATCCAGCAAGTCGGACTCGCGCACCACAGCGGGCGCCACAGGTTTATCCAACTGCCGCTGGATATCATCCAGGCAGAAAATATCGGTGGGGTCTGCCATACCCAGTAAAAAGCTGTCGGCCTCTTCGCGCAAAATCATAACGCGGTAGCGGCGCGCGGTGGTCTCGGGCAAACGTTTGACCAAATCCGTATCAAAACGAAACTGCTTTAAATCCACAAATGGGATGTCCAGCTGATCCGACAGCAAGGTCAGTAACGCCATTTCATCCACAAACCCCAACTCAACCAGGGTGTGCCCCAGCTTGCGGCCGCTCAGTTGTTGCTCCTGCAGCGCGTGTTGCAATTGCGCCTCGGTGATCATCTGTTTGCTGACCAGCAAATCACCTAAACGAATTTTTTTGGGAGTCTGAACCATGACTGTCTCACTGATTGAGCTGCGCCAGACGCTGGCGGGTAAAGTTTTCGATGGTCGCGTTGCTGTCGGAAGCCGCCTGAGCGCGGCGATAAGCGGCAGCGGCAGCGCTGTAGTCGCCTTGTCGATCAAGCGCCAGGCCAAGGCCTAACCAATAGCGCGCCTTGTTGCCAAACACCTCCAACAGGCGAGTGTAGTAAATCTGAGCCTCGGCGGAGCGCTCCAGACGCTGATACAAACTGGCCATAAGCGCGCGGTACTGCTCATCTTCCGGGGAGACTTGCGCCAGTTTTGTCTCCAAAACGGCCAGTGCGCTGTCGTAATCGTCCTGCTGCTTCGCCAGCTGTGCCTGTAAATACGCCGCTTGAAGGCCAGGCAAACCATCGGCAATTAAGGCGCGCGCTGCGGCCGTATCACCCCGGGCGAGATACCATTGCTGCAAGGTGCGGCGACTTTGTTGGGGCCATTTCCCCTGCTCCTGCATAGCGCTGACAAAAGTCTGCAACTGCAGCTCTGCCTGCTGGGTTTCGCCGCGCTGGCGCAATCGCCTTGCCGCCTCTAACTGCTCGGTATCGGCCGAATCCAAGGTTTGCGTCACCGTCGCAGTTTGGCCTGCGGAGCTTTGCGTTACCGCAGGGTCGGTGGCAGGACTTGGCGATTTTGCCGCAGCAGCACGGGGCTCGGGTTCAGCGTCAGTTAGTTCGGAATCTGGGCTTGGCGTGGGGTTTTCTGACGCCGACGCGCGTGAGTCTAACCGCTGCTGCAAAAGAGCAACTCGCTCGCGCCCAGGCCAAACTCCCTGGGCCCGATCCAGCAAGTTTTGGGCATCACGATACTGGCCAGCACTGAGCTGCCGCTGCGCCAGCGTCGCGTAGCGGTCCGCAATCGCCTTCAGACCTGCAATGGCCTCAGGGTTTTGCGGCTCGATACTCAACGCCTGTTGGTAAAAAAGATAAGCACTGGCATCAATAGGCTGGGTCAACTGATCCGCCAACAACGCCGTTTTTGCTTTAATGAGATACTCCTGCAGCGCTTCTGACGGCTCGCCGCTATCGCTCGCCCCGGTTACTGTGGCATCAAGCGCAGCGATATCAATCGCAACCGGCGCGGGTTGCACGCCCGTTTGTGCCACCGGGCTGCCAGGGACGGTTTCTTCGGCAGCTGGCACAGGCTCGCCGGTCTCTGCGTTGTTGCGCGCTTGCCACAGCAGCAGAGACAAAAAGCACAAGCTAAACACGACCGCAAAACTGATCGCGGTATAGCGCCAGGCCGGATTACGACTGCGACGAGCTGTAAGGCTGACGCTGGCGCCAGCCGCTTGGCGGCGCTCGCCATCGCGAGCTTCTAAGTCACGCAACATATCGTTGACCAGACTCACTTAAACACCCCAACCCAAAGTGCTGTTGCCAGCGCTAGCGCCGCCACCGCCCCCAGGAGTATCCAGCCCCATAAGTGTCGCGCCGCATAACGGCCGCCAGCGCGCGCTTCGGAGGTATCCAACACTGCCTTGGCCATATGCCGACGCTCTATCTTACGGGCACCTTCGCCGTAGGCAGCCATCAAGGCTTTGTGGCAGAGCACGTTGATTAAGCGTGGTATTCCCCCCGAGGCTTTCGCCAGCAGGCGAACCGCGCTGTTACTAAACAGGGGCGCACCGCGATAGCCCGCCGCGGTGAGGCGTGCCTCCAGGTAATCGCCTATGTTACTAGCCGAAATAGCCTGCAAGTATTCGGAAAATACAATACGCTGTTTCAACTGGCGCAAATCCGGACGCTGCAGCACTTCATCCAACTCGGGCTGCCCCAGCAGTACTACTTGCAGCAGCTTGCGTTTGGCGGTTTCCAGGTTGGTTAGCAGCCGCAGCGCCTCAAGAGTTTCGCGGGGCATAGCCTGGGCTTCATCCACAATCAACACCACCTGGCGCTTTTCAGCGGCCAGCTCGATTAAACGCTGGTTAATATCATTCAGCAGTTTATGGGCAGGTTTATCTTCCGTGGCGACGCCAATTTCTTCGGCGAGAAACCATTTTAGTTCGTCGGGAGTTAAATAAGGGTTGGGTATATAAGCTGTAAGACACTGACCCTCAAGCTGGTCTAACAGTTTGCGCCCGAGCAAAGTCTTGCCAGTGCCCACTTCACCGACAACTTTTACAAACCCCTCACTGTGGCGCAGAGCAAGTACTATTGTGCCCAACACCTCGCGGTGACTTTGGTTGTTAAAGTAAAACTGCGTATCGGGCGTGAGCGAAAACGGCTTTTCAGTGAGACCAAAATGCTGGCGATACACGACTTAGAGCTCCTCGAGCATTTGCCGGTGTGCATCACCAATATTGTTCACCCGCTCAAGCGCGCTGTTCACTTCATTTGTCCAAGTTTCGTCGTCTGTGACTGTGGGCCGCAGCAAAATAACCAGCTCAGTTTTTTCGCTGCTGCGAGTGGTGGTGCGAAACAAAGAGCCTAACAGGGGAATATCGCCCAGCCCTGGATTCTTACCGTCTTCGTTGTTCTGAATTTCTTGCATTAAACCGCCCAGTACAATCACCTGCCCCGAACGCGCTCGCACAATGCTATCGGATTCGCGCACACCACGCAGGGCCAGCGGCAAGGCAAAATCTTCACTACCAATGGTAAAGACTTTCTGCTGATCTGTGACGTCGCTCACCACCGGATGAATATGCAAAATCACGCTGTCATCATCGGAAATCTGCGGGGTAACATCCAGCGAGATGCCGCTAAAAAATGGCGAAAGTTCAATATTTGGCGTGCTGGTAACAGCCGAGGCGTTGGCGGTGGTATTGCTGGAAATTCCGGTAATAAAGTATTCGTCCGAACCTACGCGAATGACCGCTTTTTGGTTGTTCACCGTGGAAATACGTGGGCTCGACAACACCTGCACATTGCCCTGGGTTTGCAACAGCGAAATCAGCTCCGAAATATCCGGCACCTGTAAAACAGAGGTAAACAGACGGTCCGTTTGTTTTAAAATACCGTCGGTCACTGTTTGCTGTGCACTCAAATCTCCGTTTAAGCTTTCCGTCCAGGTAATCTGGTCGTTGAGAGTACGGCCCAAGTCTCGGTTGTAACCATAGGCCAGCTGTCCGGAAATTTCGCTCCAGTCAATACCCGTGTCGTAGCCCTCGCTCAAGCGCACCTCGAGTATTTTAGCTTCCAAAATAACCTGTCGCCCCACCGATAACTCGGAGCGCTCGAGAAAATCCCGCACCGAGTTGAGTTCATGGGGCAGCGCTTTAACCACCAAGATACCCGCCTGGGGAGAGACCATCACCATTCGGTCTTCGCTTTCACCGCCAATAATAGCGGCAACGGCGGTGCGCACCGAGAGCCAAAAATCCGTTCGGTTTAGAGTTTGCACTCGCGAGCCGGGGGTCAGGGCGGTGGATCTTTCCGACGTATCACCGTCAGCCATGCTAAGCAGATTTTGCGTATCGCCGGAATTGTTGCCTATATTACCCGCCGAGCCGCTCACACCACCGCTTTGCGATTCGCCGCGGCCAATTAACACGCTGGTGTCGGAGACCCCAACCCGCTGCACATCGAGATAGTTAAGATGAAAAACTTCGGTGCGCAGATGATTCGGGTATACCGTATAAATACCGTTCTTGACTTTAAAATCGTAACCGTAAATATCCCGGGTAACGTCCAGCACCTCGGCCACACTAACATCTTTTAGGTTGAGGGTTATTTGCCCGCTGACCTCTGGATGCACCACGACATTCACACCGGTACCGTCCACCAACGAGAGAAAAAACGCGCGCGCCGGAATATCATTAACCGCAACATCAAAACGAGCCGCAGTAGACGGCGCCGCAGGGCTGTTGCTGTGCAGTTCGTTGTGCACCTCATCGGGTACGCTTACCGGTACAGGCTCATTGGCCGCAGTGGCCACCTGCGCCATTTCAGATTCGATGCTAAGGGTTTTATCCTGTGGTTGGGCGCAGGCAGCCAATAACAGCGCACCGATCAGGGCCATTGAAAACCGCCCCAAAAACTTCCAAATCATATTGTCTGTACCTTCACGCTGCATTATTGAGTCGCCTGAGATTGTGTAGTGTATGAATCCACCAACGTTAACTGCATTTGCTGCCCGTTGCGCTGCACGGTTACCGAGCGAGACGATATGTTTATCAGCTGGGTATTTTGCATCCCGGCAATTACATCGCCCTCATGCAACAATTCACCATTAATCACGGCCAATTTTCGCCCATTCCCCTGAATAATAGAGTGCAATACGAGCTCGCGCTCACTGCTGGCAACGGTGGCGGTAAGAGGCATGGTCGGGTCGCGCATGCTCTGTGCCAAAGCCTCGATCGATAACAGCAGCGCGGCCGCGATATAAACCAGAGATAAAAAGGGAACTTTACACACCAAAACGACCCTCCGCAGTGCTGAGCGTAAACAGACGAATAGTTACCTCGGCGCTGGGATAATTTGTCACCGTATAGGCCAAAGACTCCCAGTAAAAACGCTGCGACAGAGACTCTAGACGAATCAAGTAATCCAGCACCTCGAAGTAACTACCGCTCACTGTCACTTCTACGGCATGGCGGTAAACCGACGGACCCTCTTGCTCCTGTTGCGGCAAAGGCGAAGCCGCCTCGGTACGCAGCGACACCAGTGTAAGACTGCCCGTTTGTATCAGCAGCGCTTGCAGTGCTGAGGTAAGCTGCTCGACCTCAATGAGGCCCTGACTCAAGCCAGCCAATCGCTCATCGACCAACGTCAGCTCTTGCCGGGCACGCTCCAGCTGTCTTTGTTTGCCTTGCAGGGCTTCCCCACTCAACAACTTTTTAAAAGTATCTATCTGCAGTTGCAACTCGTCATTGGCTTGCTGGGTCGAATCGATCTCGCTGTGCAAAGCTTCGCGCTTTGCCGTGGCGTGGTTAAACCACAACAACTGCCAGAGACCGAAAATAACCAGCAGCGCAGCGACAAAAACGATAATGCGCTCGCGCAGGCTGAGCGCTGCGACTTTCTCATTGGCTTGGGCCCAGTTCACGGCTTCACCTCACCCTGAGTGGGTCGGCCGAGGCTAAATGCAAAAAAACTATTTTCACCGGGGGACAGGTTTAACACCCCAAAGCGAGTCAGAGAAAAGGCCTGATCACGTTCCAGTTTTTGCAAATAGGCGGGCACCGCCGCAGGCGATTTTGTCTGTCCGGACATGGTGATGTAGCGGCCGTCTTGTAAAAGTCGAAACTCGTGCAGAGCAAAGCTGCTATCGGACGCCTTTGCCAACGCCTGCAGCTGGGCGGAAAATCCACCGCTGTTGCCCAAGCTTTGATCGCCCAACAGACTTGAAAGAGATTTGCGCGCGGCTATATCGCGGCGCAGTTGATCGAGCTTACGGTCCAGCTCTGTGCTGGCCGCACCGCTACTGGCGGCTGCGAGTGAGTCCCGTTCGGCGGTCAACTGGGCCCGGCGATCCTGCAGCTGTTGTAATTGATTCTCCAGCTGGTGATTGCCCCACAGCCCCCAGGCGCTGAAAACGATCAGAAGTAAGATAAAGCCCGTCGCCAGCAACAGCATATGCCCAAGCTGCAGGGGTGAACGATCCGGCTGAAACTCGGCCTGATAAAGGTTAATGCTCTGCATCAGCTCGCTCCCTCCTGCCGCAGTGCAGCGCCCAAAGCCCGCAGACATAGCGCCTGACAACGCTCTGCTACATCAGTCTCGGCGGTGACCACCGTTTCCAGGGAAAGCAATTCACTGCGCACGCCTATGCCTTCGCGCAAGTCGCTGGTGAGTTTATCAGCCGTGAGATTGTCGCCGCAAAAATATAAACCTGATAATGGGGGCTGGCGCATCTGACGCTCAAAATAATCCATTGAGCGCTGCAGCTCTAACAGCAGCGGCTCGCTGGGTAGCTCATCAAAAATGCCGCCACGGTAGTTCAATTTAAAATTACGTGCCAAATATAACTCGCCGGCTTTTACCACCATTAAGCTACCACCGCCCGGAAAAAGGTTGACCAACCCCTGGGGGCGAGCCGTATCAACACCCTGATCCAATAACCTTGCCAGCGCCAGTTCAGGTATTTCAATAGCGCTCAGGTTGAGATCGGCTTCTTTTATCTGCTCTACCAGCGCCGCTACCGGGGCGCGCCGCGCGGCGACAACATAGGCGAGGCGCTCGTCGCCGCGACTGCAGGATTCTGGCAGCAGGAAGGCATCAATAACGGCGTCAGCCACGGGAAAGCTCACCAGATCTTTGATCTTCCAGCGAAGTGCTGAATTCAGTTCGGCGGCGGGCACATTGGGAGCATCGCCCAGCAATAGTTGATAATCGGGAGCGGCCATCACAGCGGTGACGGGCAGGCCGCGCAAATTGTATTTGGCGACGCAGTCGCACAATCGGGCGCTGATCTGATCGGGTTCGGCCGCTAAAAAGTCAGCTTGTAACAGGCGCGGTAATTGGCCCGCCACTCGCTCGACGTGGACAAAAGCTATGCCTTCGGCGGCCACCTCAATACCAACCATTTCAAAGTGTCGCTTACGGGCGCGAAACACAATCTCTGTCCCCTACTGTTCTTGAACTCTGTCCGCGAGAGTATGGCACATCTGTCCTCAAGGAATAACCTGTTATTGTATTCTACTAGTTTAGAATAAGCGGCTTTGCTCTAGCGCATCAACTCAGAGTTTATTTTATGTTCCATATCGTACTATTTGAGCCGGAAATCCCACCTAATACCGGCAATATTATCCGCCTGGCGGCCAATACCGGCTGCCAAGTGCACTTGATTGAACCGCTTGGGTTTGAACTGGACGATAAACGTCTGAGGCGCGCCGGCCTGGATTATGGCGAGTGGCGCGATATGAAAACCTACCCGAGCTGGCAGGCTTTTTTGCAAACCGCTAAACCTGAACGCATTTTTGCGCTCAGCACCAAAGGTAAAGCCTGCCCCAGTGACACTGCATTTATCGCTGGCGACTATCTATTATTTGGCCCCGAGACGCGGGGCCTACCCGCCAATATTCGCGAATCCCTGCCGCCTGAACAGGTGCTGCGTATTCCCATGTGCCCAAACAGCCGCAGCATGAATTTATCCAATGCGGTTTCGGTGATTGTCTACGAAGCCTGGCGCCAGTTAGATTACTGCGGCGCGCAGCCAACTTAACGAAAACCGGCAAAACCATTATCATGGGCGCCTTTTGGCAGGAGTCTATGTATGCCCCGCATTCAAATTCTGGTGGGTTCGGAAATGGGTACCGCCGAAATGGTCGCCGCCAGCGCCAAAGATTATCTCGAGAGCAGCGGCTTTGAGGCGATCGTTAACCCGCTGCCAGAGGTAGCGGATATCACCGATAATCCCGATGACATTCTCTTGATCTGCACCTCCAACACAGGCGCGGGCGACTTGCCCGGCAATATTCAGCCGCTGTATTTGGGGCTGACCCGCGACTTTCCCTGCATTGCCGGACGTCGCTACGGCGTTATCAATCTCGGCGACAGCAGCTACGCCACGTTTGCCGAGGCCGGCCGCGCCATTGACCACGCCATGTGCGAGCTGGGCGCCGAACGCGTGGGCGAGCCATTGGTGCTGGACGCCTGCAGCGGCGACGACCCAGAAGCCGCCGCCATAGAGTGGCTCGGACAATGGACGACCGCCCTGTGAGCCGTGCCCCTATCGCGCTGTTTTACGGCAGCTCCACCTGCTACACCGAAATGGCTGGAGAAAAGATTCGCCAAACCCTAGGCGAGTCTCTAGTGGATATTTATAACATCGCCGAAACCCCCATTATTGAGGCTAGCTTTTATCAGCTGATAATACTCGGTATGCCCACCTGGGATTATGGCGAGCTGCAGGAGGATTGGGAGGAGATTTGGGACGAGATTGACCAAGTCGACTGGCAGGGTAAAAAGGTCGCTCACTACGGTTTGGGCGATCAGGTCGGTTACCCGGAGTGGTTTCTCGACGCCATGGGCTACTTGCACGCCAAGCTTGTTGCGTTGGGAGCAACACCCTGTGGTTACTGGAGCTGCGAAGGCTACGAGTTTGAAGCCTCCAAAGCACTGACTGCCGACAACACTCTATTTGTCGGCCTGGCGCTGGATGACGAAAACGAGTTCGATCTGAGTGAAGAGCGCATCAATTTGTGGTGCGAGCAACTAAAGCGTGAATTTGGCCTGTGAAGCAAAGCTCCCACGACAGCGCCAAGCTCACCTGGGATGAACAGGGTCAGCCCCTGTCCTCCGCATTCGGCGATGTGTACTTTTCCCGCCACGATGGCTTAGCCGAAACCAGGCACGTTTTTCTAAAGCACAACCAATTGGCAGAGCGTTTTTGTCAGTTAAAAGCTGTAGCAAGCGGGCCACACCCGGTCTTTACTATCGCCGAGACCGGCTTTGGCACCGGCCTGAATTTTCTTGCCGCCTGGCAACTGTGGCAACAGCAGGCGCCATTATCGGCCAAGCTGCATTTCGTCAGCTGTGAGAAATTTCCCCTCGGCAAAGCCGATTTAGTTCGCGCATTGGGGCTGTGGCCCGAGCTTACGCCCCTGGCCAAGCAATTGATAGAGGCCTATCCGGACTACCTGCCTCCCGGTGTGCACCGCCTAAAGTTCGCTGGCGTCAGCTTAAGCTTAATTATCGCCGACGCCGCCGAAGGCTTCGCACAGTTACTGCCGAGCGGTGATTCGCGCTGGCAAACACCTAATTTCAACGTAGATGCCTGGTTTTTAGACGGCTTTGCGCCCAGCAAGAATCCGGATATGTGGTCCGACGAGCTCTTTCAGACAATCGGCGTACTGTCGGCCAAGGGCACAACCGCAGCCACTTTTAGCGCCGCCGGGGTCGTGAAGCGTGGGCTGACAACGGCGGGCTTTCGCATTCAAAAGGTGCCGGGGTTCGGCAGAAAGCGGGAAATGGTGTGCGCCTTACATGCGGGAGTGGCCGCACCCACCGAACAAGCACCATCGGCGTATCACGAACCCGGGGTTTATCACCGTATCACCCACAGCGCGAGTGCACGCACGGCCATTGTGGTTGGCGCAGGTCTTGCCGGTTGCCACACGGCCCGAGCCCTGGCCGAACGCGGCTGGCAGGTACAAGTATTAGATAGCGAACCGGCGCCCGCGCAACAAGGGTCCGGCAATCGTCAGGGCGTTCTCTACGCCAAGTTAAGCCACCGCAATGAAACACTACCCAATTTTAACTTGCACGCGCTTTTGTATGCGCAAAGGCACTACCAAGGCTACTGGCAGGCGGATCAAATTTTCGGCGATGCCTGTGGCGTTATACAGCTTGCCTGCGATGAAAAACAACAGCGCCAGTATCGGCAAATTAGCGAACAGCATCCTTTTGCTGCCTGGCTTGACGCACGCGCAGCCAGCGCCCGAGCCGGTGTCGAGCTGCCTACCGGCGGGCTTTACTTTTCCGCCTGCGGCTGGCTCAACCCACCGGCCGTTTGCCGCGCACTGCTTGAGCACCCTCTTATCGCCTTTACAGGTAATTGCGAAGTTACGGCCATAGAACGAGCTGATGCGCAGTGGCGCACCCTCAATGCGCAAGCCAACTGCAGCGCCAGTGCGGATATTCTGATCCTCGCCGGCGCGCATCAATGCCGTAACTTTTCCCAGCTAATGCACCTGCCATTAAAAGCCATTCGCGGGCAGGTGAGTCACTTGCCGGCCTCCCCCGCCAGCGAGAAGCTACAGACGGTGCTCTGCGCCAAAGGCTATATCGCGCCGGCATCGCAGCGGCAGCACAGTCTGGGCGCCACGTTCAATCTGGGCCAGACAGACACTCAGCTGCGATCCGAAGATCATGATAAAAATATCGAGCACCTCGGAGATTTCGGCGCCGAGCTGCAACACAGCTTGACCCCCATAGGGCATGAGCAACTAGACGGCCGTGCCGCCTTGCGCTGCACCACACCGGACTATTTACCCATCGTGGGCCCGGCGCCGGATGCAGCAGCGCTCGAACGCGACTTTGCACCATTAAGCAAAAACGCCAAAGCGCGCCTGAATGCCGAGGCCAGCTACTACCCGGGGTTATATCTGAACACCGGCTTTGGCTCGCGTGGCCTTGCCTACACCCCCTTATGCGCCGAATTTCTCGCGGCTCTAATCAACGCCGAACCACCACCTCTGCCTCGGCAGCTATCCCAGGCGCTGCACCCTGCCAGATTCATTCTCCGCGATTTGATCCGACGTTGAATAAGGCTGCCGCGGCTGATCTATACTGATTAAGCCAAAGCAGCAACTCACTGCTTTCACGCTCATATCACTACGGGGATTCACTATGCTTGCCACAACCGCTCGCCCAAACCCTAACCGCCGGGAGGACGTCGACAACATTCACAATTACTACGAAAGACATGTTATTGAGGCCATACTGGAAGCCAGTGAGAGAGCCCGCCAGGGCGATCGGGACTTTCTTGCCGACGTCGCCTGCGTTGCCCTTAACCACCTGCCGCCAAAGTATATTCGTCACGATGTAGATATGAGCTTTTTTATGTCGCCGCAAGAACTCGAAGAGGTGAACGACAAGATAGCGCGCGCCGTAAACCATGCTATTAGCTACGTCAGTGAACGCGAAACCGAGAACAGTGCCAAAGACAGCGAAACCGAGCCAACAAATACTTGAGCGGCCAGCCACTCGGTAGGCTTGGCCGAGAATCATTCATCGCTATTTCGCGGGCGGCTCAAGCGGTGCCTGCATGATAATTTGCGAGCCACTGCCACAGGCAATCACAGTGCGCATTGCCGCCTCGACCGAAATATCGGGCAACAAAGTGACGCAATCGCCAGGCAAATGGTAGACAAACCCCGAAGTGGGCACTGGGGCCGTCGGGACATAAACGGTATAGCCACCGTCATTGTGTTCAGCAGTCACAATCCCGGTGACGCACACCGGACTGGAGGCGCCCATGATATACGCCCTGCAGACCTTGCCGTTGAGTAAAGAGGCGTTGCCCTCGCCTCCCATAATTTGCACCACCATCTCTTTGATGGTGCTGTAGCCAGGCGCGAGACGCGACAAGACACCATCGACAAGTCGTTGCAACCAGCGTCCCACGCCGGTTTTTACCAATAAACCAATACAGAAGCAGCCACTTAAAACCAATGCTACACCGAGGATGTCAGCGGTGTAATCATTCACGGTGACATAATTAGCCAGCCAAGCGCTAAGCGGCGCCGTCAGATCAACAATTACCCCCACCAGCCACTGCAATAGCAAAACAAAAATCGTGATGGGCAAGACGACCGCCAGGCCGCCGAGCAGAGTGAGTATCACAAACGAGCGCAAACGCTTCATAGTAATGCCTTGTTATTTATAACCCGGTGTTTATTATGGCCAAACTGATATAGCCAGACAACGCGCGAACCCGCATGTTTTCAAATTTACGTCATCACGTTTTCTATTGTTTAACGGCCTTGATGCTGCTTAGCAAGCCCTGTTTAAGTGCCGCACCCGCGCTGGAGTACAAGCTTGTAGATTCTATTTCACGCGATCCCCGCCCTTTTACTCAGGGGCTGGAATTTGACGGTGATTTTTTGTTCGAGAGCAGCGGCCTGAGGGGCAAGTCTTATCTGATCAAGATTGACATCAGCCAGCCACGGGGGGGAAAAGTTCTCTGGCAGAGATCCCTCCCCGCCCGCTATTTCGCCGAGGGCTTAACCCAGTTTGACAAGTACATTTACTTACTCAGCTGGCAACAGCAAACCGGCTGGATAATCCGCCCCGACAACGGCGCTGTCGAGAGGCAATTTGCCTATCGAGGCCAGGGGTGGGGGCTGGCAGCGGTGGACGGCAAGCTTGTGCGCAGCGATGGTAGCGACTCACTGTTTTTTCACTCTGCGGATAATTTCGAGCTGATAAAAAAGCTAAGCGTGAAATGGGACGGTAAACCCGTGACCCGCCTAAACGAGCTGGAGTACGCCGAGGGTTTAATTTGGGCCAACATTTGGCAAAGCTCGGTAATTGTTGCGATTGAACCGGACAGCGGCCAAGTAGCGGGCTGGCTCGATTTATCCGAGCTTAGCGAGCGCGAGGCCATGGGCGATCGCGATAATGTCTTAAACGGTATCGCTTATCACCAAGCCAGCGACACTTTGTGGGTAACCGGCAAACGCTGGGCACACTACTACAAGATAAAAGTACGGCTGCCTTAAAGGCCGCAAACTTAAATACCACCACAATTTCACGTAAGATAAGGCGCTTATGCCCACCACCAACTAACCCTACACTATGCCTAACATGCAACATACCTGCACAACTCAACCAGGGCTTCGCGATTACAATCACTGCAGTAATTGTCGCCTCAACGGCATTTGCCTACCCCTGGCACTGGAGTTCTCTGACATCGACCGGTTGGACGCCATTGTGCAGCGCGGCAAACCGCTACAAAAAGGCGAAACCCTGTACCGTGCGGGCGAAGCGTTTACTGCCATTTATGCCATCCGCTCCGGCGCGGTTAAGACCTGGCGCACCAGCAGAGATGGCGAAGAACAAATCACTGGCTTTCACCTTGCAGGAGAAGTCATCGGCCTGGACGGCCCAGCCGACAACCGATATAGCAACAGCGCCCAAGCGCTGCAAACCACTTCGGTATGCGCCATCCCCTTCTCCAAGTTGGAATCCCTGAGTCGCCAGGTACCTGGCTTGCAGCGCAATTTGCTGCAACTGCTAAGCCGTGAAATCACCAGCGAGCAAAGACAGTTCGGGCTTTTAGGTCACGCCAGCGCCGATACCCGAGTCGCTGCGCTGCTGCTCAGCTTGTCAGTGCGACACGAGCGGCACAAACTGTCACCAACACAATTCACGCTTCCCATGTCTCGCGGCGACATGGCCAATTTTCTGGGGCTTACCCTGGAAACCATCAGCCGGGTTTTCGCGCGACTGCAAAAACAGAACACAATTAATGCCAAGGGCAAGGAGCTCGAGATTCTCGATTTGAACAGTCTGCGCCAGATTGCCCACAACCCTGAGGATGCCCCATGAACCAAACAGCCAAGCTAGACGCGGCGTTGGCAGATATCGATGCCGCCAACCGGCAGGATCCCAATCTCGAAGGCGACGGCACGCCCAAAGAGCTGCTATACGCCCAGCGAATGAGCGATGAACTAATGGCGTTCGCCCCTGATGCGTCTGCGAATTTGCAGATTGCGGCGCGGGCGCAGCACATTGAGCGCTGGGTAATCCCCCGTTCTGAATATCCAATGGATAAGGCTGGCTACAAGAAGTGGCGCACCCAGCTGGCTAAGCACCACGCCCAGCGTACTGTTGAGATTATGCAAGCGCACGATTTTAGCGATCAAGACTGCCAGCGTGTGGCTGATATGCTGCAAAAAAAGCGGCTCAAACTGGACAGTGAAGTACAGGCTCTGGAAGACGTTATTTGCTTAGTATTTATCAAATACTACCTGGAAGAGTTTGCCGCAAAGCACGACGATGACAAGTTGATCGATATTATCCGAAAAACCTGGAATAAAATGTCGCCCCAAGGACATGAAGCGGCTCTTAAAATAGAGCTGCCTCCGGCAATGGCGAGCCTGGTCCAAAAAGCTTTAGGAGCTTGAACCTACCTCCAGAATACAGCGGCTGATAGCCACCCCAGCCGCTGTGCTTAAAACACTTCGAAATAGCATTCCCCTAAAATCGCGCAAAATCTCATAAAAATACGTAAAATTCAGTAAAGACTTGACCCAAAATGCAAAGTCCTTTATACCCAATGTGTGAAACAAATAACAAAAAAGATAAACAGGGTGATGCTCTTATGAAAAAACTACCAATAACAGCGATATCTTTTCTTCTCGCCCTATGCGGTAGTAACTTGGCGAGTGCTTGTGACGAGGCTTGTGAAAAAAAAGCGGAAGCCGAGCATGGGGTTAAGTTTGCAAGTTACCTAAATGCCGATTTCTGCAGCAGCACACGGGCCGATTTCCTGATTCAGGACTACAAAAGTTTGGACAAGTACCGTGCCGAACAGCTGCCCAACGGCCATAAAGGCGGTATGAACAATATTCGCAAGATGCTGGAACAGCGCAAAGACTGGCTGCAAGAGTGCGACGATTACCTGCGCCTGACTAACCAGGGGCGAATTTTCCGGGATAAAGCAACCACCGATAAAATCTTTGCCGCGATCGACAAGACCAACGAAGAACTAAACAACTTGGTGTACAACGGCAACCCGGATGTGATCGTAACCAACGGCTTGGATATCGCCCAGCAGGATTTTAACCAGATGATGCAACTACTAGATCAGCACAAAACCCAACTGCAGTTGCGTGGCCAACTGGTCAATCGCTAACAGGTTGTGGCTGGCGCTTTTTTAACGACAACACTGCGCGTTTGGGCTTGCCCGGGTTTTCGGCAAACATTCGCGCTTTACGCTCCAGCTCCTGCGCGGTGCGGCTTTTCACCTTAATCGAGGCATCATCGCGACCGCCAACCTGCCCCTGAAACCCATGTTCACGGGCGGCGGCGGCCAGGGCCTCGATACCACAGCGCAACAATCGAGCCTGGTCAATAAAGTTCAGATTCTTGGGAAAATTGCTGGGATCTACCGACATGGGGTTTTGCGGGTCCCCCTCAACGCGAATCACACAACCGCAGTCGTGCTTCGCCTCACCGGATGTCAGGTCGACATCCCAGGTTTCAAAGTCCATTGCTCTGGCCTATTTTGAATGGAAATACCCCCCATGCCTGACGACACGGGGTTAAAAGAATAGCCCTACAGTATGACAGTTTTACGACACCGCCATCTCTAGGTCAAAGCCTTAGGCGTCATTTAACCTAGCTTTACGCTGACGCGCCGGGGGCGGCGCGCCAATATGAGCTTCGTTGCGGGCCTTAGCCAGCTCGATTTGCTTTTGCCTTTCAGCAAAACGCTTCTTTTGATCTTCACTGAGCGAATCATAGCAGCGCGGGCAGCAAACACCCTTTAAATACAGTGGCGACGCTTTCTCATCCTCAGTGATCGGATGTCGACAGCCATAACACTGGTCAAAAGAACCCTTCTCGAGATTGTGGTTAACGGCCACTCTGTTATCAAACACAAAGCACTCGCCGCGCCAAAGGCTTTCCTGCTCAGGCACTTCCTCCAGGTATTTTAAGATACCACCTTCGAGGTGATAGACCTCATCAAAACCCTGCTCTTTCATATACGCTGTGGCTTTTTCGCAGCGAATGCCACCGGTGCAGAACATGGCCACTTTTTTATGCTTTTGCGGGTCCAAGTTCTGATTTACATAGTCTGGAAATTCGCGAAAGGTCTCGGTTTCCGGATCCACCGCACGCTCGAATGAACCGATCGCATACTCGTAATGATTGCGGGTATCAACCACCAGCACGTCAGGATCGCTAATCAGTTCATTCCATTGCGCCGGTTTTACATAGGTGCCGACGATTTGCTTGGGGTCTATACCCTCAACACCCATGGTTACAATCTCTTTTTTCAGCTTTACCTTCATACGATAAAAAGGCTTGTCCTGGTGCAGAGACTCTTTGTGCTCCAAATCCGCAAAGCGCTCATCGCGCTTTAAATAATCGAGCAGCCCGTTTATACCCGCGCGGCTGCCAGAAACTGTGCCATTGATACCTTCAGCGGCCAACAGCAAGGTTCCCTTAAGCCCCAGTCGCTCGCACTCGGCCAGTAGCGGCTGGCGCAAATTCTGGTAATCGGGCAACAAAACAAATTTATACAGGGCGGCTACAACTATTTCACTCATGCTCGTGCGGTTTCCGGTCATCAATTATGAAGGTCAAAATCTGGGGGCGGGATTATAGCCGGTTGTTTTTTATACAGCCAGCCAATAACTTGATTTATCTCAACAAAGGGCTATTTTCCGCCGCCCCCCAGGCAGTTGGGAGAATCCGGCACCTGCGCCCCCTGCCACTCTTCAGGGGCATAGGTATGCAGCGCCAGAGCGTGTACCGGGCCTGCCATTTGCTCTCGCAGCGCCCCATAGACGGCCTGGTGACGCTGCACTTGCCTTTTACCAACAAAGGCCTCACTCACCAGGGTGATTTTAAAGTGAGTTTCCGAGTTAGGCGGCACACTGTGCATATGGCTTTCATTCACCACAGTTAACACCTGAGGTGAAAACTCGGCTTGCAGAGCTTTTTCGATACTGTCTTGTACGGGAGTCATAGGTACCTCATTGCTTTTAGCCTATTGTAACTCACCACTACCGCGATGCTCACTGCTCGCCGCTATCGGGTATGTGCCGTGCCAGCTCCAGTTCTTGCTCCAAACGCTGCCCCTCTGCTGCGCGCGCCTTGGACAAACGCGCCACCAACACATACACCACCGGGGTCAAATACAGGGTGAACACCGCAGCCAGACCCAAGCCGCCAAATACAACCCAACCAATGGACGTGCGCGCTTCGGACCCGGGACCGGCACTTAAAATCAAGGGCAAACCACCCAGAATTGTCGACATCATGGTCATCATGATCGGCCGTAGCCGCACTCTGGCAGCACGGGTGACAGCAGTCAAAACATCGTCACCGCGATCGCGCAGTTGATCGGCAAATTCCACCAACAAAATGCCATTTTTTGCCATCAGTCCGATCAGCATGACCAAACCAATTTGAGAGTAAACATTGATGCTGGTACCAGTAAGCAACAGGGCAAAAATCGCTGCAGCCACACCAAAGGGCACGGTTAGCATAACGATTGCCGCACTGGAGAAGCTTTCAAACTGAGCGCACAACACCAGAAAAACAACAACCAGAGCAATGATATAGGTCATCATCACCTCCTGGGAGGTTTCGTCCAGCGTCTCGGCCTCACCCAAAAAGATGATTCCGATTCCATCCGGTAGTTCGCGCTCGGCCAGGGCACGCAAATCCTGCACCGCAGACTGCAGAGGGTAACCGTCGGCCAGATCAATGTCGATTTCAATAGCTCGGCGTTGCTTGTGACGATCCAGCTCCGCAGCGACGGCCTCTTCACTGATGGTGACAACGGTAGAAAGTGGCAGCAACCGTCCCTCGCTATTGCTGACGAAAAGATTCACCAGATCACCGGGATCATTGATCTGATCGCCGGACGATTCGATGATAATGGGAACAGCCTCGTCGGCAATCGACAAATCCACCAAATCATACCCATCCACCATGGCGCGCAAGGTGGTAGAAATATTTTCTAGGGGAATATTCAAGTCCGAAGCGCGACGTCGATTGATGGTCACCGCCAGCTGTGGTTGGGTGGGCTGAAACTGAATATCCGGCTGGGACAAATTAGGCAGCTGATCTTCAATGGCGACGGCGAACTTTTCCGCGGCGGCAAAAATTTCTTTGTAATCACTACCCACTAAGGCGATTTCGATACCCCCACCCCCGCCCCATAGCCCCAGACTGTTGGTGGTAGATACCCGCACAAAAGCACCGGGAATTTCAGACATAGGGCCGCGCAACTGAGCCATCATCTCTTGTTGACTGCGCTCGCGATTCTCCCAATCAGCCAAGGGCAGAATTACCCGACCGCGGTTAGGGTCGTAGCGACCCACAATGCTAAACAGATTAGTGGCTTCACCGGACTGCAAAAGCGGTTGCACCCGCTCCTCCATGGCTGCCACCTGTCTTGCGGTATACTCCAAACCAGTGCCATCCGGTCCTGTGGCATCCACATAAATAACCCCTCGGTCTTCCTCTGGCAAGAGCTCCTGATCCACGTTGTGATACACCAGCACGGCCCCCACAATAGCCGCGCAGGCCACCAACAGCCCCAGCCAAGGATACCGCAGCACACCAGCTAACGAGCGACTGTACCACTGTGCCATAGAGTCACCCACGGCGGTTAATCGGTCGCGAATTGGATGTGGCTCATCCTTACGCTCCGGCACAATCCGCGCAGCCATTGCCGGCACGAGCGATAACGCGACAAACGAGGAGATACCCACCGCAAACGCCAATACAAAGCCAAACTCGCGAAACAAACGTCCTGCGGTGCTCGGCAGCATAGCGATAGGCACAAACACTGAAACCAGCACGGCGGTGGTGGCAATTACCGCAAAAAAGACCTGCCGCGTACCCAATACCGCCGCTGCCCGGGCACCCAGCCCCTGATGGCGCCGGCGCTGAATGTTTTCAAGCACTACGATGGCATCGTCCACCACCAATCCTGTAGCCAGCACCAGAGCCAACAAGGTAAGAATATTGAGAGAAAAGCCAAGGGCCCAAATTGCAGCCACGGTGCCAATCAGGGCAACAGGGATTGCCACGCTCGGTATCAGCGTTACCCGCAGCGAGCCGATAAACAGCCAAATGGTGACAATCACAATGCTGACTGTCAGCGCCATACTGATAAGTACCTCGCGCATGGCGCCTTTAATAAACTCGGCACTGTCTTCCGTAATAACCAGCTGCGAATCATTGAAACGCTCATTCAGACGTGCCACAGCGCTATGCACCCGCTCGGCGATATCGAGGGTGTTGGACTGTGATTGGCGCACGACCCCAAGCCCCACCACAGGTGAACCGTCCAGGCGTACATACGAACTCGTATCTTCGGGAGCAAAAAATACCTGAGCTACTTCGGCGAGACGAGTTTCCCCGCGCAGGATAATCGCCTGCAGCGCCTCTTCAGTGACGGCCGATGCATCGGCGCGAACCAATAGCTCCAAATCACCCGAGCGAAAACTTCCCGAGGGGACATCGAACGGCGCCTCGCGCAAGGCATCGGCAACATCGTTAACCGACAGCCCCAGGCTCGCCAGGCGCACGGGGTCTACCACTACCCGCAAGACTTTTTGCCGATCGCCAAACAGCACCACATCGGCGACGCCGTCAATTGAAATCAATTCGGGAATTAGATCCTGCTCCGCACGGCGGGTCATCTCCAACTCGTTCAGGCTGTCACTCACCATCGCCAGATTAATAATTGGATTGGCGTTAGGGTCTGCCTTTACCACAGTCAAAGATTCAATATCCGGCGGCAGATCACGCTCAATCTGGCTCACCGCTTCACGCACATCTGAAGCCGCGCTGTTTAAGTCCACCGTAGGCGAGAACTCTACGTGCAGTCGCATATTGTTCTCTTCGCTGGAAGAGCGGATATTGCGAATACCCGACACCCGCGCCACAGCACCTTCAACAATACTGGTTACCTCGGCGTCCATGGTTTCCGGGGACGCCCCCGGATAAACACCGCGCACCGACACCACCGGCCTGTCTACATCTGGCAGCTCGCGAACTTCAACAGCTACCACGGCGGCCATACCGGCAATGGCAATTAAAAGATTTAACACCAACACCAGAATTGGACGGCGGATACTGAGGCTCGCGATATCCTCTTTGTGCAAATTCTCGTGCTGATCAGTCACCGCTCACCTCGGCACTGTCTGCTGCGCTTGCGGCATTAGCCACAGGCACGCCATCAGCATTCACCACCTGATCCACCCGCACGGGCATCCCTTCGCGTAGCATTTGAATACCTTCCAGTACCACCAACGCTCCTTCAGGTAAGTTGACATCGACCAATACCTTACCGGCTAAACGCTGCACAATAGTGGCCACTCGCCGCTGTGCCACGCCATCGACCACTGCCCACACATAGGAGCCTCGGGCGCCCCACTGTAAAGACACCTCCGGCACCAAAGCATACTCGTTACCCAACAGGCTCAAAGCAATGCGAAAGCTCATACCCGGGCGCAGAGTGTCATCGCTGTTATCCACATGGGCGCGCACACGAAACATGCGCTCGCTGTCATCCACCCTGCTGTCAATTTCCACTACTTCGCCTGCGGCGATAGCGTCTTTTTGGCGCCAAGTAGACAACTCGATTTCCTGTCCCACATCAATTTGCCCCAGCAGTAACTCGGGCAGTGAAAATGTCACCAATAACTGGCTGCGATCATCCAATGTCGTCAAAGCCGTGCTGGTGTCCACCCAGGCACCAGGATCGATATCGGTAAAACCTACATACCCAGTGAAAGGCGCCAATACTTGCTGATAGGCGAGGTTAACCTGAGAGCGATCCACAGCAATACGGGCTCGCGCCACGGCGCTATCGGCATCGTCCAGAGCCGACTGAGTGACAGCGCCGCTGTCCTTGGTTTGACGATAGCGCTGTAACAAACGCTCGGCATCGGCAAGCTCCAACTGCGCATTGCGCAGTGCCAGGGCCTCATCGCGACTGTCCAGACTGAACAACACATCGCCCTTAGTTACTTTCTGTCCCGGTTGAATATGCACACTTTCGATCTGCCCAGCCACGCGAGGACGAATACTTACCGAGCGCAGAGCACGCGAAGTTCCAACAGCCTCTACCTCGACCCGCTCCGGCGCATAGCTAATGCGCGCTGCAATCACCGGTCGGGCTTGCGTTTCAGCTCTGGCCTGTCTCGCAGGTTCTGATTCCGAGCAACCAAGCAAGGCTAGAGCGCATAGCACCAGCAGGCCGCATACTCGCGGTACGCCCGAAACAATTTTGCGAAACAAATTCAACATATTTATAAAGCACCTTTAATGGATATTTTTATTCACATGAATTCTACGGCGGCGCCGGCGCTTGGGGCAGCGTCGCCACGTAAGGAACTGTAAAACAGGTATATTAAGGTAAAGCCCCGCAAGGCGGGACTTTATTTGCGTAGGGAACTATCCGGCCGGAGCGTCCTGACCAGACTTAGCGGGACCGCCAAAACGTTCTCGAACATGCTGCACGGCCCAATAAAACAGTGGTACCAGCAAAGTCCCCAGAATTGACGCCGCCACCATGCCTCCGAATACAGTAAAACCCAAAGAG
Organism: Gilvimarinus sp. DA14; assembly: GCF_024204685.1. Lineage (NCBI taxonomy): Bacteria > Pseudomonadati > Pseudomonadota > Gammaproteobacteria > Cellvibrionales > Cellvibrionaceae > Gilvimarinus > Gilvimarinus sp. DA14. The sequence goes on from NZ_CP100350.1 coordinate 1,433,502, forward strand.
ATACGTGAGGCAGCGCCCGCACCACTAGAAAAAACCAAAGGCAGGACACCCAGGACAAAAGACAGTGCGGTCATTAACACAGCGCGAAACCGTAAATGCGCAGCATTATAGGCGGCATTAAAAATACTTTCTCCGGCGCGGCGCTGCTCCATCGCAAACTCAACAATCAAGATCGCGGTTTTAGCGGCCATACCCAACAGCAACACCATACCGATTTGTGCATAGAGGTTATTGGTCAAGCCCGCCAACTGCAGGGTAAAAAATGCTCCAAATAGAGCCAGTGGCGCCGCCATAATTACCGCCAGGGGAATGGTCCAACTCTCATACATAGCCACCAGAAACAAATAGACAAACAAAAAGGCTAACGAAAAAAGCACTGGCACCAAATTGCCTGCATCGATCTCCTGCTTCGATTGTCCCGACCACTGATAGGCAAAGCCATCCGGCAATTGCGTGTTGGCCAAATGTTCCATAGCGGCAATAGCTTGCCCTGAACTGAGCCCAGGTGCAGGGCTACCGGTTATTTTGGCCGAGCGGTACAAGTTGTAATGATTAATACTGACAGGCCCCTGTATCGGCTCGAGTCGTGCCAGCGTCAGTAACGGCACCATTTCGCCTTTGGCATTGCGCACATAATAGTGCTGCAAGTCCTCGGGTTTAAGTCGAAAAGGTCCGTCCGCCTGAATCATTACCCGGTAGGTGCGCGAGTTAAAGCTAAAATCATTGATGTAAACTGACCCCCACTGCGCCTGCAAAGTCGTGAAGATATCGCTGATGGCGATACCCTGCGCTTTGGCTTTGTTGCGATCAATATCGAGAAAATACTGCGGTACATTGGCACGAAAAGTACTGAATACTTGTGCCAGCTGTCCACCGCTATTGGCCGCGTAAACCAAACCGTTCATCGCCTGAGCCAATTCAGCCGGCGAGCGCCCGGCGGTATCTTGCAGCTGAAACTCAAAACCACTGGAAACCCCGAGCCCGGGAATAGGCGGTAAGTTAAAAGGCAGCACGCGCGCTTCGCTGATGTGATTAAACTTTGCGTACAGCTGACCCAGTATGGCTTGTACGCTTAACTCTGGTGCCTCGCGCTGTTCCCAATCGTCAAGAACGACAACGGCAAACCCATTGTTAGAACCCGGACCGGCAAGCACACTGAATCCGGCCACGGTGATAATATCCTGTACCCCGGGCTGATCCAAAGCCAGCTGCGTTACTTTATTTAGCACCAAATCGCTGCGCTGAGTGGAAGCGGCGTCGGGCAGTTGAATATCGACAAACAAGTAACCCTGGTCTTCCTCAGGCACAAAACCGCTCGGCAAGTTGATCAACAGCCAAATCAAGCCGGCCATAATTAGCACCAGAGCCACGCCACCGCGAGCCGAGCGCCTCAGTATACTACCTATTACAAGCTGATAACCTGCGGTGAGTTTGTGGATACCTTTCTCCACCGGCGCCATAAATTTTGCGGGCTTGTTTTCATCGCGTAACAATACCGAACACAGTGCCGGACTCAACGTCAGAGCATTGATTGATGAAATCAACACTGCGCAAGAAATCGTCACTGCAAATTGTTGATAGAGCACTCCGGTAATACCCGGCATAAAACTAACCGGTACAAACACAGCCAACAGCACCAGCGTGGTAGCGACAATTGGTTTTGTCACCTGCTCCATGGATTTCAGCGTGGCCTCACGCACCGAGCACTTATCCTCTTTTAACACGCGTTCGACATTCTCGATCACAATAATCGCATCATCCACCACGATGCCGATGGCCAACACCAAGCCAAACAAAGTAATTAAATTGATGGAATAGCCGAGAGCCTGCATACAGGCAAAGGTGCCGATTAACGATACCGGGATGGCAATAGAGGGAATCAACGTGGCGCGCCAGTTCTGCAAAAACAAAAATACGACGATGATCACCAAAACAACTGCTTGCAATAAGGTAACAGCGACCTCTTTTACCGAACGAGTAATAAAAACTGTCGAGTCAAAAATCAGCTTATACTCCAACCCCTCTGGCAGGTTTTCTCCAAGTACCTGCATTTGTTCTCGCACCCCAGAAGCGACCTCCAGTGCGTTGGCATCCGGCAACTGGTAAATCACCAAAAAGGCTGTATCAACACCACTTAATTGCGCATTAACACCGTAGCTGCGCGAGCCCAGCTCCACCCGCGCGACATCGCGTATGCGCACTACTGCCCCCTGGTCATCAGCGCGCAAAATAATATCGCTAAATTCATCCACCGTTTGCAGACGACCACGAGCCTGAATACTGTATTCAAACACCTGCCCTGCAGGCGCCGGGCTTTGACCCAATTTACCGGCGGCGACAATCACATTTTGCTCGCCCAACGCCTGGGTAATATCGGTTACGGTGATATTCAAAGCGCGCATACGATCGGGGTTGAGCCAAAGACGCATCGCGTAAGACTTATCGCCCATTAAATTAACTTCTGACACACCGGGCACCCGAGCCAAGGGCTCTACCAAAAAGCTGTCGGCGTAGTTGTTAAGGTACAGATCGTCAAAGTGCTCGTAACCCGGTTTAGCAACCAGATTCACCCCCATCAGCATATTGCTGGCCTGCTTGCGCACCGTAACCCCCTGCCGGGTTACTTCTTGTGGAAGTGAAGGAGTAGCGAGGGAGACACGATTTTGCACATCAACTTGCGCCATATCTTCATCGGTACCCGAGGCAAAGGTCACCGTAATGCTGGCAGAGCCATTGTTAGATGCCGTGGATTCTATGTAAATCATATTTTCCACGCCGTTAATCTGTTCTTCCAGTGGTCGCAATACTGCTTCTTCAACAACCTGCGCACTTGCCCCCGGATACACTGCCGATACTTTTACCTTGGGCGGAGCAAGACGCGGGTACAGGTTGACAGGTAAGGTGTTAACAGCGAGCAGCCCTACCAGCGTGATTACGATTGAAATGACAAAAGCAAACTTGGGACGGTATACAAACGTACGGCTGATCATAACCCCAGTCCCCGGCTTATTGGCTTTCGGGACGAATGGCCCCGGTGACTTGATCCACTTGACGCAGTACCGGCTCCACCTCTATGCCTGCGCGCACTTTTTGCAGTCCATCGATAATAATTCTGTCGCCCTGCTGCACACCTTCTTTGACTACCCACATAGGGCCCAAACGGCGGCCCATGCGGACAATGGTTTGCTCTACTTTATTATTCTGATCCAAGCGCAGCACCGAATAACCGCCTTGCCCCGTCTGCACCGCAGCCTGAGGTACCACCGGGAGATTTTCCTTGTCCCTGCCCTCCACCAACAAGGTGACGTACATTCCCGGCACCACTATGCCTTCCGGATTGGGAAATTCGGCCCGCAAACTCACTGCCCCCATGGTGGACTCAATGCGAGTGTCGGCAAAATTTAAAGTACCGGGCTCGGTGTATATCTCGTTGTTCGCCAGGCGCATGGTAATGTCGATGGGAGGGGCTTGACTTAGCTTTCCCTCTCGTTGACGTTGCTGCAAATAGGTTACGTAGGCACTTTCTTCAAATTGGAAATTGACGTAAATCGGGTCCGCTGCGGAAAGCTCTGCCAAAGGCTCACTGGCCGGCCCTACTATGGTGCCTACATCATAACGAGTTTTTCCCATAACACCGTCAAAGGGCGCCGTAATTCTGGTGTAACCCAAGTTGATCGTAGCGGTTTCCAATTGAGATTCGGCCGCTTTTAAGCCGGATTTTGCCTGACTGGCTGCGGCATTGAGTTTGTCCAAGTCCTGCTGGCTTAAAAAGCCTTCGGGTGCCAGCTGTTTGCCACGCGCTAGCTCCTTGGCGGTGCGTTCAACCTCACTGCGCGCTCGTTCTAGATCTGCCTGCGCCCCCTGAACAGCAGCCACATAAGGCGCGTCCTCAATCGCAAAAAGCAGCTGCCCCTGCTTTACACTGGCACCTTCGACAAACCCTCTCTCAAGCAGCTCACCCTCAACCCGCGCGCGTAAATCCACGGTTTTATGTGCCTCGGTGCGTCCCACAAACTCGCGGTAGGTACCCACCGGCTGCTGGACAACCTCATACACGGTAACAGTTGGCTTAACTTGTGGCGCAGCCGGAGGCTCTTTAGAACAAGAGGCTAAGAGCCCCACAACAAAGACGATAAATACGCAAAATTTTACGGCAGCGGGGGTAACCTGCCCTGGTTTAGCTGAACACATAAATCACGTCCTGATGATCAAAGGCGCGAACGCGCCGATAGTCTTAGCAAGTCTAATAGTAGCTTCTGCGCCGTCAACTTCCCAGGAATCGGTGCCAGGCAATAATCCCCCACACCACTGCCAGCAATATCAGGCTCAGCAAAACCACTGCAGAAGCGATATCTTTTGCCCGGCCGGATAACTCGTGAATCTCCGTACCTGTGCGGTCTACCACCGCCTCTACCGCCGAGTTGATCAACTCGGCAATAAGCACCCAAAACAGACTGGAAATAAGCAGCACCAGCTCAATATGGTTGTTCGCGAGCAAAAACGCACAGGGAAAGAGTACAAATGCCAATATCACTTCTTGGCGAAAAGCCGCTTCAAATTTCCACGCGGCACCCAATCCTTGCAAAGAATACCCCAGCGCATGAACTACCCGAGTCATACCTCTCTTGCCTGGCTTCATTTGTCACAACCCCATAAAGAATCTGTCACACAAGCGTCATGCTGTGGTGGTATCTCTTAGCCGTCCCCACTGATAACGCGCAAACGGGTGAAACTATGAATGCTTTTTTGCAGAGAGTCCACCAACTCGATACGCTGGCATTTATGTGGCTGCATGTCACCAAGCGCTTTCCATACCGGCGCACAGTACGCTGGATTTCCCGCTGTGGCGACGGTCCTCTCTACGCCACCATAGCCCTCGCACTCATTGCGTTTGACGTCCCGCAGAGCGAAACTTTTTTGTTTATGGGACTGTGTTGCTACGCTCTGGATGTGAGTCTTTATTTGGTGTTGAAAAATGCCATCAAACGCGATCGGCCGGCAGTGAAAATTGATGTTTTCGAAAGCTGGATTACGCCGTCGGATCAATTCAGCTTTCCCTCAGGTCACACAGCGGCAGCTTTTGTATTTGCCTATTTAATATTGGCATTTTTTCCAGCTTTTGCCCTCGCCGCCTATGTTCTGGCCTGTTTAATTGGCATGTCTCGCGTTTTACTGGGCGTGCACTACCCTTCAGATATAGTCGCAGGCGCTGCTCTCGGAACTGGCTGCGCCATGCTGGGCGGTATTATGTATACAGGATTGATTGGATGAAAATACTTTATGGCGTGCAGGGTACTGGCAATGGTCACCTGACCCGGGCACGCTCTATGGCACGCGCCCTAGCGAATTATGATGTACAGGTAGACTGGCTATTTTCCGGGCGCGAGCGAGCTGATTTTTTTGATATGCAGGCGTTCGGCAACTTCAAGTGCTACCAAGGAATGACCTTGCAGACAAAAAAAGGCAAGGTCAACATGGCGAAAACTATCGCTAAAAGTAACTTACTGCAACTGTATCGCGACATCAAATCTCTGGATATGAGCCAATACGATTTGGTCGTCAGTGATTTCGAGCCAGTATCATCCTGGGCCGCAAGAAGCCAGGGGGTGCGTTCCATCGGCATTTCCCACCAGAATGCATTTTTGTATCCGATTCCCAAGCGCGCCAACAATCTGATTACCGATACGTTTATGCGCTGGTTTGCGCCCACCGACACCCCGGTAGGGGTGCACTGGCACCACTTTGATCAACCGCTGCTGCCGCCGATTGTCGAGCCCTCGGACATCGACAACACCGTTACTGAGAATCAGATTCTAGTGTACCTACCGTTCGCCGATTTAGACGATATTCTTGCGCTGCTGAAACCCCTTACCGGGTACCGCTTCTACGTTTATCACAAGCTCGCAGAAGCCAAAAATATGGGGCATATACAGTTGTGTCCGTTTTCTCGCAGTGGCTTTCAGGCGCACCTGCATTCGAGCGAGGGAGTCATTTCAAGCTCAGGGTTTGAACTGCCTAGCGAAGCCATAGAGCTAGGTAAAAAGCTGTTGGTAGAGCCGGTAATAGGTCAAATGGAGCAACAGTCGAACGCCCTCGCCCTGCAAGCGCTAGGCTACGCCACGACCGCTCACAGATTATCGACAGAGATTATCGCGCGCTGGCTAGAATCGACGCGTCCGAGACCCACACCTTACCCCGATGTCTCCGCAGCGTTAAGCCGTTGGATCGTAAAAGACAAGGCGCAGAATCTCACTTCGCTGAGTAAAAGTTTATGGAGCAAGGTGCCAGGAGTTGTAGATATGCCCGGAGAGGGTATAAGCGAGCAGATTCAGGCGAATTTAACCGGCTGCTGATCATCCAGCAAGACCGGTTGCAAACGACTGTCGTGTCGGGTGACGTAGGCGCGCCAGCGCACCAAAGCGCCCCCGGCTATTAAACCGGCCAGACCCGCCAAAGTGGTTAACCCTTCACCCGCCCCCAGATGATGCACCCCCACCGTGGCAGTTAGAAGACCTAGCAGAGGAACAAAGTAAACCAACATCGAACCATTGGCGACCACCTGTTCGGGAACACCGAGCTCAATGGAATCACCGATCTGGTAATGGGCCGCGTCGCGCCCACCTAAAGACACCCAAATGAAAGTCGTGTGGCCAGCAAACCTCGCCATCAGACTCTGGCCACAACCTTTTTGCGCCGCACAACTACCGCAAGTGGACTTAACAATGGTCTCGACCCACAGGCCATCGGCCTCGACAGCGACAATTTTTCCCGACTCGACTAACATTTCGCAACCCGATCAAGTGTTAGGATTTAGGCTGAAGTGCTTGGCCGATTCGCTCCGCCACGCTGGCGGGCACCTCACCGACCACTGTCAGCTGGTACAGCTGCTGCCCGCTTTTGACACCACCGAGATAAAAGTTGGTAGCGCCTCGCCTCGCCCGCGCTTCTATAGCCACTTCCTGCGCGGCAGGGTCAAGAAACACGGAAAAGGTGGACAGACCATCAGTATACATCAACATCTGAATGTTATTGCGCACCTGGCGCTCACCGGCGAACGCGAACCCTTCGGGAACCCAACCGAGGCGCCAGGAAGCTGGCTCCGCTTTAGCCGTACCTTCACAGTTGGTCATATCCGCAGCGCGCACTCGGTGCGATATTTTCGGCGCACTGGCATTAACGAATGACTCCAGCGGCACTTCTGTTTCCAGCTCGACAAACTGAAACTGCTCCACAGGACGTTGGTTTTCATCCAGCAAGATGGATTTAGTCACCAAACCGGTAGCCCGATCTATGCTAAACACATACCCAAACCGGAAAGGATCGCGGGGCACAATATGTAAGATGGTAGCCTCGCGTCCGGCAATGCGATCGACACCGAGCAGGCGAAAACTGTAGAGTTTTTCCAGCTCAGAGCGCTGTTCCTGCAGGCTGGACGCACGATTGAGCAGCAGTTTTTCCGCTGCCCCTTGGCACCCCAGTGGCTTATTGATAATTGCCTCGCGCTCAGGCCCCTGTAAGTAATACACACGTTGGTACTCAACCCCATCATCCACCCAGTGCTGCAAGCGGAAACTGTCGCTGCCATTGGTATCTTGGTGGGTGAAGATTCCCTGGTAATTCAAGTGTCGCTGCTGCTGGGCAACTTTGGCCAGCAGCTCACTCACGGAGCGAATAGTAGAATCTTCAGAAATCGCAGAAGAACTTGAGGACGAGGCAGGGTCAGCCTCGTCCGAAGGGGATTGCGCCTGCACAACGCTGAGCGGCAAGAGCGTCAGCAACAAGGCGCCGGCAAGCCGACTCATGATTTACTCTTCTTCAATTAACGGGACACGGGCGTGGGGCACGACACCACTGGCACTGTTCACCGCTGCGTGATCTGTGTGTTGCTCCAACAGTTGCTGCAGATAGATACGCACTTTCTCGTTGGATACCTGCACATCGGCGCGACGCGGCTCAACGACCACTTGACGGCGCGGAATCGCCTGATAGCCGGACTGAGCACTGACCGGCCGAGCAGACAATGCCGGAGCGTTAAAGCCCGCGGGTAAAGAAACATCGGCCGGAGCCGGTTGACTGACAGCCGTATCGGCAACCATATCGGCAGCGCCAGTCGGGTCTTGCTGGTAGAACTGCGCTCCCACAATGACCGCGCCAGCCACTGAGGCCGCCACCGCAACGCGACCCAGCCCCACCAGCCAACGAGATTGGCGCGGTGCACTGTGGCTGGGCTCAGCATCCAGCGCCTGACTGATACGACTGGCAAAATCGCTGGGCGCCAGCTGCTCTGGTAATTCCCGACGCGCTGCAGCGCTGATTACTTGATAGCGAGACCACTTCAGCCGCACTTGCTCGTTGCTCGCCGAGGCTTTGAGAATACGAGCCAACTCCAGCTCAGAAGCTTCACTATCAACCGCAGCCGATAGAGATTCGGCTAATTGTTCCTCGAACTTATCTGTCATGCTCGTCGTTACCTTTACCTACAGCGCCTTGCGCTTTCATGGTCTGGCGAATCTGGCATCGTGGCGCATTATAACGTTCGCTAACATAGCGCAGCCGAACCAGAATTACAAAGATTTACAACCGTTGTTCCGGTCTGACACCCCCTGCCGACAAAGGTTCAGCCAGGGTTCAGTTTTTTTAATCGCTGCCAGACAGCAGCGGCTGAATCGATTTATCAATGGCTTCACGGGCGCGAAAAATGCGCGAGCGCACGGTGCCGACGGGGCAGTCCATAATTGCGGCAATATCCTCATAGCTCAGCCCCTCCATCTCACGCAGGGTGACCGCCGAGCGCAAGTCTTCAGGCAAATCGCGAATGGCATTGTCCACCGTCTGCTGAATCTCAGCACACAACAAGTTGCTCTCTGGAGTATCCGCGTCTTTCAGTAAATCTGAACCCGAATAAAACTCGGCTTCATCCACTTCCACATCCGAAGCGGGTGGACGACGCGAGCGCGATACCAGATGGTTCTTGGCGGTGTTAATAGCGATTCGATAAAGCCAAGTGTAAAAAGCACTCTCACCGCGAAATTTATCCAGTGCCCGATAGGCCTTGATAAAGGCCTCCTGGGCGACATCTTGCACCTCGGCTTGATCCCGCACATAGCGACCAATAATGGAGTAAATTTTGTGCTGGTACTTCACCACCAGCAAATCGAAGGCGCGCTTATCACCCTTTTGTACTCTCTCGACCAGTTGCTGATCGGTGTCCGGCGCCGTTTGCGCTGTCATTCGTTTACCCCCAAAACACCCGCCATATCCGGGTGAGTCTCAATTTCCTGCGCCTGCATCCAATGCAAACGGTAACCCATAATCTGTTCAAACGCTTAACATCGGGGCTTATAGCGCCACTTGCAATGGCCCCATAGACCAATATCATCTATGAGAAGTTCCGAGCTAATTATACGCGTTTATAAGCCGCCTTAATCCCCACCACCGCAAAAGGCTCTTAATCCGTCGCTAGCTCTTGCTATACTCCGCCTCTGACAAATTATGAACACGCTCTATGAATCGACATTTTGATCACGATGTACTCATCATCGGCTCGGGTGCCGCTGGATTAACCCTGGCGCTAAGCCTGGCTCAAACCGCGAAAGTCGCCGTTCTAAGCAAAAGCGCCGTCAATACCGGATCGACCTGGTTCGCCCAGGGGGGTATAGCGGCAGTACTGGACGACGACGACTCTATAGAGGCGCACGTCGCCGACACCCTAGTGGCAGGCTCAGGCCTGTGCCATGAGGACGCCGTGCGCTTCACCGTGGAGCGCTCCAAATCCGCCATCAACTGGCTCATTAATCAGGGGGTGGATTTCACGCGCGAACAAAACTCCGACGATTATCATCTAACCCAGGAGGGCGGGCACAGTCATCGGCGGATTATTCACAGCGCTGACGCCACCGGTAAAGCGGTGCACAGCACCTTGATTGAGCAGGTACAACAGCACCCGTCGATCGAGATCTTTGAGCATCACGTGGCTCTCAATTTGATTACCCAGGCAGATGCGGGTTCGCGCAAGTTGCGCTGCACCGGCGCCTACGCTCTCAACCGGGCCGACGATCACGTACACGTCTTCCAAGCAAAAACCGTGGTTTTAGCCACTGGCGGTGCCAGCAAGGTTTACCTGTACACCAGCAATCCCGACAGTGCCTCCGGAGATGGCATTGCCATGGCGTGGCGGGCAGGATGCCGTATCGCTAATATGGAATTTAACCAGTTCCACCCAACCTGCCTCTATCACCCCAAAGCGAAAAGCTTTTTGATGACCGAGGCGTTGCGGGGCGAAGGTGCTTATTTGCGTTTGCCGGACGGCACCCGGTTTATGCCCAAATTTGATGAGCGCGCAGAGCTGGCACCTCGGGATATCGTCGCCCGCGCCATCGACCACGAGATCAAACGCCTGGGGTGCGATTGTGTTTATCTGGATATCTCTCACAAATCCCCTGAGTTCCTCAGTGAGCACTTCCCCACGGTCAAGGCACGCTGCCTGGAGTACGGTATTGATATTACCCGCGATCCGATACCCGTAGTACCAGCGGCTCACTACACCTGTGGCGGCGTAGTGGTCGACAGCAACGGTCAAACGGATCTGGAAAACCTGTACGCGATTGGCGAAACCTCTTTTACCGGTCTGCACGGGGCCAACCGTATGGCATCCAACTCATTGCTCGAATGTATCGTCTACGCCCAATCAGCGGCCGAACATATTGCCTCTCGCTTGACGCGGGTTCCCGCACCGAACAAATCGCCAAACTGGGACGAGTCCAGGGTCACTAATTCCGATGAAGACGTGGTGATTTCGCACAATTGGGACGAGCTGCGCCGATTTATGTGGGACTATGTCGGCATTGTCCGCACCCATAAACGCCTGGAGAGAGCCACGCACCGGATTAAACTGCTGCAGAAAGAAATCGCCGAGTACTACAGCAACTACAAGGTCAGCGGCGATTTAATCGAGCTGCGCAATTTAGCCACGGTGGCCGAATTGATTATCCGCTCGGCCATGGAGCGCAAAGAAAGCCGCGGCTTGCACTACTCTCTGGACCACCCCACCATGAGCGAAGTGGCCCGCGACACTATTTTAGTCCCCACCAACTTTGCCGCTCAGGATATTATCGTCAGCGCCTAGGCCTTGACCTGAGTGACCAGCCAAATCCGCAGGCGCAGGTAATCGGCAGGAGGCAGGCTATCGGGCATTATCAGCAGTGTCAGGCGCCTGCCATTGCGGTAACGCAAGCCCATAGTGACAAGCCAGGGCCATACCCGGGCTTCAGCCTCAAGACTTACCGGCAAAAGAACTCCGTCCGCCTCGGCGAGAGCCCAACCTTTGTGGTCCAACCGCAGGCGTCTGGTGGGCGCTGGACGCAAGCACCAAATGCCGCAGACAAGCTCAGCTGAAAACACAACCACCATCGCAGACCAGTATTCTGGCAATAGCGGAATAAAAGCAATTGAGGTAAGAAAAACAGCGCCGCTAATAATGCCAAGAGCGAAGCGGCGCTGTAGAGACGACGGCAGAATATCGGCGTCCAGATAGAGCCGCCCTGGAAAGTGCCGCGGCAGAGAGGTTTCAGCTGTCTTTAGGCTTACCTGTGTTATCACGGACAATTTGCACAATCCTTTGCAGTTCTGGATCTTCCGGGTCCTGGCGATGCATAAACCAGGCAAACATGTCCTGATCTTCACATTCGAGCAACTTCCAATACCGCTCCTTATCGGCCTGCTCCAGGCTTGGATAGACATTATCCAAAAAAGGCAGCAATACTAAGTCGAGCTCCAGCATCCCTCGGCGGCTGCCCCAAAACAGTCGATTTCTTTCCACTACAGACTCCGGATAGGTAAATACGGCGCCAGTATACAGCTAAGAGCGTGAAGAGGCGACGCGGCGGCCGCCTTCATCACATGCCACATTATTCCGTTACTATACGGATGGTACGGATCATCGGTTGACCGCGGCGATAGAAACGAATCGGCAAAAGCTTGTCCGCAGGCAAACCCGCCGCCAGAGATTCGTAGTCGCTTACGTCGGTCACTTCATCATAGCCTAGCTGTACGATTACATCGCCCGGGCGCAAACCGGTTTCCGCCGCTGGCGAGTTGGGTTCCACCTGACGTACCAGCACGCCGCCGTCTAACTTCCAGCGCTCGCGATAGCGCTGATCGATATTGTCAATTTGCAGCCCCAGCCGGTCTAGACTATTGCCTTTTTTACTCTCGGCTGACTGCGCCACATCATCTTGTACTTCGCGTTCACCGAGAGTGACCTCGAGGGTTTCCTTTTTCCCGCCACGCATTACGGTCAAATCAACTTCAGTGCCGGGTGCTACCCGCCCCACCAGCTGTGGCAGCATACCTGAGTCAATTACCTCTTCGCCGTCAAAACCAATAATAACGTCACTGGGCTTCAGGCCACCTTTTTCCGCCGGGCTGCCGGGCTCAACGTCGTTGACCAGCGCACCCACGGGTTTATCCAGGCCAAACGAAATAGCGAGATCACGATCCACATCGGTAATCATCACCCCTAACCACCCGCGCTCCACGCGGCCACCGTCTTTTAACTGCGCAACCACTTCCTCAGCAACATCGGATGGAATAGAGAAAGACAAACCGTTCGAACCGCCCGAACGACTATAGATTTGCGAGTTAATCCCGACTACTTCGCCATCCATATTAAAAAGTGGGCCGCCGGAGTTGCCTGGGTTAATCGCCACATCGGTTTGAATAAAAGGTACATACTGACTCTGGTTGGCGCCGATGGAGCGGCCCTTGGCGCTGACAATTCCGGCACTGGCGGAATAATCCAGCCCAAAGGGCGAACCAATGGCGACAACCCACTGCCCTACTTTGAGCGAATCGGCTTTGGCAAAGGTTAATTTGGGTAAGTCTTCGGCCTCAATTTTCAACAGCGCTAAATCCGATAGCGGGTCAGCCCCAATGGTTTTGGCAACAAATTCGCGTTTATCGTGCAGGCGAACGTTCACTTCATCGGCGCCGTCGATTACATGGTTGTTGGTGACAATGTAGCCGTCTTCACTGATGATAAAGCCAGAGCCCATAGAACCCGATTGACGCTCTTGCGGCGAAGGCTGGGGAAACCAGGGCGGAAGGTCGTGCTGATCAAAAGGCGACTGACCGAAGGGCGACGCCTGGGTGGTAATCGTCCTGCTGGTGGTGATTTTCACCACTGCCGGTGCGTTTTTTTCAATAAGGTCGGTAAATTCCGGCAGCGCCGCCGCGCGTGCCGCAACCCCCACCAAAAGCAAACATGTAGCCAAAAACACTTTATAAACCAACACTCTGTGCTGCATGTAAACACTACCTCTGTATCGTTAAAGCCAAGCGCAGCATTTTATTAAAGGGCCGCGCAAAAGTGGCAATTTGGACACAGACAAACCGCAAAAATTCCGGCTGAGAAACATTTTCAGTTTAATTTTTAAGGCTTGAGCTCGCCACAGTGCTGGCAGGCGGTTCGAAACGATCCACACGAATCGTCACCCGACGGTTCTCTGCCCGCCCTGCCTCACTGCGGTTGGAAGCAATCGGGTAGCGCTCACCATGCCAGCGCACCTGGAGCATATCCTCGTGAATGCCACGCTGCTGCAGATAGTTAACCACAAACTCCGCGCGGCGCTGTGACAGCTCCAGATTATCAGCGCGCAAACCCGAGCCATCGGTATGGCCATCAATCACGATAGAGGTCACATAGGGGTCGGCCAGCACATAGCGAACCAGGTTATCCAGCAATTCACGCTCCTCATCCATAAACTCTTCGGAGGCGCCGGCAAAGTGCACCGTGCTGCGATGGATCTGATCGTAATTGACAGGCAACAGTGAGCCCAAACAGCGTTGAAACTCGTTGAGTGCGCCGCGAAAGCCCAAAGGCTCAATCACAATATCGGTAAATTCATGCTCACCGCGTGCCGCCCAGGGCTCGGCTCGCAACAGCAACTGATTGCCCTCGCGCAGCTGCTCCAACAACAATTGCGACTCACGCCAATCGTGCATCACCGGCTGGTTTGACTCGACAACCTGAGCTTGGGTCAATAATTGATGCTGGCCAAATGCGCGCCACGCCGGGGTAAGTGAATACCATTGCGCACCACCAGGTGCCAACTGACGGTTTACTTCGGCCAGATAAAAGCGCTGCTGCTCACCGGCGCGGTGCAAAAACACGGCGCGTCCCCACTGGGGCACCTGCTGGTAAAGCGTGCAGGCGAATACACTGGTGTTGGTCTCCCAGCGGGTAGTTTCCATAGGGCCAGAATAGCTCGCAGCAAAACCTGCTGGCGACCACAGCGGGGCGCAACACATCACGAGCGAAGCAATTGCCAATAAACGAACAGCTAAGTACATAGCAACCTCAAGGGATATTTCACTCAGGGTATCGGCCCGATACGGCTGCGCTTTAACGGCAATTTTGCTAGGATGCGAGCCTTTACCAGACAGCGACGAACCATGAGCCGAGAAATTACCCTCACCCGCCCTGACGACTGGCACATTCATCTGCGCGACGGCGACTCCTTAGCGCGCACCGTGGCCGATGCCGAACGTCAGTTCCAGCGCACTATCGTGATGCCCAACCTGGTACCACCGGTGCTCAACGCCGCCCAGGCGCAGGCCTACCGCGAGCGAATTCTCGCCCACAGCAAAGGCGGATTTGAGCCGTTGATGGTGCTCTATTTAACCGATAACACCACGGCTGCCGATATTCGCGCTGCAAAAGCCGCGGGGGTGGTGGCCTGCAAACTCTACCCTGCTGGGGCTACCACCAACTCCGACTCTGGGGTCACCAACATCGCCAATATCCGCGCAACCCTCGAGGCCATGCAGCAAGAGGGCCTGCTGTTTTTAGTGCACGGTGAGGTCACCGACACGGCGATTGATATTTTTGATCGCGAAAAAGTGTTTCTGGAAACCGTACTCGCTCCGGTGGTGCGCGACTTTCCCGCGTTGAAAATAGTGCTGGAGCATATCACCACCGCGGAGGCCGCTGAGTTTGTGCGCAGCGCACCAGAGAATGTGGGCGCCACAATTACTGCACACCACTTGCTCTACAACCGCAACCATATGCTGGTGGGTGGCATTAAGCCGCACTACTACTGCCTGCCAATTTTAAAGCGCAACACTCACCAGCAAGCGTTAATAGAAGCGGCAACCAGCGGCAATCGCAAATTCTTCTTGGGCACCGATTCTGCGCCCCATGCCAAAAGCAAAAAGGAAGCAGCTTGCGGCTGTGCCGGTAGCTACACCGCCTACAGCGCTATCGAGCTCTATGCGGAGGCCTTTGACCGCGCGGGTAAACTGGACAAGCTAGAAGGGTTTGCTAGCCACTTTGGCGCCGACTTTTACGGCCTGCCGCGGAACACCGCTAGGATTACCCTGAGCAACACCCCCTGGCAACTGCCCGAAACACTGCCCTATCTCGACGAAACTATTGTGCCCCTGTGCGCCGGCGAAACCATCAACTGGCAAATCAAGGCTTAAGGATTGTTTGTGAAGCCCCAGCCCCCCGAGTTTGAAAAAGACAATGCCTCACCCATGGCCCAGCGCTTTCGCGGCTTTTTGCCCGTGGTGGTGGACGTGGAAACCGGTGGCTTTAACAGCGCCCGCGACGCTCTGCTTGAAGTTGCCGCCGTAACTCTAACCATGGACAGCGACGGCTCGGTGCGTCCGGACCAGACCCTGGCCTTTCATATCGAACCCTTTGAAGGCGCCAATATTGAACAGTCCGCGCTGGATTTTACCGGTATTGATTTGGAAAGCAGCGACCGCATGGCGGACCCAGAGCCCATGGCAATGACCGAGCTGTTGCAGGGTATTCGCCGCGCGGTGCGCAACAATGGCTGTACCCGCGCGGTCATGGTGGGCCACAACGCCCACTTTGACCTAGGGTTTGTAAACGCCGCTATCGAGCGCTGCGAGATTAAACGTAACCCTTTTCACCCCTTCTCCTGCTTCGATACCGCGACCTTGTCAGGCCTGGCTTTTGGCCACACGGTACTGGCCAAAACTTGTCAGATTGCCGGTATTGAATTTTCCAATAGCGCCGCGCATTCGGCCGCTTACGATGCGGAAAAAACCGCTGAGCTGTTTTGCCTGATTGTTAATCGCTGGCAGGAGTTGGGCGGCTGGCCACCGCCGTTGGCTTAAAGGCGGCAGTTATTGAGCTTCGCGGCTGACACTAACCTGCGGTAATTTTGGCGCAGGCACGGCGCCCCCCTCGGCGGGCGCTATTACCTCGGCCTCCCCCTTGGCCAACAATACGCCATCCTGGTTATGAACACCACAGGCGATGGTAACCAAGCGCACGCGCGCTTTAAGTCCGGTAATGGTTAGCGTCACCGTGGCGGTATCACCTATCTTAATTGGCTGTTTAAACTGCAGTGATTGGGCACGGTAAACCGAACCCGGCCCCGGCAGGCGGGTGGCAATAGCCGCCGACACCAAGGCTCCCAACCACATGCCGTGGCCGATGGGCTCACCGAAGGGTGTGGTGGCCGCATAATCGGCATCGAGGTGCACCGGATTTACATCGCCACTGGTAGCGGCAAACAAGGCGATATCATCAGCGGTCAGAGTCTTACTGTAGTCGACTTGCTGATCCACTGATAAGTCACTGAAGGCGATTGCGTGTAACTGGCTCATGAGGATACTTGCTCTTTGTCAAAAAAGCGCCATTGTAACCTTTTAAGCGCAACATCACGCTACCCACGGGCGCGGCAAGTTGCTATGCTTGGCGGCTCATAATAGAGAGCCACGGCTCATTAACTTTACAGGGATACGCAGGAGAACCCATGTCCAAACAACAGAAGATGTTTGTCGTTGTGGACCCGAACGACGAACAACATGTCGCTCTGGAACGCGTAAAAATGACCTCACAACTGCAAGAGGTCAAACCATTTGTGCACGTCTTTGTCGCCGTCGATGGCGATGCGGTAGACACCCGCGCCTACAATGCCAATCTGGTGCGCGACCAGAGCTGGTTCGAAGAGAAAATTCGCAAGGTTCTAACCGAAGCCGGCGTTGAACACCTGATTGAGGTTTCCTGGTCATCCGAGTGGCAAGAGTCCATCATGCAGTCAGCCAAACGCGCCAATGCCGACCTGATCTACTTGCCGGTGCACGCGCAAACCGCCAGCAGTCGCCGCTTCCTGTTTACTGAATCCAAGTGGGAGCTGTTAAAAGGTGCTTACTGCCCCGTGGTTTTGATTCGCCCAGGTGCTCGCGACCAACGCAAAACTGTATTGGCAGCGGTTAACTTTCAGGCCACCCGCGATGTGCAAATCGAGCTGAACGACAAAATTCTCGCCAGCGCCCGCTATATTGCCGACGTTTACGGCGCGGATTTACACGTGGTGAACGGCTATATGGACTCCATGAGCTACCCGGATCGCGGCCGCTTGGTTAACGAAACCGGCCTGAGCGCGGACCATATTCATGTGGATCACGGCTACACTTCCGACGTTGTCTCTAAAATTGCCGAAGACATTAACGCCGATTTGGTGGTCATGGGTACTCTGGGTCAAAACGGCATGACTAAGACGCGCCGCGGCAACACCGCCGAGCGTTTGATCGATGCCCTGGACACCGATGTGATGGTGATCAACCACGGTTAAGCCTCACAAACACCCACAAAAAAGCCCGGCATGTAAGAACATGCCGGGCTTTTTTATTCGCGCAAGGCTTAGATAAAGCTGCGCACAAACGCCTCAATTTCGGCGTCCTGACAACCATCAAAGAAACACTGCTGGAAACGCTCGCCGCCCACAGCCTGCTTCACCAACTCTGGATCCAGGGCCTTCAAGCCATCCAGGTAACTCTTGGCAGTCGCCTCTTTTACCCCGTTTAAAATACCGGCATTGGCAACCTGAGACTCGCGGCGCTCTGGCGGATAGCCCTGCCCGGTCACACCGGAAAAGGCCTTTTCAAAAATATAGCGAACATTCAGCTCTGCGCCCCAACCAAACCCCTTGGCAAAAGGCAGAGCCAGCGCATTACCGTTATTGATTTGCGCAAACAAGTAGGCATCGGCCGGATCAATGCAATAACCACAGCACACGCCCGGGTAGGCGTTAAGTGACATAAGCGCGCCCTGGCCGGTGCCGCAACCGCTCACGACAAAGTCCACCGCCTTGGAGTTCAGCAGCAAGCTGGCGATAATCCCCAGGTGGATATAGGTGAGACGGTGATCATCGTCGCCATCCATACCCACATTAAAAACCTCATGGTTTTGCTCGGCGCCCACCGCCTTAAGTTCTTGCAGGATAATGGGGTTTTTGCCCGCCTGACTAAATTCGTTCATCAACGCAATTTTCATAACAGCTCTCTCACGCTATTGAATGGAAGTGACTATCTGGAAAAATAGGCCCACACCATACCTGCCCGCCCCCATCTGGTCAACCATTTTGGCCTTACCAAAAATACTAACGCTGCTTAGCGGTGATCTCATTTGATTGCAAATTCGCCAGACTCGGCCGATAATAATACCCAAGCGAACAAAAGCACAGGTTATACGCAATGAAACAAGCCTTGATGGGCGCCCGTATTTTTACCGGTGACCGGTTTATTGACAATCAGGCCCTGATTATCAGCGGCTCTGAAATTTTTGCTTTACTCGAAAATGACAACGTTGTCCTGAAGCATCCGGACGCCGAGATCGTACAGCTTAACGGCGGAATACTCGCCCCGGGCTTTATCGATCTGCAGGTCAATGGCGGCGGCGGCGCCTTTTTTACCAACGATACCAGTGTTGGCGCGCTTCAGACTATGTTAGACGGCCACCGCCCAACCGGCACCACTGGCATGTTACCCACCCTGATCAGCGACACCCGGCAAACCCACCAAGCGGGCGTTAAAGCCGTCAGCGACGCCCTGGCGCAAAACATGGCCGGTATTCTTGGAATTCATATCGAGGGACCATTTTTCGATATGGATAAACGCGGCGCCCACAATGCCAAGTATATTCGCGAAATCGAAGGCGAAGACCTCAATTGGCTTACGCACATTAGCGATGCCAAGGTGATGCTCACGCTGGCCCCAGAACACGCCAACCCAGGTCAGATTCGCCAGCTGGTTGAGGCCGGGGTGATTGTCTGCGCCGGCCACACCAATGCCCATTACGATGATGTACTGCAGGCAGTAGAGGAAGGTTTGTCTGGCTTTACTCACTTGTACAACGCCATGCGCCCGCAAACCGGCCGCGAGCCCGGGGTGGTAGGTGCGGCGCTGGATACCGACACCACTTGGTGCGGCATTATTTGCGACAACCACCATGTTCATCCGGCCTCTGTGCGCACGGCGATCAACGCCAAACCCAAAGGTAAGGTTTATCTGGTGACCGATGCTATGTCCACGGTCGGCAGCGAGCAAAAGTCTTTCACTATTTACGGCGAAGAAATCTTTGAAAAAGACGGCGCTCTGGTTAACGCCGAAGGACGTCTTGCCGGCAGCGCTATTGGCATGATCGACGCGGTTCGCATTAGCCATCAGGACGTTGGTCTGAGCTTAGAAGAATGCCTGCGCATGGCGTCGCTCTACCCGGCAGAATATCTGCAACTGCACCACCAGCTTGGTCGTATCGAGCAGAATTATCGCGCTGACTTAGTTCACTTTACTCACGATTTTTCAGTCACCGCTACCTGGGTAGCTGGCGATTTCAAACAACACTAATTTTCGGAGCAATAATGAAAGTCGTTATCTTAAAAGATGCCGCTGAAGTCGCCGCCTACGGGGCGCAAATTTTTAATAAGCAATTGCATAAAAAGCCCGATTCAGTGCTGGGTCTGGCCACAGGCTCTACCCCGGTTGCCCTGTACAATGAACTCATCGAGCTGGTGAACAAAGGCGAGCTGAGCTTTAAACAAGCCAAAACGTTTAATCTTGACGAGTATCTGGGTCTAGCGGGCGAACACCCGCAAAGCTACCGCTTTTTTATGAACGATAAACTGTTCAACCATGTGGATATCGACAAAGCCAACACCCATGTCCCACCTGGCAATGCCTCCGACCCAGTGGCCGCATGCGAAGAATATGAAGAAGCCATTAACACAGCTGGCGGCATTGATATCCAACTGCTCGGTATCGGTCGCAATGGACATATTGGTTTCAACGAGCCTTCGAGCTCGCTGGCCTCTCGCACCCGCGTCAAAACCTTAACCAAGGCCACCATCGACGACAACGCGCGCTTTTTTAGCGAAGGCGAGTACCAGCCGCACCTTTCCATCACCATGGGTATCGGGACAATTTTAGAATCGAAAAAAGTTGTTCTACTGGCGACGGGTGCGGCCAAAGCCGAGGCTATCAAAGCTACCGTTGAGGGCCCACTGACCGCTGCGTGTCCAGCCTCGGCGCTGCAGCTACACAAAGATGCCGTGCTGATCATCGACGAGCAAGCCGCCAGCAGCTTAAGCGACCCTGAATTTTTTAAGCATATCGAGCGTGAAAACCAACAGCTGGAAAAGCAGCTGGGGCACTAAACGACTACTCCAATATACAGCGCAGCGGTTCATTTACCGCTGCGCTGCCACAATAACAACAATCAAGGCTCAACATGACTCAACTTTCTATTGCTGCGCAGCGTGTGCTGTCCATCGATGTGTTTCGCGGCATTACTATCCTTACCATGGTGTTCGTTAACGAACTGGCCGGCGTACATAACATACCCTCCTGGATGAAACACCTGCCCGCCGATGTCGATGGCATGACCTTCGTTGATTTAGTGTTTTCGGCATTCTTATTTATCGTCGGCATGTCTTTGCCTTTTGCCACGGCCGCACGACTGAAAAAAGGCGATAACCTGAAGCAAGTCTTTGCTCATGTACTCATTCGCAGCCTAAGCCTGATTGTGATCGGCGTATTTATGGTAAACACCATAAGCGGCTTCGACGAAGCGGCTATGCTGTTGCCGATGGATTTATGGGTGCTGTTGATGTACGCCGCCGTATTATTAATTTGGTGCTCTTACCCGAGGCGATGGCCAGCCCTTGGCAGCTTAGCCCCAAAATTGTTTGGCGCCTCCATGTTGTTGGTTCTGTGGTATTTGTACCGGGGCAATAACGGTCAGGGCATGACCACCCAGTGGTGGGGCATTTTAGGATTAATCGGCTGGGCCTACTTAATGGCCAGTATTGTCTATTTACTGTCTCTAAACATGCACCACGCAGGCACACATCTGGCCTTTATTATTATCGGTGCGCTGGCGCTGTTCGCACTGTATTTTGGTTTTGCCGCTATACAAGCCGAGGCGGGATCGGCGCTCGCCATTGTGCAAGAGAACAACCGCAACAATACTCATGCCGCCATTGTGTTGGCAGGCGCTGCGTTATCGACTCTTTTCTACAATACCCAGCTGGCACCTGGCAAAGCCCTTAATGGCACTGTGTTTGTCGCACTCAGTGGCATTCTTGCAGTGCTGATTTGGCAGGTATCCCCCATTTCCAAGATTTGGGCGACCCCGAGCTGGGGAATGTTCAGTATATTTTTCTGCAGCCTGATTTTTTGTCTAACCTATTGGCTGGTTGATGCGCGCGGCTACACTCGTTGGTGCCAATTTTTTGCCCCGGCGGCGGCCAACCCGCTGCTGGTCTACATTCTGCCGTATATCCTGATCGCCGCGTTCGGACTTGCAGGTATTCATTACCGGCCGGCCCTGTTCGGTTCGGGCATGGCGGGAGTGCTCTGGTCGGTCGGATTTGCTCTGGTCATTATGTGGATTGGTGCGTTTTTAAGTAGACTGGGAGTCAAGTTGAAACTCTAGGCGCAAGCTCATGATCATTATCAGCCACCCGAGCTGTCTGCAACACTTATCCCCCGCCGGGCACCCCGAGTGCCCGGAACGCATCGAGGCGATTCGCAATCAGTTAATCGCCAGCGGCCTGGATTTTGTCATCAGCGAGCGCGATGCCCTGCCCGCTACCGATGCCCAACTGCAAGCAGTTCACGATGCCGATTACTTGGCAAACCTTGAAGATTTGCCACCGGCCAGTGGTGTGCGAACCTTTGCCGACGATATCTGGATGAGCCCGGCGACCCTAACCGCCGCCCGCCACGCCGCAGGCTCTGGCCCCCAGGCAGTGGATTTAATCATGCAGGGAGTGAGCAAGACTGTGTTTTGCAATGTACGCCCCCCCGGCCACCACGCCGAGCGCGCCCGGGCGATGGGCTTTTGCCTTTACAACAATATCGCTATCGCGGCGCGCTATGCACTGGATGAGGCCAAATTAGACCGGGTTGCTATTCTCGATTTTGACGTACACCACGGCAACGGCACACAGGATATTTTTCTGGATGAACCCCGGGTGCTTTTTTGCTCGACCTTTCAGCATCCTTTTTATCCTAACACTCCAACTCAAACTGACCGCGCGCACATCGTTAATGTGCCTCTGCCGGCAACGACAAAAGGCCCCGAGTTTCGCGATGCAGTCGAGCGGCATTGGCTACCTGCACTAGAAGACTTCGCGCCGCAGATGCTGTTTATTTCGGCGGGGTTTGATGCGCATTTACAGGACGATATGTCATCGGTGAGTTTGCTGGAGCAGGATTACCAATGGGTTAGTACCGCATTGCGCAATTACCTGGACACTCACGACGAGTGCAAAGGTATAGTCTCAATGCTGGAGGGCGGTTACGACTTGCCCGCTTTGGGGCGCAGCGTAGTAGCCCACGTAAAAGCACTGGCGAAACTCTAATTTCTGCACTCTATTTTCTAAGCTCTGCAACGATTGTTCCCCGACGTGTAAAGCCTACAAAGCGGCTTGCTGGGCGCGGCTTGCGGCGCGCTGCCAACAGCCACCGACCCCTAGAATTTTCCTGAAGTTGGCGAATTTTAACCGCCACTTCGATCATTTAGCTTGCCATTTAGCAACTGGCAAACTAATTGCTCAGCTGTTGGCTCAGTCAGTACAACTTTACCCGGGACACAACCATGAGCAATGCTTCGCGCGGCTTCCGCGATTCTTCAAGGCCTGCCCAATCAAAACTGGCAAGCAAGGTTTTTTACGCCCTGTTATTTTTTTCCTGCCTTGCCCTCAGCGGTATCTCTTTACCGGGTGCAGCGCAAACAGTCGAAAAAAGCGCGCCCGACGTGGTATTTAATATCGCCAAGGAACGCGCCGCAAAACTCGCGCAGCAACCTTATCAGGAACCAGAGTACAATGTGCCGCAAACCCTGCGCGAGATGAATTACGAGCAGTACCGCTCCATTCACTTTCGCCGCGAGGCGGGCCTATGGCAGCACGACTCGCTGTTCGAAGTGCAATTTTTTCACCCGGGCTTTTACTACAATGAACCGGTTAACATCACCACGGTAGACCGCGCAGGCGCCAGCGCCCGCATCCCTTTTAAGCCCGAATTCTTCCGTTATGGCGATCAAGCCAAACCCATCGCTGAAGCCGTCACCCAAGACTTAGGCTATGCTGGCTTTCGCGTTCATTACCCACTCAATGAAGCGGACCGCAAAAGCGAGTTTATTGTTTTTCAGGGTGCCACCTATTTTCGTATCGTCGGCCCAGGCCAGGTGTACGGCATTTCCGCCCGCGGCCTGGCCATTGACACCGCCGAGAGCAGCGGCGAAGAATTCCCTGTATTTCGCGATTTCTGGCTATTACAACCAGATAAAGAACAGACCAGCTTAACCGTGGTTGCCTTGATGGACAGCCCCTCGATAAGCGGCGCCTACCGTTTTACCCTGAAGCCGGGCGCGCCCACCATAGTGGATGTGGACGCTGCGCTTTATCCGCGCACCGAAATCAACAAAGTGGGGATAGCGCCCTTAACCAGCATGTTTTTTAGCGGTGAAAACAGCACGGTTTATGTGGACGATATCCGCCCCGAAATTCATGATTCGGACGGTCTGCTGGTGCACAACACGCAGGGCAACTGGACCTGGCGGCCTCTTAGCAACCCCCAGGTACTGCGCGTTTCATCCATGCAAGAGACCAACCCCAAGGGCTTTGGCCTGCTGCAGCGCGACCGTCATTTCAACAGTTATCTCGATGCCGAAGCTCACTATGCCGAGCGCCCGAGTTTATGGGTCAAGCCCAAGGGCGAATGGGGGACAGGCCGAGTCGAGCTGGTGGAAATACCTACCGACTCCGAAACCAATGACAACATTGTGGCCTACTGGGTGCCGCAAGAGCCTCTGCAACCCAAGGTTGAACACTTGTACGCCTATCAATTGCGCACCTTTGAAGATCGCCTGCCAGAACAAACACTGGCCCAGGTTGAGCGCACCCGAACCGGCTGGGCGGCGATACCCGGCCAGGAAGACGGACCACCTCGCGCACACCGCAAATTTGCCATCGATTTTAGCGGCGGCGAACTGGACAATATTTCTCCCGAAGCGGAGCTTGAGGCACAAACCGCGGTGACCGGCGGCGAAATTACCGATGTGGTAGTGCAGTCGCTGCCCACCCCAGGCACCTGGCGCATCGCGTTTACCTTAATTCCCGCGGGCGAAGCCCCCGCCGATATGCAAGTATCTCTGTCCATGCGCGACCAACAACTGAGCGAGGTTTGGAGCTATGTCTGGTACCCCGATGCTGTACAGTAAAATGTCGTCGCAGGAACCCACCGGTGCCGCCGATAGCGATCATTCCAATGATCGGCCGCGAGAAAACACCATTACCATGCCGGGGAAGACCGCACGCCGGGCGCTGTTTTTCACCTTGGTTTTTTTGCTCGGCGCCCTCGGGGTGGGCATGATGTTCGAAATCCTGCGCCCCAATGAAATCACCTGGTTAGAAATTAGTTTGCTGGGGTTATTCGCCATCACTTTTTTATGGATTGTGTTTGCCTTCACCAGCGGCGCAATAGGTTTTGCTCTGCAGCTTTTCAAAATTGACCCGCTGACATTAAAACGGCAGACATCCATTCCCTCGCCTCACCCACGGGTTAACACCCGCACTGCGGTAATCATGCCAGTGTACAACGAGGATACCGGTCGCGTGATCGCGGGCTTTGAGTCCAGCCTGCGCTCGCTGGAGCAAACCGGCCAGCTCGACGCTTTCGATTTTTACCTGATTAGCGACACCCAAGACCCTGACATTGCCCGCGCCGAGGCCGGCGCCTGGCAGCGGCTGTGCGAACGACTGGGGCCTCTTGCCGAAAAGGTATATTATCGCCGCCGGGTGAATAACACCGGGCGCAAAGTCGGCAATGTCAGCGATTTTTGCTGTCGCTGGGGTGATCAGTATGAATCCATGATAGTGCTGGATGCCGACAGCGTAATGAGTGGCGAGTGCATGCTATCGCTGGTGCACGCTATGGAGCAAAACCCCAAAGCGGCGCTGGTACAAACCGTGCCGATCCCTGTGCGCCAACACACCATGTTCGGCCGCTTTTTGCAGTTTGCCGCCGACCTTTACAGCCCAATGCTCGCCACCGGTCTTGCTTTTTGGCAGACCGATACCGCCAACTATTGGGGGCACAATGCGATTATCCGTATCGATCCTTTTATCCAGCACTGCGGCCTGCCCGAGTTAAAAGGCCGTGGGCCATTCAGCGGCGAAATTCTCAGCCACGACTTTGTCGAGGCCGCGATGCTGCGCCGCGCCGGCTGGGACGTAATATTACTGGCAGATTTGCGTGGCAGTTACGAAGAAGTGCCCAGTAATATGCTCGATTACGCCACCCGCGATCGCCGTTGGGTACAGGGCAACATTCAGCACATGGGAATTGTGCGCGGTAAAGGTCTGCACGGCTTGAGCCGCCTGCACTTCTTGCAGGGTGCTATCGCCTATGTGTCGTCACTGCTATGGCTGAGTATGCTCGCACTAAGCAGCATTGACGCTGTGGTACGCGCCACCACCAGCAACGAGTTCTTTACGTCTGGCTTTCAGTTATTTCCCAACTGGCCCATTGCCAAAACCGGACTGATATTTTCCCTACTCAGCCTCACAGTGGCACTACTTATTTTGCCCAAGGTATTCGGTGTAATTATCGCGCTGATACACAGACGTGCAGAGTTTGGTGGCGCTATTAAGCTACTTGCCGGGGCGACCATTGAAACTCTGTTTGCCATTTTAATTGCCCCGTTGATGATGGTTTTCCACGCCTATTTTGTGGTCTCGGTTCTTGTCGGCCACAAAGTCAGTTGGAACGCTCAGGCGCGAGAAGGTCGCATGGTCCCCTGGCGTGAGGCCTTCGCTCACACACTGCCGGCCACCTTGGTAGCGCTTTTGTGGGGCGGTGTCAGCTATGTTCTAACACCGGTTTTTTTCTGGTGGATGACCCCGGTACTGGCAGGCCTGGTTCTGGCCGCGCCTATTGTGCGCTATAGCAGCAGCCTATCGCTTGGCCTCTGGCTGCGAGACAAGGGAATTTTTATTACCCCGCCAGAGACTCGCGAGCCTGCGGTATTAACTGAGGTGGCGAAATATCTGGATGAAAATTCTGGTGAGTATCCAGATTGCCCAGAGCCTGCCGTGCCTGCATCACGATGGCGGGAAATGCCGATCCAGAGCTTTTAAATAGATGAACACATAAAGCACAGTCCGTTTCGCCGATTGCTACTGGCGATACGGGCTGCCTCTTGTCCATATCAATAAAAATCGTGTAATAGAAACCTAACTCACAGGAAAGCGGAGCAAGTTCTTAAACATCTAATGGGTACGAACAGCTTTAATAAGCCTAAAAATAAGAGGGTATACAAGGCTTCCCACTAAACCCTGCTGCCCTGAAGATCATCCAGCAGCTATTACCAACACGCTCAAACCCAAGCTTGTGATAATAATCTGCAGCAATATCACTATGCAGATAGATTGCATTTGCTTTGTGTTGGCTGAGCAACCTTTGTGTAATTTTAGAAACCAGGTAAGCCGCGTAGCCCCTTCGCCGGTAAGTAGGCGCGGTTACCACAGAACCTATGCCGTAACAATGCTCGCTTAAACCAAACTGATTTGTGTACACGATCAGGGAAGAAACAGGCGTATCATTAACACAGAGTGTGTACCACGAGCCTGATTGGTACTTGCGGCTTTTACGACAGCTTATCAAGTAATCTTGTAGAGACTGTCCCTCGCTCCAGGCATCAAAACCCATAGAGTAAATGATATCCATACTCTGGGGCGCCGTTATTATTTTCATTAGAAATCCCTTTACCTACCCGCAACAGTTTTATTTAAAATCAAACCGCATGGTAATTACCCCCTCTTCCATATCTCGCTTTACCGCAAAACCTAGCGACTTAGCTAAGCCCGCCATGCCATGATTTTGCAGCATGGTTTCGCCGGTTAAATAATCAATGCCACTGTCGCGGCAGTAATTGAGCATTTTTAGCAACAACCGTTTACCTAGTCCCTGGCCTTTCATATCGGCGCGCACCACCACGGCGAATTCGCCTTCGGTGTTTTCCGGGTCCATCAAGGCGCGCACAACACCTAAGGTTTCTTCACTGCCGTCTTCGCATTTGGCGCTGGCAATAAAGGCCATTTCGCGGTCGTAATCAATTTGCGTTTGTCTTGCCAGCTGCTCGTGACCCAGGCTTGGCATTTCGGCAAAGTAGCGGTTGTAGCGGTCGGCGCCCAGCAGGCGGCGGTCAAATTCACGGTGGGCTGCCTCATCTTCTGGGCGGATCGGACGCAGTACCACCTCACGTCCATTTTTTAAACTGATTGGCTCTTCAAGCTCTTTCGGATATGGCCGAATCGCAAGTTGTCGTGTTTGCGGATCGCCCAACTTTACGCTGATATCCAGCACCGTAAGTTCCGCGCCGGAAGCGAGCAGTGGATTAATATCCAACTCCTGGATTTCCGGATGGTCAATTACAATTTGATTGACCTGGGTCAGCAGTACCTCAAGCGCGTGGCGGTTGAGTGGCTGTTGCAAATTGTGATCGCGAATTTTGCCCTCGGCCAGCGCCTGAATAACCAGGTAACGAGCCAGCGCCATATTAAGTGGTGGCAGAGCAACCACGGTATGGCGCTGGGTATCCAGCTCTGTGCCAGCCTCGCCCAATAAAATAACCGGGCCGAACACCGGGTCGTTTTTAACGGCAATGCGCAGCTCGTAGGCACCGGCGCGGCGGGCCATTTGCTGTAAGGTAAATCCCTCGACCTTCGCCTGGGGATAAGTGGTTGCCACACGCTTGAGCATATTCTCGGCGGTTTGATGCACCTCTTGCGCCGCGTGCAGGTTAAGCACAACTCCGCCGACTTCGGATTTGTGCAGAATATCCTGTGAGACAATTTTTAACGCGACCGGAAAACCGATACTCGAGGCCTGCAGCGCTGCCTCTCCCGGTGTCAGTGCGGTAGAAGTGGGCAGAGTTTTAATCCCGTAGGCCTGCAGCAAAGGCACAATGTCTTCGGTGTTTAGCTGATTATCGCCCCGGCTATGGGCCAGGTTGACAATTTTGCGGGCACTGAGAATATCGTGGGGAATACCGGCGGGCACCGACTCTGGTGTTTCCAGCAGCAGCTTTTGGTTACGACGGTATTGCACCATATGCATAAATGCGCCCACCGCCCCTTCGGGCGTGCGAAATGATGCTATTCCCGCTCGAGAGAATTTTTGCCGCCCCGCCACCGAAGCGCCCTCACCCATCCATGCCACCAGAACATTGGGGATGCGCCCCGATTTGCGTTTTATGGTTTGAATGACTTTTGCGGCGTAGGTTTCTCCAGAAACAAGCGCCGAAGGGCCGTGTAATACCAGTAAATTATCGACCTCAGGAGCGTCTAACAGGATTTCCAACGCCTGCTGGTACAACTCGGGCGAGGCATCGCCCAATAGATTAACGGGGTTGGCGCTGCGCCCCCCGACGGGAACCACCTCGCTCAAGCGCTGCTGGGTTTCCTCGCTCAGGGTTTCCAGACGACCGCCATTACTGATTAAGGTATCCACCGCCATAAGCGCGGGACCTACGCCGTTGGTTAGTACGGTGAGCCTTTCACCGTGTATCGGTTTGCCGTGGGCCAGTGTTTCGACTGCGGCAAACAGCTCGCGCAACTCCCCTACCCGCAACATACCGGCGCGGCGAAAGGCGGCATCGTAGACACCGTCTGCGCCGACTTGATCCGGCGCTACTGTGGCTGCCGCCTCCAGGCTTTGCAACGTGTGGCCGGTTTTAATCACCAATATGGGTTTGTGCACCGAGGCTGCCCGCGCCGCCGACATAAACAGCCGGCCGCTGCGAATGGATTCTACATACAGCAAAATCGCGCTGGTTTTGCCATCGCGCCCCAAGTAATCCAGCAGCTCATCGTAATCAACATCCGCACCATCACCCAGGGCAATAAAATGAGAAAAACCGATGCTGCGCTTGTCCGCCCAATCGAGAATTGTGGTACACACCGCCGACGACTGACTGATAAAGGCAATCTTACCCGGCTGCGCCGCAGTGTGCGCATAACTGGCATTAAGACCGATACGCGGCACCATCAAGCCAATACTGTTGGGCCCGAGAATACGCATTTGCCAGCGATGCGCGGCATCGAGCATGGCCTGCTGTACTGTGGTGCCGTCTATCTCAAGCTGGCTCAGGCCGGCAGCAATAACTATTGCATTGCGACAGCCAAACTCACCCAGCTGCTCGATGATTGAGGGCACCCGATCCGCACGGGTACAGATAATTGCCAAATCAGGCACCACCGGCAGCTCATTAATCGAGCCGTAGGCTAAGACCCCATTAATAGCTGAGTACTTGGGGTTAACGGGCATAATGGGGCCGGCAAAACTTGCCTGCAGCAGGTTGCGCATGACGGCATTACCCGGTCGGTTAGCGCGATTGGAAGCGCCAATTACCGCAACCGATGAGGGGTGTAACAATTTGTCGATATGTTTAAGACTCATGCCTGGATTTTAGAACCTGTTGCCCTTATTTGGATAGTAGCAACGCTGTGGGAATTTTAAATTCGCTACAATAGCCGCACTATTCTACTGCACTGCCGTAACGGACTTGCCAACCTATGACAGACACTCTGCCACTGATTCTCGCAGGCCCCATACTGCGCCATACCACAAGTTCACAAGTAACCCTGTGGCTGTGTACCAGTCGCCGCAGCCATATCCAGGTGCAACTGCACCAGCCAGATAACACCGTCCAAACCTTTAACCCCACACAGCACCAACTGCCGGCAGGGGAACGCTGTTACTTGCAACTGCTGCATTTAAAGCTTTCAACGCCTCTGCCAGAAGGCGAGCCTATTGGCTACGAACTGATATTTAACGGTGAGAAAATCGCGTTGCGCGAACGCCTTAGCGAGCTGTGCTACGCTGACGAACCCCGTCCGAGCTTTATCATCCAACCCAAACTTAAACGTTTGCTGCACGGGTCTTGCCGTAAGCCCCATCACCCTGGGGAAGATGGCCTGTGCGATGCCGACAGACTAATGGCGCAAACACGCGGTAACACCCAGCAGACTCCGGCGCTGTTATTAATGACTGGCGATCAAGTCTACGCCGACGATGTGGCGGGCCCAATGCTTGCCGCTATCCACCAGCTGATTGCCAAACTTGGCCTGCGCGATGAAAGTTTTAGCGGCGCTACGGTGGATGACACACAATCGCTGTTTAGCTGCGACAACAATTACTATGAACGCGAACAACTGCTGCCGCGTAATAAAGCCAATCGCGATCTGTTAGAGCTGTTTTTTGGCGGTGCCGAAAAGCCTATTTTTACTTCAGCAGGAGCACACAACCACTTAATCTCACTCAGCGAAATGCTGGCCATGTACCTGCTGACCTGGTCTCCCATCTGTTGGACGCTGGTAAATGTGCAACAGCCACCGGGCGGAATGAAAGACCAGTATCGCGAACAGTACCTCAATGAGCTCAAACACATAAATCACTTTGCCGACGGCCTAGGACAAGTGCAACGACTAATGGCACACCTGCCCAGCTATATGATTTTTGACGATCACGATGTCACCGATGACTGGAATCTTACCCGAGGCTGGGAGGAGACTGCTTACGGTCACCCGTTTTCGCGGCGTATTATTGGCAATGCCCTGATCGCGTACTGGCTGTGTCAGGGCTGGGGCAACCAACCGGAAGTATTCAAGCCTCTCGCCAGCAGGCTGGATTCACTTTTTGCCGACGAGGCAATCAACCGTCAAGATGAGTTGATTGACACACTTTTGGACTGGGAACACTGGCACTATGAGCTGGACACCCAACCCCCTGTCGTGGTGCTGGACACCCGCACTCGGCGCTGGCGCTCGGAATCCAGCCCCAATCGGCCATCGGGCTTGATGGATTGGGAAGCGCTAACCGATATGCAGCAAAAACTGATTGGCCATAAAAGCGTTATCATGGTTTCACCCAGTCCGGTGTTTGGGGTGAAGCTGATTGAAGTGGTACAGCGTATTTTTACTTTCTTTGGCAAAGCGCTGATGGTAGATGCAGAAAACTGGATGGCCCACCCGGGCGCAGCCAATGTGATGCTGAATATATTCTCCCATCTGAAAACGCCGCCACACTTTATTATTTTATCGGGCGATGTGCATTACTCCTTTGTCTACGACGTAACCATTAGGCGGCGTAAGCACAGCCCGGAAATCACTCAAATTACTGCCAGCGGTCTAAAAAATACCTTTCCGGCATCCTTGTTAAAATGGTTCGACAGACTAAATCGCTGGCTTTACGCCAGCCGCTCGCCGCTAAACCTATTTACCAAGCGCCGCCGCATGAAAGTCCGACAACGTCATGTACCCGGACAAAAACACGACCGACTATTAAACCAATGCGGTATTGGTTTGGTAGAGTTGCAAAGTGAGGGCGACCACATAAAAGCCAGCATTATCAGTCGCAATAGGCAGCAAGACTTTTACTAAATTAGCGCAAGCTGGACAGACTACCTTCGGGCTGTCCCGAAGGTAGTCAGGCAGGATTACAGGCATTATTAATGGCCCAGGGAATACTGCTCTTCGCGGTACTCTGGCATATTATCCAGCTGGTCTTCACTCATGGGGGTATTCCATACGATCTGGTTTCCCTCAGCCTTGAACTGGCGCGCGTCCACCAGAACCTCCTTGTCGCCAATGCCGATAAAGCCACCCACGCTGATCACCAGATCGGTCACCCGGTTATCTTTGACAATGACTTTTTCGACTTCGCCCAGAGTTTCGCCTTCGCGATTCACAACATCGCGTCCTTCAAGGTTCTTAGCCTGAGTAGCGGGCGCTGAAGCCAATGACGGACCATCAGACTCCGCCGGATCGGCAGTCTCGCGGGTCGAATACTGCGCAACACCTTGGGCTTCGCCATCCATTTCCGCAGTCATACCCGAGCCTTCTGGGTGACTGGCAAGTGAGCGAGCCTGGCCACTGGTCTGGGCCTGCGATTCAAGCTCCGACTGTGATAGCCGATCACTGCGCAGCAATTCACGGGCGAACACTGCATACTCTTCGCTGTTAAGCGCATCATCGGCGTTGTCGTCAAAGCGATCCATCACTTTATCTTCACTCCAGTCGCGCTGCTTTAAGTCCTGCTGATAGGCACTCTTTAACTCAGAGAACTCCACCTGGCCACTGGTGTCTTTATCCACCTGAGAAAAAGCTTTTAAATTGACCGAAGACTCATACACGCTCCGCTCGCCGTTCTTTTGCATTTCCCCAGCCAGCGCCAAGGGAGACACAGACAAGCTGCCCAACAGAGCTAGAGCGGCCGTTTTAGCAAACACAGTTTTACGTAAATTACTCATAACATTCACCTCAATGGTTTGGTAAAAGGATGCCCTTAGTCGAACGAGCATCCCAAATTCACCCCCAAAGTCCGTGGTATTAGAATGTGTACTGCAGGTTGACGCTGGCGTAGTCCACATCCATATTCAGCGGCTCGCTCTGCAGCACATTGACTTCGTCGCGCTCAATATCAAAATTAAAACGCTCATACTCGACGCGCAGGTCTAAATGCTCCGCGATTTGAAACTTTGTACCTACACCCCAAAAAGTGTCGTCGCCGTCAAAATCTTCTTCCAGATTAGCGACATCCGTGTTCAGCCTTGCATCACTGTCCCACCAAAGTTGCCCCCCTTTGGCGTAGAGAGAAAAAACTTCGGTCAGGGGCGCTTCTAAAATGAGAGCCAAAGAAGTACCCGACGGATCAAAGGTAAAAACATCATTACTGGCTTCGTCAAAATCGATGTACGCCCCTTCAACGCCGATGTACTCGTTAAACTTAACCAAGGCAAACGCTTTTTTCGCCGCCTCGTCCTCATCAAAGTCACCGTCTTTCATTTTAGTGACACCGTAACCACCACCGACAGAAAATTCGGGTTGAAACCGCCAGCCATTGTCCGCAGATTGCGCCATTACAGAAGCTGATGAAGCGCACAGAACACACACTGAAAAAACCTGCTTAAACATAGGTACTACTCCTAAATCATCCTAAGAATCGATCGCTGACAACACAGGGGTTTGAGCGATATCGCAGGTAGCTATCGCAACCAACATGCCAAAAAATATGTTAACTTTCAGATTTGGAGCGGCTTCACATTCTTCGCTCCAAGCTGTGATACACACATTAAAAGGTGTGCGAAAAAACGCAGCTTTGCTCAGTAAACAATCACTATCGAGCCTAGCAACTCCGTGCCACAACCTGACCCTCCGTCGAATGACTTAGCCCGATGGTAAGACTTACAAAATCAGCAAGTGAAGTTTTCAAGAGAGCGAGTGGGTAAGCAGCGAATTGGCGAACCGTTGAGCCCAAACAATACTCTTGATACATTGTTTGGCGCGCAGCTCTATAATGTATCGTTTTCGGCCAGCCCCTTAGCTATATGTCTCTCAACCTGAACGAGCACCTATCCGTCGTTATGAAATTGATTCTCTGTACTGGTCTTTTAGTACTAAGCTTTTTTGCCGATGCAAAAGATTTACTGGATGATGCGAGTGATGGCGAAAACAACACGCAGTACTTTTTCGTCAATGGCTATCAGGACCTGTTGCGACTATTCGGAGATCTCGGCTATACCAAAGAAGCCTGGCTAGAAGGCGACCGTGGCATACCACGGCTATATATTGCTGATATACCCCAGCGCTGGAGTTCGCATACCAGCCAAAAAATCACAGTCGACCTGAAAAAACGACTTTTCTTTCGCCTGCTTTTACCTTTAGTCTTGCGCAGCAACGAAATTATTCTCAACGACCGAAAAAAATTGCTAAGACTCGCCGAGCAAAAGTCACTTAATACCGAGCAGCAGCAGTGGCTGACCCAGACGGCGCAGGCTTACGACGTAGCTGAAGGCGACACATCCCAGAGCGCAGTTATTAATCAACTGCTCAAGCGGGTAGACACGCTCCCGCCATCTCTGGTTCTCGCTCAGGCAGCGGAAGAAAGCGGCTGGGGCACCTCGCGCTTTGCCTTTGCCGGCAACGCGCTTTTCGGCCAGTGGACTTGGTCTGGCGAAGGTATAGCCCCACAAAATCGACGCAGCGGCAAAGGGGATTACAAAATAGCCAGCTTCGCCTCGCCGCTGCAATCGGTGCAAGCACACGCGCGCAATTTAAATACACACCATGCCTATCGACCGTTTCGCGAAAGGCGGAAAAGCTACCGAGAACAGAACAGGCCCTTCGATGGTTCGAGCGCTGCCGAGACCTTAACTCGCTACTCAGAGCGAGGCCCGGCCTATGTAAAAACCCTTCACAGCCTTATCGAGTTTAATAATTTACAAGGTACCGATACGGCAACGCTTATGAGCTCCCCGGCGCTGGTTTTAATGCTGCAACATAGCGAGTAACCCTGGCCCTGAATACTTGTTTAGCCCACGAAGAGCACAGTAGTGACAAGCCCCGGTAAAGTCACTGCGGCGGGCTAACAAAGCCTATTCGATGAGCAAATCCAGGGCGTCAGTCGGCGTAGGCGCGCTCAAAGGCAAAAAAACCACAACCCCAAACACACCGTTAGGATCAAAAATACGGAATTTTTAAAACAGGTATCGCTACAGGCGGAACCGTCACCTCAGGATAGCCATGACGCTGGCGGATTTTAGCCGTACAATCGGGGCAAGCATGCCATCAGCAGATGAACCAAGGAGCCATATGAGCACGCCGGATAAAGTCCAACAAGCCCCCCATGAGACCTCGCAAAGCGCCGCCGCTGGCGAGGGCGAATCCCTGCGAAAGCGGCTGAATCGGATTATCTTTGGTTGGGACACCCCTGCGGGCAAGCTATTTGACTTGTGTCTGATTTGGGCCATCAGCATCAGCGTATTGGTGTTGATGCTGGAATCCGTAGAGTGGATTGTGCGTGAATACGAGCCTTGGCTCCGGGCGGCCGAGTGGACGTTTACTCTATTGTTTACCGCCGAATACCTTACCCGAATCTACTGTGCCGAGCGTCGCTGGGCCTACATAAAAAGTTTTTACGGTATTGTCGACTTACTGTCGATTTTGCCGTCTTATCTGGCGTTTTTTATTCCCGGCGCCAATAACCTTTTGATTATTCGCCTGCTTCGAGTACTGCGGATTTTCCGTATCCTTAAGCTCGCGCGCTATTTGAGCGAAGCCAATTTGCTGATGCGCACAATGATGCTGGCACGACGCAAGATTTTTGTATTCTTCTCTTCCGTGCTGGTGCTGTCGGTTATTTTTGGCTCGCTGATGTATATGGTGGAGGGCCCTGCGCATGGCTTTACCAGCATTCCCAAAAGTATTTACTGGACGATTGTGACGATTACCACGGTAGGCTACGGCGACATTGTGCCACAAACCATTTTGGGGCAGATTATCTCCGCCGCTGCCATGCTCACCGGTTATTCTATTATCGCCGTTCCTACCGGTATTCTCACCGCCGAGCTCGCCCAGGAAATGCAGCGTGATCGCCACCGGCGGTATTGCCCCGGCTGCCAGCGCAGCGGACACGAAGCCGACGCAGCACATTGCAAGCATTGCGGTGAGGCTTTACCTGAGGCCAAGTAACTGACATAAGGATCAATACGAGTTCATTCTCAAACGCGGACGCGAACAGACGCGTTATAAGCGGTTATTGGCGCTCGGCTTGACGCAACTGAATCGAGGCGGCCTCAATGCGAGCCCGATAGGATGACTTAACAAAAATAACTGTCGAATCGGGGGGCAGCTTTAACTTTTGCCAATACCGGCGTGATCCAATGATCACCCCACGCTCATCAAAAAATACTGCACTCGCCTCTAGCCTTTTAACCGACGGACTTTTATTGCGTAAAGATATCCAGACATCAATATTGCCCTCACTGTAACCCCCAATTCCCTGAGACTCTACGACTACGCTTGTGCCCTCATCGAGAGGCTGATTGTGCCACAGCAGCGGCAGCTTCAGGCTGGCATCAGGGCAATAATAGGCCTGCAACTTGTCCCGCTGCGGCAACACCTCTGGAGGCTCAGTCTCAAGCTGTAAACAGCGCCCAAGCGACAGCTCAGAAGCTTTGCCTTTAGATGGCAAGCGCTGATAAAGCTGCTGCCAAAATGAACCCGCCGTTACTCTTGCATTCTGCGACATAGCTTGGCCTAATATTTAAACGAAACGTCCCTGTCTCTAACAGTGTATTGGCACCAGAAGTCCGGGTGCAGTTTTAGTATGCAAGGGACCACTGGCAGCGGCCATAACCCATATGGTGCAAATATCGGTAATAGATGCCGAACAAACGGAAGTGGAAAGCGAAAATGGATATGCAGTGTTCCCACAGCAACTTGCGTGAGCAAGCGATTGAGCTGATTTACTCTACCGCCTTTGACGCCAGCGCCTGGAAATCTTTTATGGCATTGATTAAAAAGGAATTGCGGTATGAGCTGGCCAACGTCACCTTGGTTAACAACCAATCTTTAAAACCCATATCGAGGCAGCACCACAATAACCCCAGTGAATATGAATCTTTGTATCTCAAGCATTTTCACTCCCGCGACATTTGGTATAAGGCCCTGCAGGAGCGTTCAAAAGAAGGGGTATTTACCCCGAGCCACAGAGTGGTTACACCAGAAAACTATAAAAAGAGTGAGTTTTATAATGATTTTTTAAAGCGGTACCAGATCAACAATGCGATCGGTGGCTATTGGCAGTGGCAGGATGATATCTCTGCGCGAGTCAGCTTTTTACGCTCCGATGCGGCTGGCCCTATCAGCGAAGCAGAAGAATATTTCTTTAACTCTCTATCTCGGCATATAAAACACGCCTTACGCCTGCAGCACAGCAATTTCGCCTCATCGCAAACCGAAAACGGCAGCTGCGCCGCCATAATCACGACTGATCTTACGCTTCTCCACTACACCGATTCATTTATGCAGCTGTTGGACGACGGCGGCCTGTCGGCTGGTTTTTCGCATAGATTATGTTTTAAAGATAGAAGCTCGCAAGAAAATCTTGCTGCAACATTAAGAACCATGGATTTACCCGGTGCACCAGACAGTGCAACTGTGCCAATCATTATCAACGGCAGCATAGCCGTTCTTGTGCATATATCTCCACTGTACCTTAGCGCCTGTACCTCGAGAGGCCAGCGAACCTTTTTGCTAAATCTTTCTACAGCGGGGCTATTTAAAACCGAAATACCTATACAGCAAAAGCTGGGGCTAACAGATGCCGAGTTTGCGATTTGCAAAGACCTGGCTCAGGGGGCTTGTATAAAAAGTATTACCGCAAAGCGTTGCCGCTCAGAGCATACTATCCGTAAACAGGTAAAAGATATCCAGAGCAAGCTTTCGGTAAGCACTCAGGCGGGGGTAGTCGCAAAGTACTATCAACTACTACTGAATTCATAACAATTCACTCGACCGGCGAACTCCTTTATACCCGCCAATAAGCGCTCTGGCTCAGTCAGCATAATATTGTGGCCACTCCTGGCGCAATGCACCCACTCACACAGCTCGCCCAGCGCTTGCTCCGCCTTAATCTCATAATTGAGTGGGTCGCGTGCTCCTATATAACACACAACGGGCGCCTGACAATGGCTAACTAAGTGTCTGATGGGCATATCACTAACAAAGTCCACACCGCTAAAGAAAACATCCAAGTTAAAATCCACCTTTTCTAACCACTGCTGTGGCAGAGGCGTGGGATCTAACTCGGGTACGACTTGCGCAAAATAGGCGGCAAGGCACTCCGGCCGCTTTTCGATCCAGAGTTGCTGTACTAAATTTTTCGCTAGCGCATTGCCCCGCGCGGAAAAATACCGTTGCAAAGATTTGGGCCCACCTAGTACCGGCGATATACAGACAATTCCCCCGACTCGGCTTGGCAGGCGCTCAGCCAACAGAAAAGCTGTGTGGCAG
This sequence comes from Gilvimarinus sp. DA14, assembly GCF_024204685.1. Classification (NCBI taxonomy): domain Bacteria; kingdom Pseudomonadati; phylum Pseudomonadota; class Gammaproteobacteria; order Cellvibrionales; family Cellvibrionaceae; genus Gilvimarinus; species Gilvimarinus sp. DA14. The sequence continues at coordinate 1,471,682 of NZ_CP100350.1, forward strand.
CCGGCAGAGTGAGCAAGGACAATCGCGGGCCCGTGCAAGGCGAGTATCGCTTGCAGCGCGTCTAGCCAGTGCTCTTGATACGCGCTTAAGTCCGTCTGCTCCCGATTTAGTCCAGAACCCGGTGAGTCCAGGTAGATAACAGTCCCAGCTAGAGCTTCAAATGCAGGGCGAAACAGACTGTGATTCAAGCCCGGCCCACCCGGAATAGCCACATAGGTTGAGCCGGCTGCACCTGGTTGAACCCAATAGCGATAGGTCAACCCGTGGACTATCACCGATTCTATTAACATCGCGTCAGCCATTGTCTTGCATCCCTTTGTTACGACAATTTACCTTCAGCTTACCCTCAGCCTCCACTAAACCAAACTATGCCGGCAAGGTATAAGCCAACACCGAAAATTGCATGATTGAGTAGGCTTTTCAGTCGTGCCGTCCAAGGTGCAGCCGTCCTGCTGGCGGCGATACCCTGCCCCATACCCGGTTGCATAAACAAAAAGGGTAGCAGCACCGTAGCTACGCCAAACCCTAGCGCTGGCCATAAGTTTGGCTGAAATAACCAGGCGTTGCCCACCCAGCCGAGAAACACTAACGCAAACACGACGCCTGTAATATAGTGAAAAACCCAACCCAGCCACAGCTCCGCAACGACCGGACTTGACTGAGCGATAGCTCTATGGAACACCCGGCCCGCCGATACGTGCCCAAGCCAGCGTCCGAGATATCGCATATTCATTGAAGGAGTATTAAACGCCCAGCGCTGCAGCCAGGCCCAGCAGTCAAGCAACGCCGTTGCGCTAACGCCAAGAAGAACCGCAGCTAAAACCCATTCAGATATTGACTTCATATTTGCCTCCCAACAGATCTAAAATAACAGTCTGCAACTTAAAGCCAACTTGAAGTCAAGAGATGAACAGAGAAGCTTTACTGGATATTGCTCAGGTCGCGCGCGAGGCTAATATAACAGCTGCTACGCTGCGCTATTATGAAGAGCTAATGTTAATTAAACCCGCCGGGCGTCAGGGGCTGAGGCGCCAGTACTACCCTCAGGTGATTCAACAATTAGGTTTAATTGCTTTAGCGCAAGAAGCGGGCTTTTCACTGCAAGACATAGGCGCTATGTTTGCAGGCGGCAAGCTACAAATCGACCGCGAGCAGCTTAGCGCTCAGGCGGACGAGCTGGACCGCCGCATTAAACGCCTAAGCGCTATGCGTGACGGTCTGCGCCACGCTGCACTGTGTCCCCACGAGGACCACCTAGAGTGCGATAAATTTCAACGGTTAATTAAAGTCGCGCAAAAATCGCGGCAGCTTAAGTCCAGACAAGCTCAGCCTCAGCAACTGAGTAAAACAAGTCGCAAGCACAACCATAAACTCTAGCGAATCATCGACTCTCTTGGCACAGTGAACGCTTCGGCCGTAGGATAAAATTACTGATCACAGATAACGGAGTTACGGATTGCGACTAGAATCTTCCTTTAGAAGCGTGCCCTTAGCCGAGATGGATGACATGGAGAGGCTGGGATCGTGATAGGGATTTTCCAAGGTAATGAATTTCAAGCCCTCCCTGCGCAAAAATTCTATTTCAGCCGCAAAGTGTTGACGAAACAAATCTTGCATACCTCCGTGCTGCTGTAACAAGTTAAGGCCCGTTTCGATTCTCTCGGCTAAATGAAGATTACCCTTGCCGACATAAAAAACCACTGGAAACCAGAAACTCACTACGGTATCCGGAACAACCGCCAGCTGTTCAGCAGTCTCCGAGCTGGCAATAGCCTCGCGATAGTCCATTAATGTCGCCGGTAGAAAATCAAACCTCCCCTGCTGCAGCATAGATACCAAAGACGTAACATGGGCGATATCACTGACCCGAAAACCATTGTGGCGGTAAATATCCACATCAGCCCAGCCACGACCCAAGCCGACTTGATAGTCGGCCAAGGCTAAAAGGTTGTCCAGCCGCCGGAAACAATCGATATCATTCGCACGTATAATCAAGCGCTGATGACCGAGCAGATTAAATAGGATGGGTACCTTTATGGGGTGATTTTCTTCATTTTTATCCTGGCTCGCCCCTGGCGGCAAATAAGGGCCTGTGCGTATGTTAATAAGCTTGGCCTTATTAATTTCTCTGCGCGCTCGGCTGGTGCTAAATTCTTGCGCCACCCGTACCAGCTGGTAAGGTCCGTGAGAATCTCGGGTTACCTCTAAAGCACTTTCGAGCAGCGCGAGCTGATAGGCGTCGCGCTTAGGCGACTGCCCCCAATCCCAATACCGGTAAACTTGCGCGGCATTTGTCGCTGACACGGAAAACAATAAAAGTAGCAGTAAATACTTGTTGCAGAGCATAAAATCTACGCCAGTTCTTATATTTATTGTTTTAGATTACCAACAGCGCTTAGGTCACGCAATGTGTCACATAATAGAAACGAAAACGAGCCCTGCGGGGCTCGTTGTTCAGTCGCCGGCGCTTTACTAAGGCGCCGTTGTTTAGCCTGATGTAAACGTTATAAATCGAATCTATCGGCGTTCATTACCTTTACCCAAGCGCTGATAAAATCGCTGACAAAGCGTTCATTGGCGTCATCTTGCGCATACACCTCGGCCAGGGCGCGCAGCTGCGAGTTAGAGCCGAAAATCAGATCCACACGTGTGCCAGTCCATTTCACCGCGCCGGTTTTCATATCGCGGCCCTCGTAGCTGTTGTCGCCTGTGGATTTCCACTGAGTGTTCAGATCGGTCAAATTGACAAAGAAATCATTGCTCAACTGACCTGGCCTGTGGGTGAATACACCAAGCTTGCTGCCTTGGTAGTTCGCACCCAGTACGCGCATGCCCCCCACCAGCACAGTCATTTCGGGTGCGCTTAACCCCAACAGCTGCGCTTTATCCAGCAGCATCTCTTCGGGCGAGGTGATATACAGTTTACGACTGTAGTTTCTAAAACCATCGGCCTCTGGCTCCAGCGGCTCAAAAGACTCGGCGTCGGTAAGCTCGTCGGTAGTATCACCGCGACCCGGACTAAAAGGCACGGTAACTTGCATACCGGCATCCTGCGCCGCTTTTTCAATCGCAGCGGAACCGGCCAGAATAATCAGATCAGCCATAGAGATCTGTTTACTGCCCGCCTGCGCACTGTTGAATTGGCTTTGAATACCTGCCAGGGCGGATAGAACCTTTTGCAGTTGTTCGGGCTGGTTTACTTCCCAGTCTTTTTGCGGCGCCAGACGAATGCGTGCCCCATTAGCGCCACCGCGCATATCTGAGCCACGGTAGCTAGAGGCCGAAGACCAAGCGGTGTAGACCAGCTCCGCAACCGTTAATCCTGAGGCGAGAATTTTCTCTTTCAAAGCAGCCACTTCGGCGTCATTGACCAGCTCGTAATCCACCTCGGGCACTGGGTCTTGCCAGATTAAATCTTCAGCGGGAACCTCTGGCCCTAGGTAGCGCGCTTTGGGGCCCATATCCCGGTGAGTCAGCTTGAACCAGGCGCGGGCGAAGGCGTCAGCAAACTCTTGCGGATTTTTATGGAAGTGCTCGGAAATTTTGCGATATTCGGGATCTTCACGCATTGCCATATCGGCGGTACTCATCATAATTCCGACGCGCTTGCTGGCATCCTCGGCATCTGGCGCGCGGTCTTTATCCTGCAAATCTTTCGGCACCCAAATATTGGCACCGGCAGGACTTTTAGACAGCTCCCACTCGTAGCCAAACAGCACATCAAAATAGCTCATATCCCACTGGGTGGGCGTGGGGGTCCAGGCCCCTTCCAGACCACTGGTGATGGTGTCGCTACCCTTGCCCGAACCATGGGAGCTTATCCAACCCAGGCCCATCTGTTCTACGGGAGCCGCCTCGGGTTCGGGACCAACCGATTCGGCATCGCCCGCGCCGTGAGTTTTACCGAAGGTGTGACCACCGGCCGTAAGGGCGACGGTTTCATAGTCATTCATGGCCATGCGCCCAAAGGTTTCGCGAATATCGCGAGCCGATGCCAATGGGTCCGGATTGCCATCGGGGCCTTCGGGGTTAACGTAAATCAAACCCATTTGCACCGCAGCCAACGGGTTTTCTAAATCCCGCTCGCCACTGTAGCGGCTGCCTTCTTTGTCACTGGTGGCCAGCCACTCTTTCTCAGCGCCCCAGTAAATATCTTGTTCCGGTTCGTACACGTCTTCACGGCCACCGGCAAAGCCAAAAGTTTTAAACCCCATGGACTCCAGCGACACATTGCCTGTAAGGATGTACAAATCTGCCCAGGAGAGTTTGTTACCGTACTTTTTCTTAATTGGCCATAACAGACGACGCGCTTTATCCAGGTTGCCGTTATCAGGCCAACTGTTCAAAGGAGCAAAACGCTGAGTGCCGGTGCGCGCACCGCCGCGACCATCGCCCAAGCGGTAGGTACCGGCACTGTGCCAGGCCATACGAATCATAAACGGGCCGTAATGACCATAGTCCGCCGGCCACCAATCCTGCGAGTCTTTTAATACCTTTTCAATATCTTGCTTCACTTCAGCCAAATTCAGCTTGTTGAACTCGGCTGCATAATCGAATGCCTGGCCCAATGGATTTGAGCTGGGGTGATTTTGATGCAGAATGCTTAAGTTCAACTGGTTGGGCCACCAGTGCTCGTTGCCTGTGCGCTCGTCGGCTACCTTCGTGCGTGAGCCATGCATCACAGGGCACTTCCCTTCGCTGATATTATTAACGCCCATGCGTCTTCTCCTGCTTATCAGTTATTTATATCCAATTACGGTTAAACCCTCGAATAGCAAGCTTTTGTAAGCTTAAGCTCGCTAGGTGGGATATTCAGTATGGTTAAGCCTCGCCGGGTTTGCCATACAAAAACCATAATGAGCTGTATAAATTGCATTTATAGAACACATCTTTGCAGCCATAAAAAAAAGCGAGCCAATGGCTCGCTTTTTAGTTCAGAAATAAGACTTCTGTCGCCGACTATCCCACAAACACCCGGGCGTTACGGAACAGACGCAGCCAGGCGCCGTCTTCTTGCCAGTCGTCCGGATGCCAGGAGTTAGTCACCGCGCGGAATACCCGCTCGGGGTGAGGCATCATAATGGTGGCGCGGCCATCTTCGCTGGTGACACTGGTGATACCCAAAGGTGAGCCATTGGGGTTGGCCGGGTACTGCTCGGTCACCTGTAGGCTGTTATCCAGATAGCGCATGGCCACCAGACCGCTGTTGTCGCAGCTGTTTAAAGCGCGGTCATCGGCGAATTCAGCGCGACCTTCGCCGTGGGCCACGGCCACAGGCATATGCGAGCCCGCCATACCTTTAAACAGCACCGAGGGCGACTCCTGGATTTTTACCAGCGAGAAGCGCGCTTCAAACTGCTCGGACAAGTTGCGCACAAAGCGCGGCCAGTGATCGGCGCCGGGAATCAGATCTTTCAGGTTAGACATCATCTGACAGCCGTTGCACACCCCCAGGCTAAAGGTATCGGCGCGGTTGAAGAAACCTTCGAACTGATCGCGCACCTGCTGGTTAAACAGCACGGTTTTGGCCCAGCCCTCACCGGCGCCCAGTACGTCACCGTAAGAAAAGCCACCGCAGGCCACCAGGCCTTTAAAGGTTTCCAGACCAACGCGCCCGGCCAGCAGATCGCTCATATGTACGTCCACGGCGGCAAAGCCTGCGCGATCAAACGCCGCGGCCATTTCCACATGGCCGTTAACGCCCTGCTCACGCAGTACCGCGATACGCGGGCGCTCGCCTTTGCTGATGAAAGGCGCGGCGACATCGTCGTTGATATCGTAGCTCAGCTCTGCGCTCAGGCCGGGGTTAGCGGCCATAATGCCGTCAAACTCCTGCTTAGCGCAGGCGGGGTTATCGCGCAGCGCCTGCATCTGGTAGCTGGTTTCGCTCCACAAACTCTGCAAAATAACGCGGCTTTGGTCGAACACCAGCTCGCCGTTTTGCGCGATGCGCAGCCAGTCGTCTTCATTCAGGGTACCAATGCTATGCACCAGACCAGTTAGGCCGGCATCGGCGTACAAGGCTTTTACTTTTTCGGCATCGGCGCGCTTAACTTGCAACACGGCGCCCAGCTCTTCGCTAAACAATGCGGTCAGCGGACACTCGCCCAGGGCGTTAATGTCCACATCAATACCGCAGTGACCAGCAAAGCTCATCTCGGCCAGGGTGGCGAATAAACCGCCGTCGGAGCGGTCGTGATAAGCGAGAATCCAACCCTCAGCCAGGGCTTTTTGGGTGGCCTCAAAAAAGCCCTTTAATTGTGCGGCGCTATCCACATCCGCCGGGGTGTCGCCCAGCTGATTGTAGGTTTGCGCCAGAACAGAACCACCCAAACGGTTTTTACCTGCGCCCAGGTCCACCAACAGCAGCTCGGTCTCGCCCTGATCGGTGCGAAGCTCGGGGGTGACCGACAGGCGCACATCGCTGACCGGACTAAACGCGGTAATCACCAGCGACAAAGGCGCGGTGACGGCTTTGTCTTTGCCGTTTTCGCTCCAGGCGGTGCGCATGGACATAGAGTCTTTACCCACCGGAATGGTGATACCCAGTGCCGGGCACAGCTCCATGCCCACGGCCTCAACGGTGCGGTAAAGTTTTTCGTCTTCGCCTTTGTGGCCGGCAGCGCACATCCAGTTGGCGGACAATTTAATGTCTTTGATATCGGCAATCGGGGCACAGGCGATGTTGGTGAGGGCCTCGCCCACGGCCATACGACCAGACGCCGGGGCGTCCAGTAGCGCGCTCGGGGTGCGCTCGCCAATGCTCATGGCCTCGCCTTTGACCGAGTCGTAACTGACGGTGGTAATGGCGCAGTCGGCCACCGGAATCTGCCAGGGGCCGACCATCTGATCGCGTACCACCATACCGGTAACAGAGCGGTCGCCAATGGTGATCAAAAAGCTCTTATTGGCCACCGTGGGGTGCTTAAGCACACGCTCGGCGGCTTCGTTAATGTCAATTTCGGCGGTGTTAAATTCGTCCGAGGCCGGGGTGTAGCGGCTGGCCTCGCGGTGCATTTTGGGCGGCTTGCCGAACAGCAGCGACATGGGCAGATCCACGGGCTTGGCGTCGAAGTGCTTGTCGTTAACCACCAGGTGCTGCTCGCTGGTGGATTCCCCCACTACCGCGTAAGGGGCGCGCTCGCGCTCGCACATTTGCTCAAAGCGGGCGAGATTTTCAGGCGCAATGGCGAGTACATAACGCTCTTGGGATTCGTTGCACCAAATCGCCAAGGGACTCATGGAAGGCTCGTCGTTGGGCACGTTGCGCAGCTCAAAGCTGCCGCCACAGCCGCCGTCTTTTACCAGCTCGGGGAAGGCGTTAGACAGGCCGCCGGCGCCCACATCGTGAATAAAGGCGATGGGGTTGTCGTTGCCCAGCTGCCAGCATCGGTCGATGACCTCTTGGCAGCGGCGTTCGATTTCGGGGTTCTGGCGCTGCACCGAGGCAAAGTCCAGATCTTCGGACGAGCTGCCCGAATCCATAGACGAGGCCGCGCCGCCGCCCAGACCAATCAACATAGCCGGTCCGCCTAACACGACCAGCTTGCAACCGGCGGCAAAGGGCGGCTTGTCGACGTGCTCGCTGCGGATATTGCCGTAACCACCGGCCAGCATAATGGGCTTGTGGTAGCCGCGGCGCTCGCCGTCGTAGTTCTCTTCAAAGGTGCGGAAGTAGCCGCAGATGTTGGGGCGGCCAAACTCGTTGTTAAAGGCCGCGCCGCCGATGGGGCCATCCAGCATAATATCCAGGGCGCTGACGATGCGACCTGGCTTGCCGTACTCCTGTTCCCAGGGCTGGATAAACGACGGAATATTCAGGTTAGAAACGGTAAAACCGGTTAAACCCACTTTGGGCTTAGAGCCGCGCCCTACCGCGCCCTCGTCACGAATTTCACCGCCGGCACCCGTGCCCGCGCCGGCAAAGGGTGAGATAGCCGTGGGGTGGTTGTGGGTTTCCACTTTCATCAGCAGGTTAACGTTTTCGCTGCTGTAGCGGTACTCGGCGGTTTCCGGGTCCGGGTAAAAGCGTCCGGCCTGGGGGCCTTCGACCACAGCGGCGTTATCGGCGTAGGCCGACATCACTTGTTCGCCGCCACACTCAAAGGTGTTTTTGATCATTTTAAACAGGCTGCGGGGCTGCTCTTCGCCATCCAGGGTCCAGCTGGCGTTAAAGATTTTATGACGGCAGTGCTCGGAGTTGGCCTGGGCGAACATCATCAGCTCAACATCCACCGGGTTGCGCCCCAGTTTCTGGAAGTTCTCCACCAGGTAGTCAATTTCGTCATCCGCCAAAGCCAGACCCAACTCGCCATTGGCTTTGGCCAGAGCGTCGCGACCACCGCCTAACACATCCACGCTGGTCTGCGGCGCGGGTTCGGCGTGATCAAACATGCCGCCTGCCGACTCCAGGCTGGGCAGAACCGCTTCAACCATACGGTCGTGTAACAATGCAGCAACTGCTTCGCGCTCAGACTCGGCAATATCGCCCTGCACATGGTAGCTAATGCCCCGCTCAATGCGTTTTACTTCAAACAGACCGCTATTGTGGGCAATATCGGTGGCCTTGGAAGACCAGGGCGAGATGGTGCCAAAACGCGGCACCACCAAAAACAGGCGCCCTTCGTGGGACACTTCATCCATACGCGGGCCGTAGGTCAAAAGCTTGCCCAACACCACTTGATCTTCGTCTGACAGGGGCGCGGCCAGATCGATAAAGTGGGTGTATTCGGCCGCCACGGCGGTGACACCGGGAGCGACCTCTTGCAAACTGGCAAGTAATTTTTGCGTACGGAAAGGAGAAAGTGCGGGGGCACCGGGCAAAATCAGCATAGCGGGTTGAGCCTCAAGCTAGCGGGGTTGAGTTGTGTACACACAGGTCGCCGACAGCCCCGTCCGGTGAGGTAAATCGGCCGACCCTAAAAAGGGCGGCTATTGTACTGCAATTACCAGGTAAAGGCAGCCGCGACAGGCACTTAAAGCTCAAAAAACACCCAGCTAATTTTCTCCAGAGCGGCGATCTATAGCTTTGCGGCGAGTAAACTCCATAACTTAGCTCAAATTGGCTTTAGACTCTTAATGCCGACACAGCTATTATTTAAACAACCACACCAGTTGCGACGCGTGACGCGGTCCACGACAAAATGGCCATGTCAAGCTGGCAGATCGGCACCGATGTGTATAAAATCGCGCAAATTTTATGCACCCTATCTATTAAGCGCATGCACTAAAGAGCATATGCGAATAGCGGGCACAGGCTGAATCCGGCTAACCCCGGAAGGCGGAGTGAATGCTGAAACAGACCATCGGCCAATACCTGTACAGGCTCCCAGCGCGACTGCGCGCTAAGCGCTTGCTGTTCAGTGTGTTACTGCTTGCTCTGACTTTAGCTCTGACCACCAGCCGCCCACCCACCACCCTTGAACAACTACTGCAAACTGGCACCCTGGTAGCCATATCGCGCAACGGCCCCACCACCTATTACGAAGGTCCCGAGGGCACCACCGGATTTGAGTTTTTGCTGCTACAGGGCTTTGCCGACTACCTGGGCGTAGAGCTACAAATTCTGGAGCAGGAAAGCCTGAGCAAAATGCTGCAGCAGGTGGCTAGCGATCAGGCCCACCTGGCCGCCGCGGGTCTCAGCATCACGCCCCAGCGGGCCAAAACCGTTAAATTTACTCAGCCCTACCTCGAGGTAAAGCAGCAGCTCTTGTATCGCCGGGGCAGTTCCAAACCTGAATCTCTGGCAGATCTAAGCGGCGGCGATTTACTGGTGATTGCCGGCTCCTCCCACGCCGAGCGTCTGGAAACTCTGAAAGCCGAGTTTCCGGACCTCACTTGGCGTGAGCAAGAAAGCCTGGAAATGATCGACTTGATGGAAATGGTGCACCGCGGCGAGGTGGACTACGCCATCGTCGACTCCAACGCCTACCTCAGCAACGCTCATATTTTCCCCAAGGCACGTATCGCCTTCGACCTGGGAGACTCCGAACAGCTTGGCTGGGCCTTTGCACACCGCTTAGATAGCTCGCTGTACGACAAAGCGCGGGAATACTTAGATGAGATTAAAGCCAATGGCTCGCTAGAGGCGCTGGTAGCCGAGCTGTTCCACACCCCGGCCCCCGTGAGCACCGGGGGCGCCCTGCTGTTTACCCACCGGGTAGAAAATCGCCTGCCTCAGTGGCAGGAACTGATTCAGGAGGTAGCCGCCGAGGTGGACATGAGCTGGCAACTGCTGGCGGCCATGAGTTATCAGGAGTCCCACTGGAACGCCAAAGCTGTATCGCATACCGGCGTACGAGGCTTAATGATGCTAACCCGCACCACCGCCCGCGAATTGGGAATTGAGGATCGACGCGACCCGGAGCAGAGTATGCGCGGCGGCGCCTTATATTTTAAGAATCTTTACCAGCGCCTACCCGAGCGCATCACTGACCCCGACCGCACCCTGTTGGCACTGGCGGCCTACAACGTCGGTATGGGCCACCTGGAGGATGCCCGGGTGCTGACCCAGCGTCACGGCGGCAACCCGGATCTGTGGGCCGATGTGGAAAAACACCTCCCCCTGTTGGCCAAGCGCAAATACTACCGCACGGTAAAACACGGCTACGCGCGCGGCTGGGAGCCGGTACATTATGTCAACAATATCCTTCAGTATCGCGATATTATTGTCTGGCACGACCAACAGGAACAGCGCCGCCTGGCGCTGATGGAAAACTCAGAGGGCGCCGAAGACGGCGAGAGCACCGATGACGCTAGCAGCAAAGCGTCCCAAAATCAGCTCGCGCCGCTGTCAATTTTATAGTCCGGGATCACCTACCGAGCATAGGGAAGTGCCCCCCCTGCCTTAACACACATTTAGCCTGGCATTAACCGTGGCGCCCGGCTACGGATGGCATTTAGGCTACACTAAGCAACCAATTCTTTTCGCAACAGGATGTGATTATGATTACTTATCTCTACTGGGGTGGCGTTATTACCCTGGCCATGGTGGTGTTGATACTGCTGGGTAAAAATAACTTCTGGCGCAGTGCCATCGGCGGAGCACTTATTGTTTTTATTGGCGGCTGGGCGGCCTATTACTTTCACTTCGAACAGGTGTTTGTAAAACGCTACGGCGGGGTGATGACCATCACCATACCCGAAGGCCAGCAACACATAACCGCAACCTGGAAAGATGACAATCTCTGGATTGAAAACTACGACCCCAAGACTAACACTTGTCACTTTAACGAATACTCCAAAGGGAATATTCTGCAAGGTAAAGTGAGCTTGAAAAACTGCAACCCGCTCGGGGTTGGCAGCAGTGCGGCACGCTTAAGCGCGGCGAGCAGGCAAGCCCCGCAAGCGGTTGAAGAACTCAGCCCTTAAGCGCTTTCTTTTCAGCCCGCCGGCGTTTAAAAAACGCCTGCAATTGTTGCTGACAGGCCTCGCGCTCAACCCCGGGAGTGAGGCTAATAGAGTGATTAAAATAGGGCGCGTCTAGCAAACGCGCCTGGCTTTCCACCACCCCGGCTTTAGGCTCTACCGTGCCATACACCAAACGGGAAATTCGACTGTGCACAATTGCGCCGGTGCACATGGTGCAGGGCTCAAGGGTAACGTACAAAGTGCAATCGGCCAGACGGTAATTACCCAACTGGCGCGCCGCATCGCGCAGCGCCATCATTTCAGCGTGCGCTGTAGGGTCACAGGCGCCGATGGGGCGATTATAGCCGCGCCCCACCACTACCCCATCGCGTACCACCAAAGCTCCCACAGGCACTTCGTCGTTATCTCCGGCACGCTCGGCAAGGGCCATGGCCTCGCGCATCCAATGGCGGTCGTCGTCGCTGGCGGGCATTTGCGCTGACTCACCGCGGGCGCGGCGTTCGGCTTCATCCACACTCATAGGCGCGACAAATGCAAAGCGCGGTATCGCTACCCCGTCACGCTCGACCGACTCGGTAAACATTGCCAGCGGGCGCACCCACCAAGAGTAATCCCCGTACAGGCAGCGGTACACCACCAGCGCTTCTTCGGTTTCGCTGTGGGTGGCAATGCGGTAAACAAAGTAATCACTGCCTTTGTAATGGCGGTATAAACCGGGGCTGATTTGCATAAACACTCTGGGCTGGAAAAAGCCGCTATTTTAGAGCCTAGGTTTAGGTAACGCCATGGGCGGCAAGCAATTGATTATGGTTTGTAAAGTTAAGGCCACAGCGGCGAATAAATTCTGCCAGCTCGGTCAACTCACCACGGCCGTTGTCAGGTGCCGCGCTCGCCTTGGCATCCAGCGCGGGAAAAAGCCCGTAACCGGCCAGCAGGCAGGCCCAGGATTTTGCCTGATAGCTGCCCTCAAGATTGTACTTGCGCATATCAGCGGCAAAGTTATCGCTGTGGCGCCACAGATGCAGCACCGCCTGTAACGATTCAGAGAGTGCGTTATTCGCCGCGTTATCGCGCCAATAAGCCGTGTCCGTGCGCTGATTCACCTTGTAGTGGCAAACAATGTAATCGCGAATACCACTAAACTTTGCGCCAATCTCACGATTAAAGTCATCCTGATATCGACCGCTAAAATCGCCGTCTTCAAAACGTTTAATAAACTGCATAATGGTGTTGAACGTCAGCGCCAAAGCCGTGGCTTCCAGAGGCTCGATAAACCCCTGCGCCAGCCCTACCGCCACACAGTTGTGGCGCCAATGCTGCTGCACCACCCCCACCTTCATTTGCAGGTGCCGGGCGCTAACCTCGGCATCCTGCAGCCCTAAGTGCTGGCGCAATTCAGTTTCGGCCTGGTCTGCGCTCAAGTGCGCCGAGCTGTAAACATAACCATTACCACAGCGATTACGCAGAGGAATTCGCCAAGCCCAGCCGTTAGATAGGGCGGTAGAATCAGTGGCCGGGGTAATTTCAAGCGCAGCGTCAGTGGGCAATACAACAGCTGCATCGTTAAACAAATTGTCGCGGTAGCTGGTAAAAGGCACTTGCAGAGCATCCTGCAATAGCAGAGATTTAAAGCCGGTGCAGTCGATAAAAAAATCCGCTTGTACAGTGCGGCTATCATCCAGCCGTAAACGGCTAATTTCTCCCATCTCGTTTAACTGCACCTGAGCCACGTTGCCCTCAATACGCTCGACCCCTAAGAACTCGGCCTTGGCAGCCAGAAACTTGCCCAGCAGCGCTGCATCAAAGTGGTAGCCGTACGCCACATTAAAAGGGAAACACTCAGCGGCAATAGGGCCCAAGTTGTTGCGGGTTAAGTAAGATTCAAGGAAATATTGATCTGGGTGAGGGGTTTCCGACCGGCCGAGACGCCGCGCCTGAATATGTTTAAAAAACATAGGCATGGTCAGATCATCCGTCTGCGCCGGAAACGGATGAAAATAACGCTCGAAGCCCGGCACCGATGACCAGTTGGAAAAATAAATGCCGTTTTTATACGTGGCATTGCAACGGGGCATCCACTCGGACTCAGCAATTCCCAAGGTATCAAAAAAAATTTTTAGATGCGGCGTACTGCCCTCGCCCACCCCTACCGTGCCAATATTGTCAGACTCGAGCAAACGCACGTTAATATCCGGCCAACGCGACGCCATCAAGGTCGCGGCCATCCAGCCTGAAGTACCACCGCCAACAATTAATAGGGTTTTCGGCTTTTGTGATTTGCCCACCACTTTTACCTCTTCTTAGGGCCGGCCGACATTAGCGGCTGTGCAACTGATTTAACCAGGCGCGGTGCGAGCTGAGCGCTTGCACCGCTTTCTCACACCAGGCGTTGTGCTCGCGTATTTTCGCCTCCGCCAGTGGAATTTCTGACGGGTTCAGGGCCGGTAAACGGGTGGGGAAATACATGCCGTAGAGCACGTACATATAACTTTGCTGATTAAATAAATCCACCGTGCTAAAAAAGTCGGTGCGTTTGGGCGAAGCAATTTTCCACAGCGCCAATCGCTCGGCCAGCACATCCGATAACTTGGCTCGGTCGGTACAATCGACCCAGAAATCCGAGTCCCGACGATCGGAAATACAATAGTGCAACTGAATGAAATCGATGGTGCGCTCCCAGATATACTCCACCCAGTCGTTGCAGTGACGCGATAAAAGCGCAATATCGTCTGTGTCGCGAGGAAAATGGTCCGCCAGCAGCGCCGCACAGAAATCCGTCACCATAATGGAGGTGGCCTCCAAAGGCTCAACAAACCCTTGCGATAATCCCAGCGCGGCGCAGTTTTTATGCCAGAAATATTGCCGATACCCCGCCTGCATAGGCACCTTGCGCAAATTCGCCGCTTCGGCATCAAACCCCAGATAGCGGGAAAACTCTGCCACGGCCTGCGACTCACTCATATGCGACGATGAATACACAAAGCCCGTGCCGCGCCGATGAGGCAGGGGGATGTCCCAAATCCATCCCGCACTGTGGGCTTTAGCGGTGGTGTAAGGCTGCACCTCATCGCTGGGCTCGGTCGGCACCTGTACGGCCAGCGCCGTGTCCGTTGGGATTTGCTCAGTTTTCGCTAAAAACGGCACTTGCAAAGCCTGCCCCAGTAAACGCGAGGCAAAGCCCGAACAGTCGATATAAAAATCAAACGCCTCTTCACCGCCCGAGGCAAACTGCAAACGATCAATACTGCCATCATCGCCCATCACCACGTGTTCGATAGTTGCAAACTTGTGACGAACGCCAAAGCGAGTAAGGGCATTATCAGCGAGCAGTTGCGCAAACTTTCCCGCATCAAAGTGATACGCGTAGTGCACCACCCCATCGTAGGGAGACGACGAAGGATGCTTGGGGCCTATATTGTGCTCGGCCAGCGCATGCATAGCCGAGAGTTCAGAAAACGCCATTTGCTGTTGGTGGTGCATCCAATAGTGGCTGATATCCACCCCTACAGGAAAAGGCGCTACAAACGGATGATAGTAATAATGGTCCGCCCCGTACTTGTCAGCATCCATCCAGTTGGCAAACTTGATACCCAACTTAAAGGTGGCCTGACACTTGGCCATAAACTCGCGCTCGTCGATACCAAAGCGCTGCAGAGTAGCGCGTATATTGGGCACAGTGCCCTCGCCGACGCCAATGGTGGGTACATCCTTGGATTCGATCAGGCAGATCTCCACCTCTGGGTCGCGGCCCACGGATAGCCCCAGGTAATTCGCCGCCAACCAACCGGCGGTACCGCCGCCCACAATGGCGATTTTTTTTATCTTCATACTGCGCGACTCACTTCAACAAGCTGATAAACCAGTCTTTAACCTGGCGCTCAAACTCCGGCGACATTTCCCCCAGCACACCCTGTTTATGGGCCGGAATATAAGACTGAGGGTCTTCCCCTTGTTTAAACAGATAGTGATCAAACATGGCTCGCCAGGCGTTGCGCTGCGCGGGGGTTAAATCGCGCATCGCCATAGCAGCAAAATTTAAACTTTGCAGCGGCGTAGGCTTTTGTTGCGGTTTACCGATCGAACCATTCCACCAGTAATTCATCAAGCCGTTAACCTCGGCCAGCGAATCCACGTGGTGCCACCAAAGCATGGGAATAAAAATCGCATCGCCGGGTTCAAGCACCGCGCTATAGGCGTTTTTTAAAGCCTCGCGGTAACGCGGGTAGCGATCAAAATCCGGGGCGTGCAGTGACACTAAACTCACCGGTGCACCGGCGGGCGTGTAATCCAGCGGCCCGGGATACAAGTTAGCCACTTGCTCGGGTGGGAACAGCACAAAGCGCCGCTTACCGGCCACGACGCAGGCCAAGTTATCGGAGCCGTCATAGTGCGCGGAGACAGACACTTTATTGCCCACCCACAGCTTGGGTGCTACAGGCTCGGCGAATAAAGTGGCCGGATTGGCGGCGGACAACCCCGGCAGAATTTTATCCACCGCCACCCCCTGTACCGCTACAGAGGGTTTTACGTCGCGACCGGCCAACTCCAGCAACCGCCCCAAGAACAAATCCAGCCGCTCGCCGCCTTCAATATAATTAAAGCCATCCAGATTATCGTTGTAAAAAAAACGCCCCTCAATGGCAGGATGGCCGAGCACTACATTGACGTGCTCGCCACGATAAAACTGCGCAAGATAACGACAGAAATATTCATCCGACTGGAATGATGCCTCAACCAGCGGCCAGTCGCTCACCAGACCGCGAATGACCACGGGTTTTTGTTGCGGCACTATGTCGTTAAAAAATTGCTCGCGGCTTACACCCCGGTACTCTGGAAAGCTTAAAAAATTCTGCATAGCGAAACTGCTTTACTGCATGTGCGTAGGTAAAATGACAAGTTAAACGAAAAATGCGCGCGATAGAAGCTATCGCGCGCATTCGCTTGCGTCACTTGCTCACACTTATCAGAAGGTAGCGCGTACACTCAAAGCGTAGCGACGGTCTGTGGTAAAGCTAAGTGCCTGGGTTTTATCACCCTCTTGGTTCAACTGGTACTGAGTTTTGGTTTCCGAGTTAAGCAAGTTGCTGCCCTCGATACCCACTTTCCAGTTATCGTTGATGGTGTAGTAAAAGCTTGCATCCAGGTGATCCACAGGTTCTGCGTAAGCCGGTACAAACTCTTCCGACTCACGACGGGTCAGCAGATACTCTGAGCGCCAGTTGTAGGCCACCCGCAAGGATACATCACCGTACTCGTACATACCGACAATGTTCAGGTTTTCATCCGAGTAACCCTGCAGCGGCAAGCCCGAGAATACGCGGAAGCTGTTGCGGTTATCCGTTACCTGTGAACCGTCGTTGTTGAAAATCAAATCCGAGGTGCTTTCGTTCAGCGGATCTTCCAACCCGTCCTGGTCGATATAGGTGTAGTTGAACTGCAGACCTAAACCACTCCAGGCGCCGGGTAAAAAGTCGTAGAACTGCTGGTAAGAGAATTCCGCCCCGCGAATGGTGCCCGAGCCGGTGTTATCCGGGCCGTAAGCCGATACCGGATAGGTGTAACCGGCGTGCTCCAGCTCGTAGGCAAAGCTCTTGTTGCGAATAATGTTATCCAGATCTTTCTGAAACAAAGCCAGACTCACCGAACCCACCGGCGCAAAGTACCACTCCAGAGTTAAATCCAAATTAACGGATTCTTCCGGCTCCAGGTAGGGGTTACGCGATACCGCGGTAATTTCGATATCTTCAATGCCCACTACCGGGTTGGTGACTTCATCGCGGCCCGAGGATGGATCTTGCAACACGTTTTCATAGTCCAGACTCACCACCATGCTGTTGCGGCTGTCCAGCAGGCTGGGATAGTAAAGCGCCTTAGACGCGGCAAAGCGCAGCACCAAGTCGTCGGTTAACCCCAAACTTAAATTCAAGCTTGGCAGCACTGTGTCATAGTCAGTGCCCTGTACCGTACTCTGTTCGGCGCTGCCATCGGCCAGCGCGTACAAATCCGGATGATCGTTTGCAATAACGTCGGCCAGCGAGTCGGTGCCGCGCTTATCCACCGGCGGCAGTACTTCAAAGCCGGTAGACTCAAGCTGATAGCTTACATAGCGCAAACCGATATTACCTCTAAGTGGCATGGCCATGTCGAACTCAAAGTCGCCGCGAATATACGCCTCGGTGCGCTCTTCGCCAGACGAACTCAACTGATAGACTGAGAAAGGCCCATCAATCCGGTTGTTCATATCTTCGTAAGGAACACCGCAGCGGCCGCTGCCATCACTGGCATTACCCACCGCATTCCACACACCACAGCCATCGCGTAGAGTATTGGCAAAATCCTCTACCAAATCCATGCGCGGGAACAGGAAGCTGTTGTACTCACCCTGCACCACTTCACCGTTGTAGTGATCGGCAAAGCTTACCCGCTCAAACAGATCTGGCTGTTGTTGTGGCGACGCATTGTAGCGATCACCCTGTACCCACGGAGTACCCAGCGCGGTCCAGTTAGAATACTCGGTATCGCCAATTTCCAGCTCTTTATCCGAGTAGTAAGCACCGCCTTTAATGGCGGTAAGTGGGCCGTCAAAGGTGTACTCCACATCAATTTTAAAGGCATCCATAGAGGCGTCAGAGCGCACCTCCTGCTGCATGCCGTTACCCAGGTATAAATCCGGGTTAGGGGCGTCGCCCACGGTATTGATGGTGGGGTCAGATACGCGCGAATTTAAGTACTCAATGGTTGGCGTATCGCCGCGCAAATCGAGGAAAAACGGCGCCACTTCGGCAGTCAGGTCACCGCGCACTCGACTGGTTAGGTTGTAGTTGTGAGTGGTCTGGGTTGAATCCACGTGCTGATAATCCAATACCACTTTTAAACGGGTAGTGGGATTTAACTCAACATTAAACGAGGTATCTTCAACCGTATCTTCGTTGTAATTCCAACGACTGCGGAACTGCAGCGGGAAGTTGATATCCGCATTGGCCCCTACCCCAGAGGTTAAAAAGCCATCTTCGGTGGTGGTGATAGGACGGCCATCTTCTTCCGTCCACACCACGGCGTTACCCGTGCCGCTGACAAAGCCACGGTCACCCGAGGCAATAACCCGCTCGCGCCATTCCAAGGAGGCTTCAGAGCTGATGTGCTCTAAGGTGGTAACGATGGTTTCATCGTTATTTGCCCACTGCAAAGACGCTGTTAAACCCTGACGCTCGCGGTCATTCTCAGCGGTACTGAGATGGTAGTTAGCCGGCACATACCACACTTCGCCAGCGGGTTGGCCCGGTAGCGGATCACCATCAACCGGTGGCGCTTCGGCCGTTTCTGCGGTAATCAGCTCAGCGGGCACACCATTACACTCGGGCATCCAACCCAGGGCGTTAGGCACACAGGGGCCGTCGTAATAACCTTCTACTTTACCCGGCGCGCCTTGCAAGGTGCCCCACTCATCCCACGAGCCGCGATAATATTCATCGCTGCGCGAGTGGAAGTTACCCAGGCCTACACCATCGCCGCGGGTTTTGTATTCAGAGTATGCGCCAGAGACCAAAAAGCCAAAACGACCGGCGCTGGTCTCCCAGGAATCCGAAAACAGTGCGGAGAAAGAAGGCGTCCACTCTTCGCGGTAATCGCCGTAATTACCCTTGGCGGTAAAAGAAATTATCTGATCGTCGGAATCAAATGGCTTGCGAGATATCAGGTTTACGGTACCGGCAATACCGCCCGAAATTTTATCGGCGGTTTGGTTTTTAACAACTTCCACCGCGCCTAAAAGCTCGGCCGGAAAATCTTCGTAATTCAGACCACCATAGGGGTTTGCACTGAAGGCATCGCGACCATTTACTTCGGAGCGCACCCGATCCAAACCGCGCACCAGTACACCGGTACCTTCATCGGCGTAGTGTTTCGGGTCATCCGACGAGGCGAAGCGTTCAATCGTTACACCCGGTACACGCTGCAGCGCTTCAGTCACACTTTTATCTGGCAGCGCGCCGATATCTGAAGCTGTAATAACGTCTTTAACTGTATCGGCAAAGCGCTTCATGTCTTGCGCACTTTCGATACTCTGGCGCATCCCGCGCACTACAACTTCCTCTACCAATTCCTCTTCAGCAGCCGCACTCTGTGCGAATACTGATGGAACCGCTACACCTGTCGCCGCCGCGCACACCGCGAGGCTCAGCAGTTTTTTACTGAATTGCATAGCCACATACCCTTTTTGAATGTTCTTTTTGTTTCGGCGTACCGAAATCCCCAACACTGCATTTCCCCTCGGCATACGCGCCGGCCGTTACCGAGAATCACAACCCCAGACTTTCCGTAACGAAAAGAAACACAATAACGCCGGCAATGATCTGATATTTATTTTCACAAACCAGCAAATTACAGGTTATTATTTTTACTCCGTTGTGGACAACGTTGTCAAGATGTGATCAACATCAAATTTAAAAAATAACTTGCGCGCACTGATCTGCAGCACCGAACGTAATCGGTGCCCTAAAAGGTGTCGCAAAAAAGTTTATCTATCCGCACCAACGTGGGAGTATCGTTTGACGGGCAGTAGGGCCGCCTCTGACGCCCCACCTAGTTTCAAGTAAGGAAAAGATGGCTAGGTTTAAATAACGCCACGAGCCTTTAAGTCGGTTAAAGCTGCAATCGATAAACCAAGGCGCTCGTGCAGTACACTATCCGTATACGCCCCCACAGTGCCGCCGGGCCACTCGGTACCACCCGGGGTAGTTTGTAACTTGGGCACCATGGCGGGAATTTCCAGCTTGCGACCGTCAATTTCCACCTGCTCGAACATACCGCGGGCCCGGTAATGAGAATCGCTAAACATATCGGCTACGCTGTAAATCGGGCCCGATGGAACGCGGGCATTTTCCAGCACCTGCAACACCTGCTGGCAATCTCTCGTCCGACACCAGTCCGCCAACACTTTGTCGATTTCGTTTTCACACTCCACCCGCCCGGCGTTATCACTCATACGCGGATCACGCGCCAAATCCTCGCGCCCTACGGCGGACATTAAACGCCGAAAAATAGAGTCGCCATTGCCGCCAATCACAACATATTTCCCGTCTTGGCAGCGATAGGTATTGGTGGGTACGATTCCGGTAACCGTTGTGCCCGATGGCTCGCGCACAATGCCCGCACCGGAATACTCGGGCACCACAGCCTCCATTAAATTAAACATGGATTCATACAAAGCCACGTCCACTATCTGCCCCGCCGCCTGACTGCGCTCGCGACCGAGCAGCGCCATCACCACACCAAAGGCGGCGTGCAAACCCGCAATGGAATCACCAATACTTAGATTGGGCCGCACGGGCGCCTCGCCCGGGTGACCATTTACATAGCGAAAACCACTAAAGCCTTCACACACAGAGGCAAAGCCGGGCTTGTTGCTGTAGGGGCCATCTTGACCGTAACCGGAAATGCGCGCGTAGATTAGACTGGGGTTGTCCGCTTTGATCGCATCCGGCCCCAACCCCCAAGACTCCATCACCCCGGGGCGAAAGTTTTCAATTAACACATCGGCATCGCGGCACAATTGCTTTGCCAGGTCAGCGCCTTCCGGCTGCTTTAAATCAAGAGTGACACTTTTTTTATTCCGCCCGATGGAACGCCACCAAAAAGAGGTGCCGTTTTCCACCGCGCGCCAGCCGCGAATCGGGTCGCCTTTACCGGGTGGCTCAATCTTAATCACCTCAGCACCGAAGTAAGCCAACAGGCTTCCTGCAAAAGGGCCTGCAATCAATTGGCCAAATTCAATCACCCGAATGCCTTGTAAAGGTTTGCGCTTTTCTTCCATAGTGTTTTTATTCTGTGGTTAAAATAATTTTGCCAATATGGCGATTGGATTCCATTAAAGCATGAGCTTCGCTGGCTCTTTCCAGGGGAAAGCTGGCGGCAATCACGGGCGCTATTTGTTTCGCGCTTAGCAATGGCCAAACTTTTTTCAATAACTGCTGTGCAATTTCTTTTTTACGCTCCGGATTTTGGGCGCGTAGCGTTGATCCGGTTAAGGTCAATCGTTTGAGCATAACCGGCATAAAATCCAGCTCGACTTTACTGCCCTGTAAATAGGCAATATTGATAATACGGCCATCGGGCTTTGCCGCTTTAATATTGCGAGCTAGATATTCACCACCCACCATATCCAAAATCACATCGGCGCCGCCGAACTCGCGCACAACGCTGACAAAGTCTTCGTCCCTGTAATGGATCGCGCGTTCAGCCCCCAGGGTAATCGCCGCTGCGCACTTTTCTTTACTCCCTGCGCTGGCCAACACCTGCGCACCAAAAGCTTTGCCAAGCTGAATGGCCGTGGTACCTATGCCGCTGGCAGCGCCATGCACCAATAGTGTTTCGCCCGGTTTTAGTTGGCCGCGCTCGAACACATTGTGCCAAACGGTAAAAAAGGTTTCCGGTAGCGCCGCCGCCTGTACAAGGGAGAGCCCTTCGGGCACAGGTAAAACCTGCCCCACCTTGGCGGTGCAATACTCGGCATAGCCGCCACCATTAACTAAGGCGCAGACGTTTTGGCCAATGCTAAAACCACTGGCGTTTTCGCCCAGGGCAACAATCTCACCGGCCACCTCCAGGCCCAAACGTTCGCAGGCATCGGGCGGTGGTGGGTACAAGCCCTGGCGCTGCAACACATCGGGGCGGTTGACACCACAGGCGGCGACGCGAATTAAAACTTCATCCGCAAAGGGGCGGGGGGTGGGCAAACTGTGCAGGACCAAACCGCTCGCCTCGCGACTCTCGTGAACAATTGCGCGCATTTGCTCGGCAACAGCCATTAGGGCCCCACCCGGTCAATAAGCCATTGATTGTTCTCATAGCGGTAGCGAAAACAGTCGTGCAACCGGTGCGCACCGCCCTGCCAAAACTCTACCTCGGTGGGCACTAGGCGATAGCCCCCCCAGTGCGCCGGGGTGGGAATATCGGCGTCGGCGTAGCGCTTATCAAGCTCACGGAAATTGGTCTCCAGCTGCTCGCGCGAGGCAATCACATCACTCTGGGGCGACGCCCAGGCTGCCAGTTGGCTGGTACGCGGCCGCGAAGAAAAATAGGCCTCGGAAACTGTGCGCTCAAGCTTTTCCACCAGACCACACACTTTTACCTGGCGATCAAACATATGCCAGGGAAACAACACACTGGCTTTAGGATTGCCGGCCAGATCTCGGCCTTTGCGGCTGTTGTAATTGGTGAAAAACACAAAACCGCGCTCGTCCAGCTGCTTTAACAACACAATTCGCTGAGACGGCTGGCCACCGGGGGACGCCGTTGCCAATACCATAGCGGTCGGATCACTCACTCCGCCGGCTTCGGCCTGCTCAAACCAGCGCTCAAACTGGGTATAGGGAGACTCGGCCAAATCGGCGCGGCGCAAACCACCTTGGGTGTATTCGCGCCTTTTGGTTTCATACATATTGCTCATAAAACACCTCACTTTGCTGAGATGTATTATACGCGCCGTAACAAATAAAGTTGTTCAACCAACTCGTCGCGGCCCTCAGAATACAGGCGACATAAAAAAGGCGCCCGTGGGCGCCGAAGTTGGGGGTTAGAAATGTTGGCTTAGGCGATAGCGGCTTGCACCCGCTGACCGTAATCGGCATCGCACTGGCTAATCAGTGCCACCATACGCTCTTGCACCGAGCTGTCTGCCTGACGCAAACCACCGGCAATGTTGTTCACCAATTGGCTTTTCTGGTCTTCACTCATCAAGCGGTACAAGTCACCTGCCTGCGAGTAGTAGTCGGCGTCCGACTGGTCGTAACGCTTAGCCGCTGACCCTGCCAATGTCAGTGGTGGCTCGGGTGTGTGATTGCTCACATCCGGCGCACCTTGGGCGGCGCGGTCGTTGGGGTAAAAGTTTGCCCCGCTGCTCTGCACGCTCGATCCGCCATTCATCGGGCAACCAGCCATGGCGCCATCACGCTGGTAGTGATTCACCGGACAGCGCGGACGGTTAACCGGCAACTGGTTGTGGTTTACTCCCACCCGATAGCGATGTGCATCCTGATAGGCGAGCAATCGGGCCTGCAGCATTTTATCCGGCGAGGCGCCCACACCTGGCACCAGGTTACTGGGTGCAAAGGCGGCCTGTTCGGTTTCGGCAAAATAGTTATCAACGTTACGGTTCAGCTCCAACTGGCCAATTTCCATTAACGGAAAGTCTGCATGGGGCCAGATTTTGGTCAAATCGAACGGGTTAATGTGATAACTCTGCGCCTGCGCCTCGGTCATAATTTGCACTTTCACCGCCCAACTGGGGAAGTCGCCTTTGTCGATAGATTCCACCAAATCCTGTTGTGCGCCAAACGCAGGTAAGCCCTCGGTTTCTTTTTCCGTCAGGGTTTTAATGCCCTGGTTGGATTTAAAGTGCCATTTCACCCAGTAGCGTTCGCCCTTGTCGTTCCAGAAGCTCAAGGTGTGCGAGCTAAAACCATGCATGTGCCGGTAGCTGGCGGGGATACCCCGGTCGCTCATCAAAATAGTCATCTGGTGCAGCGATTGCGGGTGATTGGCCCAAAATTCAAAAATCGCCTGAGGGTCCGGCAAATTGGTGCGTGGATTCTTTTTTTGCGAGTGAATAAAGTCCGGAAACTTGATCGGGTCATTCAAGAAAAAGACCGGAGTGTTGTTACCCACCACATCAAAGTTGCCCTGCTGGGTGTAAAACTTCACCGCAAAACCGCGCGGGTCGCGAGCGTAATCGCTGGAATCCTGACCACCACCCACTGTAGAAAAGCGCACAAACACCTCGGTTTGCTCACCCACTTTTTGCAGAAAGTTTGCGATAGTGTAATCACCCATGGCTTTACTCAAGGTAAAGGTGCCATAGGCACCAGAGCCACGGGCGTGCACGACACGCTCGGGAATACGCTCGCGATTAAAATGGGCCAGCTTTTCAAACAGGTAATGATTGTCGAAGGTTAAGGGACCTCGCTCACCGGCACTGATGCTGTTGTTGTCATCAATGACCGGGGCGCCGGCCGAACTGGTTAAGGTAGTTTTGCTCATCTGCGAATTCCTTCTTTCTCTGCCTGACTGATTACCAAAAAATTTAACTTTTTGATCACAGGGAAAATATTAATAGACTAGACAAATTAATAAAAATTAATAAATAAAATGATCCTAATAGCAATGACCAAAGAA
The DNA here is from genome assembly GCF_024204685.1 of Gilvimarinus sp. DA14. Lineage (NCBI taxonomy): Bacteria > Pseudomonadati > Pseudomonadota > Gammaproteobacteria > Cellvibrionales > Cellvibrionaceae > Gilvimarinus > Gilvimarinus sp. DA14. The sequence goes on from NZ_CP100350.1 coordinate 1,496,222, forward strand.
GTCCCTGTCTATGAGCTATGTTATTGTCATTACTCAGATGGCATTTTGATCTAACGCAAGGGCGATGCATTAAGGGTACAATCGTCACATAAAAGCCCCTATAATTGGCGCAATTATCTACACTCGTGAGGCCCCATGACATTATCCGCAAGACCCACAGGCGTACTACTCGCCGGAGGCCTGGCCCGCCGCATGGGCGGCGGCGATAAATGTCTGCTGCCGCTGAGAGGCAAAACCCTACTCAGTCGAAGTGTCGAACGGGCTCAGGAGCAAGTAGCTCCGCTGCTGTTAAGTGCCAACGGTAATGCGCTGCGGTTTGCCCGGACCAAACTTACGGTGGTACCGGACGTATTCGCCGATTTTCCCGGCCCCATGGCGGGTATTCACGCCGCCATGGATTGGATGTGTCGCGAACAGCCAGGCACTGAGTGGCTGGCAAGCTTTGCCTGCGACACGCCCTTTTTCCCCAAAGATATGTGCGCACAGCTGCAACAAGCCGCCGAGCCAGACAGCAAAGTTATTGTCGCCGCCTCCAATGGTCGCCTGCAGCCGGTGTTTGCGTTGTGGCACAAAAGCTTGCTGAGCGATCTCGCCGCCACCTTGCAAAGTGGCGAAATACCCTGGCTGCAACATTGGATTGCCGAGCGCCCCCATACCCAAGTGGACTTTGCCTGCGAGCCCTTCGATCCTTTCACGAATATCAATACGCCACAGGATCTATACTCTGCTGAGGATCTACTGGCCGCACACCAGGCACTTTGAGTAACTGGCAATTTTTGGCCATTCTGATAGACTCTGCGCCCTTTTGAGACGATCTTTCAGCAAAATGAGCTTTTCACGCAACACTAGTCCACCATAGGGCGCCCCCTGCCTCACCTCTATACAGGCCTGAAATATTTTTCGGGCAGACTTCTGCTATCTGTTCAATTCTTTAAAACGGACGTTTTATATGCTTGATACTCTTCGCCAGAACTGGCTGAGCAATGTGCGTGGCGACCTGCTCTCGGGCACCGTGGTTGCACTCGCCCTAATCCCAGAGGCCATAGCCTTTTCCATTATCGCCGGAGTGGATCCAAAGGTCGGCCTCTACGCCTCCTTCTGTATCGCGTTCATCAGTGCCTTCGCAGGTGGCCGCCCGGCCATGATTTCCGCCGCCACCGGCGCCATGGCTTTGGTGATGGTAGATTTGGTCAAAGACCACGGCTTGGAATATTTGCTCGCGGCAACGCTGCTAACCGGTGTACTGCAAATTATTGCGGGGGCGCTCAAGCTCGGTAACTTGATGCGTTTTGTCTCACGCTCTGTGGTGACAGGGTTTGTAAACGCTCTGGCAATACTGATCTTTCTCGCGCAATTGCCCGAGATTACTGGCGCCAACTTTACCCTGCCGGTTTACGCGCTGCTGATTGCCGGTTTGGGAATTATCTACCTGCTACCCTATGTTACCCGCGCGATACCCTCACCCTTGGTGTGTATTGTCGCGCTCACCGCGGTTGCCATTTATTTCGGTATTGATGTGCGCACCGTGGGCGATATGGGGGAGCTGCCCGACAGCCTGCCGGTGTTTTTGATACCGGATGTTCCGCTCAATTTAGAAACCTTAAAAATTATCTTTCCCTTCTCTCTTACCCTGGCGGTAGTGGGCTTGCTGGAATCGATGATGACCGCCACGATTGTCGATGACCTGACCGACACCGAGAGCAATAAAAGCCGTGAGTGTGTGGGCCAGGGTCTGTCGAACATTGGCGCCGGCTTTCTCGGCGGCATGGCCGGTTGCGCCATGATTGGGCAGTCGGTTATCAACGTAAAATCCGGTGGCCGCACGCGGTTATCGACATTAGTCGCGGGCGTGTTTTTGCTGATACTGGTGGTCTTTTTAGGCGATTGGGTGGGCCGCATCCCCATGGCCGCTTTGGTGGCGGTGATGATTATGGTCTCTATCGGCACCTTTAGCTGGGCCTCAATTGCGGCGCTTAAAACCAATCCCAAAAGCTCCTCGGTGGTCATGATTGCCACGGTTGCCGTAGTGGTTGCCACTCATAACCTCGCCTTGGGCGTGCTCTTGGGTGTACTGCTAAGCGCCCTATTCTTTGCTCATAAGGTGGGGCAAATTTTGTATGTGGGCTCTGAGCTAAGCGACGATCGCAGCCATCGCACTTACACGGTTGTGGGCCAGGTCTTTTTTACCTCGGCCGAACAGTTTATCGGCGGTTTTGACTTCAAAGAGGCGGTAGATCGTGTCACCATCGATTTATCCCGCGCGCACTTTTGGGACATTACCGCCATCAGCTCACTGGACAAGGTGGTCATTAAATTGCGCCGCGAAGGGGCCGAGGTAGACTTAATTGGTCTCAATCAGGCCAGCGCCACCCTGGTGGACAAATTTGCCGTACACAATAAGCCCGAAGAAGTTGAAAAGTTAATGGGGCATTAAAAGGACCATATTATGGCTAGCAATGTAATCGCCTGTATCGACGACTCCAATTACGCTCAAGCCGTTTGCGACGGTGCCGCTTGGGCCGCGCAAAAGCTGCAAGCGCCGCTGCACCTGTTGCACGTGCTGGATTATGTGCACGGCCTAGGAGAGCGCAACTTATCCGGCACCCTGGGCTTTGGCGCCCAAGAAACACTGCTGGAAGAGCTGGCCGAGCTGGACGAGAAACGCGGCAAGTTGGCCATGGAGCAAGGCAAGCAAATGCTTGCCGCTGCCCTTGAGCGAGTAAACCAGGCGGGCATCAGTGAGGCGCAAACACGCCAACGCCACGGCGAACTAACCGATACACTGGTGGATCTGGCCGATGAAACCCGCCTATTGGTGGTGGGCAAGCGCGGCGCCGAAAGCGCCAGTGCCCATGGGCATATCGGCAGCCATATCGAGAAAATCATCCGCACCATGCACAAGCCCATTTTGATTGTGCAGCAGGGCTTTAGCGCCCCCAAACAACTGATGATTGCCTACGACGGCAGCCCCACCATTCGCAAAGGCATCGAGATGATTGCCGCGAGCCCCCTACTTAAGGACAGCGTGTGTCACTTGGTTATGGTGGGCAAAGACACAGCGGACAATCGCGAGTCGTTAGCCTGGGCTAAAAACCAGCTGCAACAGTCGGGGATTGAGGCGGCCGAACATATTATTGCCGGCGACCCGGACTCGGCACTCGAAGAATTCCAACGTGAAAATGCTATCGATTTACTGGTGATGGGCGCCTACGGTCATTCACGCATTCGCCACTTTATTGTGGGTAGCACCACCACCGCCATGATTTGCCGCTGCAAAACGTCAATGCTGGTGCTGCGTTAAGGTGTTGCGTTAATGCGAGTTCTGTTTATCGGCCAATACCTGCTGCTGTTAGCGCTGTACCTGGTAATGGGTACCGCCAAACAACCCCAGCAGGTCGTGGGCGATTACAATGATGTACTGATGCACTTTGCCGGTTACGCCGTGGCGGGTGTATCGGTCAGTATCGCTTTTGCCCGGCAGGCAATCTGGCTGAGGTTTTTTCAGCTGTTTTGTTTTTCTACCCTGGTAGAAATTATTCAGTACACACTGCCCTGGCGCAGTTTTGAGCTCAAGGATATCGCTGCGAACTCGCTGGGCATTTTGGTGGGATTGGCGTGCTGGCAGGTGGTTTTATGGATCAGGACAAAAGCCCGCGTATCCACAGAGAACAACCGCGAACGGTCATAGACCATCCGCAGTTATTCGCTTATCCCTATAGGGAATCTCTCAAGAAACCAAACGTTTACTTGGGCGACCATTCGAACTTTTTGAACGGCTCGTCAATGGGTGTCTCGGCCAAGTGGTTGACGTAGTTACTCATCACTTTTTGCGAAACCACCAAAATCACTTCCAGTACCTGACGCTTGGTAAAACCCGCATCTAAAAAGGCACTGACTTTGGCGTCATCCACATTGCCTCGGTTGCGCACCACTTCCAGGGTGAACTCGCGCAGGGCTTCCAGCTTGGCGGGCAACTCGGTTTTATTACGCAAAGCTTCGGTAATAGATTCATCCACCTTCATTGAATGAGCGATGCCGGTATGTGCGGGCACACAATAGTGACATTCGTGCTCCACATTCACCGTTTGCCACACCACAGTTTTTTCCTCGTTGTCAAAGCTAGACTCCAGCACCAACCGGTGGAGTGCTTGGTAGCCTTCCAGCAGCCCCGGAGCCTCGGCCATCACCGCGTGCAAGTTGGGGATCATGCCGAAGCTTTTCTCCGATGCCTGCAATAGGCTTTTGGCTTCCTGCGGGGCAGAATCTTGAGTGTGTAAAGTAAAGTCAGTCATACCATCTCCTATCAATTTTCTGTGAATCTCAAAATATTTGAGCAATCATTCAATTTCGAGTTAAGCCTACCTGTATCTGAGTGATCATTCAAGATATAATTGAGCAATCGTTCAAATTATTGGAAATGTCATGCCCAGAAGCGCGCAATACGACCGAGAAACAGCCTTACAAGCAGCGGTAGATCTTTTCTGGCGGCGGGGCTTTTACGCCACCAGCCTGAAAGATATTGAAAAAGCGCTGGATATGCGCCCTGGCAGCCTGTACGCCGCGTTTGGCAATAAACAACAACTGTTTGATGCCGCTATCGATACCTACGCCGACCAAATGCGAGTTGACGTACAGCAGTTTATTCAGCGCGAAAACGGCGTTATCAACGGTGTAATGGCCTATTTACGCTGGCTTTTGCTCGGCGATGACCAATCTACTCTGGCAGAAGCTCCCGCCTGCCTAGTGGTGAAAACGCTGCTGGAATCCACCGACGACGCCGACCCGCTGCGCAGCAAAGCGCGTCACTTACTGCAGCAAGTGGAGCAGGGCTTTACGGCCGCTCTGGAGCAAGCTAAAAATGCCGGAGAACTAAAAGCGGATGTGGACTGCGCGCGGCTAGCGCGGCTATTGCAAACTCAGCTAATGGGCGCCCGATCTTTCGCTCAAAGCTCACCCGATGTAACACAGCTGGACAGTTTGCTGGATGATATTGAAATGATTTTCACACCCTATCGCCGTGGATAAACGATGGCTGCACCATTTATCCGCGGCGCCGCCGAAGCAAAAAACGGCGATAGGAAAGATAACTGACTGACTTAGCTGCCCTCAACTCACCACTCGCACCCGAAACTGCCGACCTTTCAACTTGCCGTTGCGAATTTTATCCAAAGCTTTTTTCATCTGCGCACGCTTAACTGCAACGAACGATGAGTTATCGGCAATATTAATTTTACCCACGGCACCGCCATCGATACCCTTGTCTCCGGTCAGGCAACCCAGAATATCGCCGGGGCGGACTTTCTGTTTTTTTCCGCCGTCTATTTGCAGTGTCACCATCGCCGGTTGCGGCGCCTGGGCATTGGCCACGTCTATTTTAGGTAATGGGGTGTTGGATACCTCAAGCCCCTGCTCTTCTTCCAACAATAATAGTTTGTAGTGCTCTTTATCGCTGTGCAGATTACAGGCAATACCTTTCGCACCCGCGCGCCCGGTACGCCCCACCCGATGCACGTGTACTTCGCTGTCACGAGCGAGCTGGTAGTTAATTACCATGTCCAAATTTTCGATGTCCAGACCGCGAGCGGCGACATCGGTAGCCACCAGCACCGTGGCACTTTTGTTGGCAAAGCGCACCAGGGTAATGTCGCGATCACGCTGCTCCAAGTCGCCATGCAATGCCAATGCACTGAACCCCTGAGCCGATAAAGCATCCGCTACTTGCTGGGTTTCACGCTTGGTATTGCAAAACACCACAGCGGATTCCGGCTGGTGCTGCAAGAGCAATAACTGTACGGCACGCAAACGCGACGACTCGTCCGTAACGGCATAAAAGCTCTGCTGAATGCTAGAGGTGTCGTGGCTGGACTCTACTTTCACCAACAGCGGCTCGCGCATAACCCGCTTAGCAATCTGTTCAATTTTGGGCGGATAAGTCGCACTGAACAGCAGCGTTTGACGCTTCACCGGTGCCGCTGCAATCACCGCATCCAGCGCTTCGGCAAAGCCCATTTCCAACATGCGATCCGCTTCGTCCAGCACCAACATCGATAGCTGACTTAAATCCAAATTGTTTTTGCGGATGTGCTCTTCCACCCGCCCCGGCGTGCCCACCACAATGTGCGCGCCATGCTCCAGCGAATTGATTTGCGGGCCGAAAGGCATTCCGCCGCAAACCGTCAGCACTTTAATATTGTGAATCGCCCGCGCTAGGCGACGAATTTCTTTGGCCACCTGATCGGCTAACTCGCGCGTGGGGCAAAGCACCAGCGCCTGCACGCAGAAACGTTTGACCTCAAGGGCATTAAGTACTCCCAAGCCAAACGCAGCGGTTTTACCCGAGCCGGTTTTGCCCTGGCCAATCACATCACGCCCGGCAATAATGGCCGGTAAACTCTCCGCCTGAATGGGCGTCATGGATGTATAGCCAAGGGATTTAAGATTTTGTTGCAATTCGGGTTGCAGGCTCAGGCGAGAAAACTGGGTTTGACTGTCAGACACGGGGGAGGAGTTATCCTGTCATTGAGGGTTTGAGAAATTATACCTGTGTAAGCTTAAGGACGATATGTAAATAAACAGCGGATGCCGGTGCATCCGCTTAGGCAAAGGCTAGCGAAAACCAACGGCTTTACTGTTGCTGCTGTTGCAGCATCTGAGCGATTCCTGTGCCGATACTTGCCGCACCACCCAGGCTCCAGCCACCGTCTACCGGGATCACCGCACCGGTAATAAAGCTTGCCAAATCGGAGCTTAAAAATACGCAGCAGTCGGCAACATCCCGCGCCCGGCCCATGCGTTTTAACGGTACGGTCTGGACAATTTTGTTGCGCATATCCTCGCCCGGCGCCAGGCGATCCATGCCCTCGGTGCCCTCAATCGGCCCGGGGATCACCGAATTCACCCGCACCCCTTCGCCGCCCCACTCAATGCTCAAGGTGCGGGTAATCATGTCCACCCCAGCCTTGGCGGCGCATACATGTACTTGCCCGGCCATCGCAAGCTGCGCTTGAGGCGCCGAAATATTAATTACCGAGGCCCCGGGCTTACGCAAATAAGGATAAATAGCGCTCATCACATGGAAGGTGCCCTTGAGGTCGATATCCACCACCGCACCAAAGCCATTGTCGGACAAGCCGCTGGCAAGTGCAGGAAAGTTGCCCGCCGCGCCGGAGACGACAATATCCAGAGCGCCCCACCGGGCGTGCAACTGGCTGACAGCTTCGCGCATTTCATCGCCTTTGCGCACATCAACGCTAAAGCCACAGGCGTCCTGCGCTCCCATTTCAGTCAAAGCCAGCACCGTGGTGTCGATTTTATCCTGCGAGCGACTGATCACACATACGCTGCAACCTAAGCCCGCAAAGCGCTCAGCAATACCGCGACAGATACCACTGGTACCGCCCACTACCAACACCGTTTTACCGGCAAAGTCTCCATTTAATTTCATGCGTTACCCTTATTCATTAGTTGGCTGATAACCTGCTTCGCTTCATCGCCACGCAAACACTCGGCAAATACCGCGAGCTCGCGTTCAATCACTCTATCCGTGGGCCAAGCTTCTACCTCGCCAAGTAAGGCTTTGGTGCGGGCCACCGCCTGCGGCGGTAATTTGCCCAGCTCGGCACACACCCAGTCCACCTCTTCGGCAAGCCGCTCCAGCGGATAGACTCCATTGACCAAACCCAAGCGCTCTGCCTCCAGAGCCTCAAGCTTATCGCCCAACAGTAAAAGCTCGCGAGCTTTAACATGCCCAATGCGCTTGGCCAGCAAGGTGCTGGCGCCAAACTCAGGGCACAATCCCAGACGGGTAAAAGGCAATTGAAAGTAAGAGTCTTCGCTGGCGTAGACCAAATCACAATGCAGCAGCAATGTGGTGCCGATACCCACGGCCAGGCCATTGACTTCGGCCACCAGCGGCTGCGGCAATTCTCGCACCGCTCGCATAAACTGCACCGCTGGATGACTCTCGTTCAGCTCGCCGGCACTCAAAAAATCGGCCAGGTCATTACCCGCGGTGAAACTATCGCCACTGCCGCACAGCCGCACCACGCGCACATCGCCTTGGCCTGCGGCCCAGCGCAATGCATCGGTCAGGCTCTGGTACATTGCCAAAGACAAGGCGTTTTTTTGCGCCTCACGGTTTAACGTTAGACGCAGCTGACCGCGAGAAAAGTCTGCGCCAATTTGGGAACAAAGTGTTGGCAAGCTCAAGGGATGTCTCCTGACAAGTTGATAAATGCAACAGCTACGGTTTCTGCCCAAGCAGTGTAGACACTTTTTTGTGACACTGTCTGCCCCTGTTAGCCCACGGGTTACGCCTGAGACAACAGATGTCTTATAATAATCGCTCCTTTGTCACGCCAATTCATCCTCTGTGACAGGCATCAAAAATTCTGGACACGTTTTTTCAAGGACTCTTACTGTGAAAAGCTTAATCCGCCGACCCTACTCGCTTCGGGCTTACTCGCTAACACTTGCCTGCGCGGCAATCCCCGCGACCATTTCCACAACCGTCGCCGCAGCTGAAGACATCGACGCGCCCACTGTCGCCACCGTCGAGATAGACGCGCCCTGGGACTGGGTTAAGCTCACCTCCGGTGAGTGGCTCAAGGGCGAAGTTACCGCTCTGGAGCAAGACTCGCTGGAGTTTGACAGTGACGAGCTGGGAGACCAGTCCATTGACTGGGAATCGGTTGCGGCGATCCACACCCATAAGTCTGTGAATGTGCTGTTCACCAACCAGCAACTTTATACCGGCAAGCTCGAGACGGTGGACGGCAAGCTGTACATCGACGGCCAGGGGCCTTTTGAAATTCTCGATGTGATGCGCATCGCCAGCACCAGCAGGCGTGAAATCGACCGCTGGAGCGGTAAGGTCGGTGCCGGGGTTAACTACCGCACCGGTAATGTGGATCAGGAAGACTTCAATGCCAATGTCAGTCTATTGCGCCGCACCGCCCGCTCCAGTGTGCGCCTAAGCTATATTGCCGATGTGTTTTACGATGAAGGCGAAGAGACCAGTAACGAGCACCGGGCCACGGGCAGCTGGTATATTCGTCGTTCCGAGCGCTGGTTCTGGCAGCCTGTGCAATTTGAATTTTACAGCGCGCCCCTGCAGAACATCTCCAGCCAGTGGACCGCGGGTATGGGTGCCGGTGTGTACTTAATTGATAATGACCAGACCAGCTGGACCACATCGGCAGGCCCGGGTTATATGTACACCAAATACAAAGAAGTCCCCGAAGGGCAAGACGAAACGGTCGATTCCGGGGCTTTTTATCTCAACACCCAATACGATCAGGAGCTGACGGACTATATGGACGTAAGCGCCACCTACCAGCTGACGGCCACTAACAACGAGTCGGGCAAGTACAAACACCATGGTGTGGTCAGCTTGTATATCGACCTGACCGACAAGCTTGATTTAAGCATGAGCGCCTACTGGGATCGAATTAAATACCCCCAGGCGGATGCCGACGGGGTTATTCCCGAACAAGATGACTTCCGCTATACCGTGGGTGTCAGCTACGAGTTTTAACTCCCCTTTCTACCCGGGGTCATCGCCGACCCCGGAGTGCCTTCACTCTGGCGCCATAACGGCCCGCCCGATCCCCCGCCATGGTACAATCGCCGCTTTTGCACTACTGAATTGGGCACTATGAACATCCGCGAATTACTCAGCGAAAAAGTACGCGCCGCCATGACCGGCGCCGGCATCCCCGACGACTGCCAACCCATGGTGGCCGCAGCCAAAAAAGCAGGCTTTGGCGACTATCAGGCCAATGGCGCAATGGGCGCTGCGAAAAAAATGGGCACCAACCCGCGCGAGCTGGCGGCCAAGATTGTCGAGCATCTGGCCGTTGATGAGCTGGCCGAAAAAGTGGAAATTGCCGGCCCCGGCTTTATTAACATTCACCTGAAGCCCGAATGGCTGGCGCAGCAAACCGCTAGTGCCGAGCGCGCCACCGACCTGGCTATCCGCGCCGCCGAGACACCGCAAACCATTGTCGTGGATTATTCCTCGCCCAATCTGGCCAAAGAAATGCACGTAGGCCACTTGCGCTCGACCATTATTGGCGACTCGCTGGTACGGGTGTTAGAGCGTTTGGGTCACACCGTCATCCGGCAAAATCACGTGGGCGACTGGGGCACACAATTCGGTATGCTGATTGCCGAACTCGAAGAGCACCTAGCCCAGAACGAGAGCGCCAGCATGGCACTTTCCGACCTGGAGGTTTTTTACCAGCAAGCCAAGGCTCACTTTGATGCCGACGAAGCCTTTGCCGATAAAGCCCGAGAATATGTGGTCAAACTGCAATCGGGTGACGAACAGGTGCTAAAGCTGTGGCGCCAATTCAAGCAAGTGTCTCTCGATCACAGCGCTGAAATTTACCAAAAGCTCAACGTCACCCTAAGCGCCGCCGATGTGCGCGGCGAAAGTTATTACAACAACGATCTCGCTCCTATCGTGCAAGAGCTGCAAGAGCAGAAGCTGTGCAGCGAAGACCAGGGCGCGCAAGTAGTATTTTTGCCGGAGTTGGCCGACAAAGAGGGCAACCCCTCGCCGGTAATTGTGCAGAAAAAAGGCGGCGGCTTTTTGTACGCCACGACCGACCTTGCGGCGCTGCGTTATCGCGCGGTGGATTTGAACGCGGACCGTATTCTGTACTTTATCGATGCCCGTCAGTCATTGCATATGCAGCAGGTGTTTACCCTGGCGCGCAAAGCCGGTTTTGTCAGCAACCAGGTGAGCCTGGAGCATCACGCCTTTGGCACCATGATGGGATCCGACGGCAAACCTTTTAAAACCCGCAGCGGCGGAACGGTTAAGCTTTCGGCCCTGCTGGACGAAGCCGTCGATCGCGCTCGCGCGGTTATTACCGATAAAAACCCCGAGCTGGCAGAGGCCGACGAAGTGGCCCGCAAGGTGGGTATTGGTGCGGTTAAGTACGCGGATTTAAGTAAAACCCGCACCAATGATTATGTCTTTAACTGGGACACCATGCTCAGCTTTGAAGGCAATACCGCCCCTTATTTGCAGTACGCCTATACCCGAGTGCAGAGTATTTTTCGCAAGGCCGGGGTGAACCCCGAACAAGTCAGCGCCGATATTGTTATTGGCACCGAACAGGAAAAAGCACTTGCGATTAAACTGCTGCAATTTGGCGAAGTGCTGGCCCAGGTCGCCGAGGATGCTCTGCCCCATGTGCTGTGCAACTATGTCTACGATGTCGCCAGTTTGTATATGCGTTTTTACGAGGCCTGCCCAATTTTGAAATCCGACGTTGAGCCGGCCACCCGCGACAGCCGCTTGCGGCTGTGCCATTTGGTATCGCGCACCATTGCCACCGGCTTGGACATGCTGGGGATTGAAGTCTCCGAACAGATGTAAACCCTAGGGCCTATTGCCATTGCAAGCTCCCAGCAACGCCCTGACCGGGGCGTTGTTTTTTATCGCTGAGCTTTACAAACTTAACGCCTTTCGGCCTTTAGTTTCGGTGCCGCCGGGGCGCTATATTCTGTATAGTAACGGCGCGTAGAACCCCAAAACCCTCGGCCCACCATGACCAAGCTGCAATTACCCCGCTACTTTTTATTGTATTTAGGCGCCTTAGTCGCGCTGGGCCCGGTGGCAATGGATGCCTATCTGCCCGCTTTACCCACTATGGCCCAATCCTTGGGTGTATCGGTCGCAACCCTAAGCACGTCTGTCAGTACGTTTTTAGTGGGCTTTGCCGCCGGGCAACTTTTGGGTGGTCCCTTGTCGGATCAAATCGGACGTAAGCGGGTTTGTATTATTGGCACTTTACTATTTATTCTTGCCAGCGCCGCAATCGCCTGCAGCGAATCGGCTGGCACCATCAAGCTATTGCGGGCCCTACAGGCTTTTGGCGGCGGGTTTGCCAGTATTACCGCTATGGCCCAGGTCCGCGATGCGTATCCGGCGGATGAGATCGGGCCGCGCTTTGCCACGGTAATGATGGTGATGATGGTCGCCCCGGTGATTGCACCTCTGTTTGGTACGGCCTTGCTCAGCTTTGGCTGGCAGGCGATTTTTATCTTTCAGGTCAGCTACGCCTGCGTCTTGCTGGCGATTATGTGGCCACTGATTCCCGAGACTATGCAGCACCCGCCCCGGGCCATTTCCATCCGCCGGATCGCACACCAGTACGCTGACATTCTGCTGCATCGCCAAGACGGCAAGTTCATTGCCGCGCGCTTTGCCCTTTGCATGGGTAGTGCGGCCGGCATTTTGCTGGTTTATGTCACCCACGCCTCTTACATGTATATGACGTATTTCGGCATTGGTGAAACCCACTTTTCAGTACTGTTTGGTGGGGCCGCCGTAGGTTTAATTGGCGCCAACTCCTTAAGCACTCAATTGCTGAAACGCTACCGTGCGCTAAACGTATTTGCCGTCATAATTGTGTTGCAGGCGCTACTGGTCGTCGCTTTTACCGGATTTGCCTATTGGAATGCACTCAATTTACCGCTGGCCGCCAGTTTAATTATTCTGATGGTCAGCTGTGTGGGCGTTATTAACCCCGCGGGGGCAACTCACTTTATGGGGATGTTCCCGCCTCACCAGGGCGGTAGTGCGGCGGCAATTCAAACCGTCTCAATGTTTGTCATGGGCTCTGGTATGGGGCTAGTCGCCAGCGTGTTCTTGAGCGACTCGATTACTCCGATCGCCTTGAGTATGCTGGCATCATCCATACTCAGCTTACTCCTGCTACCCGCCATTCGCCGCTACGGCGAACCGTCGGGCCGCCCTGTTTAAGCTATAGTAGTGCAACAAAGAAGTTTCTGATCACTAAAGGAGAGTGAAAATGAATAAGCTTTGGGGCATGTTTACGATTGCCGCACTGGTCGCGGGGTGCGATCAGTCCAATCAAGAGACCTCGCGCCAGCCCAATCCGGCAGCGGTTTACTGCGAAAAGCAAGGCGGGCAGTACGACTTTGACTCGGGGCAATGCACCCTGGCCAATGGCGAAGTAGTGGACGCCTGGGACTATTACCGTGAAACGCTGGAGAAAAAAGTGGGCCTGCCCAATCCGGCCGCCGTGTATTGCGAGGCCCAGGGCCAATACAATACACAAAGCGGTGAGTGCACCTTAGAAGACGGGTCGGTGGTGGATGCCTGGGAGTGGTTTCGCGAGCAGCACAAGAGCAAATAGTCCCGCGACGGCGGACGCCGCGGGAGTTGCGCATTTAGGATTTACAAGGCGCGTGCTTTATCCAGACCTTCGCGCAAGTCGTTAGTCCAGCTGCGCAGATACATATTCGCATCGTGCATATTGGTGGCGCGGTTGGTCCACTCCAGGTACATGTCATCGCGGTCGCGCTTGCGATCCACCACGCGCGCCAGAATCTCACCAGTGGCGCCGTCATAGGCTTCTAAAAACAGGGTCATTTCGCCGGAATCAGTGGTGTAGGTCGTGACCATGCCAACATCGTTGAGATCGGGCGCGGTGACATCCAAGTCGATGATTGAAGGGCGCACATCCAGCACTCGCACATCACTCTGCTCGCCCTCGGCCACGATGCGATAGGCCGGCTCCTTTTCTAACGCCTGGCGAAAATATTTATCGCAGGCCTCGGCAAGACGGCCCTTGATTACATCCATATCCTCGTCGGTGACGCGCGCGCGACCCGCCGAAATATTGGAGTTTTGATTGCGCTGCCAATTATCGCGAAAGGCCACGGTACAGGGGCGCAAACTAATGGCCCCGTAAGCGCCGAGATCAATCTCGGGTTTGAGATACACCTGATCTAAATCGCGATTATCGATTAAGTGTAAACCGTCGTGAGACACAGGCGGCGGCGGAGTCGCACAACCAGCGGTAAATACAAAAGTACAAAGAAGTGCGAGGCTAAGCGTTCTCATAGAGTGGCTCCAATGATTGATTCCCTTTAACCATTCAAAACTAGGCGAAAGCTTCAGCCAAGGCAAGGTTTTACTGGCTTAAAAGTGTATCAATTCGTTGCAGCTCGATGATCAACGCTTCGCCAGAAATCGCCATGGGGCGAAAATACTCCTGCGCCATGGGCGCAATTTGGCAATTCACCGGTAAACTGCCACGCTGCTCTACCAACTGCTGCAGGCGGGGCAGAAATATAAACTGCAGCCACTCGGTAAAAGACAAGGTATCTATAGCGAAAGGCTGAGTGCTGGCCAGCGCCTCAGCCGACGGTGGGCTGGACTCCCATAACTGCAGCTCGCGCATGGCCGCTTCTATATCAATTAACACATTGGCTACGGCGATATGCTTATCGGCCATGACGTTGCTAACTCTCAATTTGACGTTTAAACGGCGGCAGCGAGTCCAAAATTGCTTTGCCGTAGCGCTTGGTCACAACACGCCTGTCCAGCAGGGTGATACAACCTGTATCACCCTCGGTACGCAGCAAGCGGCCACAGGCCTGAATCAATTTAAGGGAGGCATCGGGGATGGTAATTTGCATAAACGGGTTGCCGCCGCGCGACTCCACCCACTCGGACACAGATGCTTCAATGGGATCGTCGGGCACCGCGAAAGGCAACTTGGCGATTACCACATGGGCGCAATAATCGCCGGGCAAATCGACACCCTCGGCAAAGCTCGCCAAACCAAACAGGACACTGCCCTCGCCTTTGTCGATACGCTTTTTGTGCTCTACCAGCATTTCCTGCTTGGAAGAAACCCCCTGCACCTGAATCCGTCGGCGCCAGTGCTCAGGCATTTCATCAAACACGTCCAGCATTTGCCGCCGCGATGAAAACAACACCAGCGAGCCCTCATCGGTTTGCAACAGCTCGGGCAAATAGTCGATTACTGCGCGGGTGTGGGCATAGCTATCGCCCGCGTCCACCGCCTCGGCGGGCACGCGCAGAACACCGCGGGAAAAATCAAACGGGCTGGGTACCACGGCGTAGCGACTGTTGTTGGGTGTGCCAGCGCGCATTTGAAAGCGATCAAATTTACCCAGCGCAGTTAAGGTGGCCGAAGTTACCACGGCGCCGTAGCACTGGTTCCAGAGGCTGAACTCCAAAGTACGGGCCGCCAGAATCGGGCTAGAACACACCTCAATATCGTAGTTGCCGTTAAAGTCCACCAGGGTCAGCCAACGCGCCTTGGGGATACTGGTTTGCGCATCGGTGCGCGAATAGCTCAACCACAGCTCGGCACCGGCTTCAGCGCGGGCCTGCCAGGCGCCAATCACCGGGTAGTTATTTTCCAAATCCACTTTAGGAATACGGCAGTGAGCGTCTTCCATGGCCTCGTTGATTTCATTCGCCATTTTACCCAAAAGATCACTGAGCCGATCAAAACTCATGTGCAACTGCTCAGCCTGGGCGCGAATACCTTCAGGAACAATGCCGCCCTCAAAACGATAATGGGTCGAACGGCGTTCGCGAGAATCATCTGCAATCGTCTGAATCAGTTCATCCAATGCTGGGTACAGCATATCCAGCTCGCGTTTGCACTGAATAAACTGCCCCGGCAATTGTTCGCCAAAGTGATCCACCCGCCCGGCGCCACTGATTTGCCCCAACACCCCAGATAGCGACTTATTACATTGCTCCAGCCAACGGCTGGTAGAGAGCATACGGCCGTGACAGGCAAAGTGATTGAGCGCCTTGTCGGGTAAATGATGGCCCTCATCGAACACGTAAATGGCCTCTTCCGGGTCGGGCAATATCGCCCCGCCCCCCAATGCCAAGTCTGCCAGGACTAGATCGTGATTGGTGACGATACAATCGGCGGTATGCAGCGCATCACGCGCTTTAAAAAAACTGCACACAGAGACATTGGAACAGCGTCTGCCGGTGCACTGACGATGATCTGTGGTGACTCTCTGCCAGTCCGCCGGCTCCAGTTCGCTGGGCCAGGAATCGCGCTCGCCGTCCCATTTATTGGCCGCCAGGGCGTCCATCATCGACTCATAGAGCTTAATGCCCTGCTCATCGACGCTGGGCAGTTCATCTTCGTAAAGCGCGCGGGTGGGATCGTCGGCGCTGGCGAATTCGCCCATTAAATTGTCCAGTTTTGACAGACACAAATAGCGCCCCCGCCCTTTGGCCAGGGCAAAGCTAAAAGACAGGTCAGTGTGATTTTTAAGCTCGGGTAAGTCTTTGTGAATAATTTGCTCTTGCAGGGCGACGGTAGCGGTAGAGACCACCAACTTTTTACCCAGCGCCTTGGCGATAATAATTGAGGGCAGCAAATAGGCGATGGTTTTACCCGTGCCCGTGCCTGCTTCAACCACACACACATGGCCGTCGCTGTTGCGCACGCCTTCGGCATCGGAGCTAATACTGCCCAGGGTGCGGGCAATTTCCGCGATCATCAACTTCTGCCCGTGGCGCGGGCCCAGCTCGCGGGATTTCAGAAATTCAGAATACGTCTGCTGAATCTCCTGCTTGATCGCATCGGTGAGCATTTACGCCTGCTGAGCCTTCAATTTATTGCGCACCGGATTGGCGTACATATTCAGCACAATGTCCCGGTATTCCGAGGGCACTGAGGCAATGTGCAAATCGAAGCTGGCGCGCGCTTGGCTTAAATTCCCCGGCTCGAAAGGCTTAGCTTTATCGGAATAAGGCAGCGAGCGGGCCTCGCCTCCTACTGCATCAAAGGCAAAACAGTTGCTGGGATGCAGTACCTGCTTGGCCCACACTTGGCGGTCAATCTCGGCGGCTACGGCTTCGGTATCGGCATAGTCGCCGTCGAGCACATCGCCGAAGGCGACATGCACGTGGCCTTTCTGCCCGGCAATACCTTTGGCAATGCTCTGCACATCTTCCTGATCGCCCTTTTCATAACCCCCGGTGGTGCGCTGGGAATGCAGCTCGTGCGCCTTGGCGATATCACAGGGGTCATTTTCATAGGAAATGGAAACCGGCACGATTTTCAGCGAGCGCACATACTCAGAAAAATCCTGCGCCTTGGGCCGGTTGAGGGTGAGCATCCCGATCACCGCCGGGTTGGTCAGGTCGTTGCCGTCTTTGGCGCGCCCCTCACGCTGGGCGATCCAAATATTGGCTTTGTCCTCGGTCAGCGAGTGGAAAATATAGGCCGATAGTTTTTTCGCCGCCTTAAGCTTTTCCCGCGGCGCCTTGGCCGAGCGTTTCACAATAAAGCTTTTGTTCAGGCGCATTAAATCTGACACATACTCTTTGGTCAGTAGATTATCGCCAATCGCGATGCGCAAAGTTTTAAAGCCCGCGTGGTACAAGCTCCAGTTTACAAACGCCGGGTCCATGGCGATATCCCGGTGATTGCTGATAAACAGATAGGCCTGGTTGGGGTCGAGCTTATCCAGCCCCGAGTTGGTTAACCGGGTAGTGGTGGTTTCAATCATATGGCGCATGTACTTCTCTACAACCAACTGAAACTTATCTACACTATCCACGCCGACCAGTTGGCGAGCCATAACCCGGCGCACTAAAGGCCGTAAAATAAAACCTAAGGGGCCCGCCAAGCGCGGAAACTTTAGCCGCGCTACGGCATCGGCAAGTTCCGGATCGGCCAGAATTCTGTCCAGCACGGGGCGCACTTCATCATCGTTATAGGGTCGGATATCGTCGAAATCGGTCATGAGCTTGGTCGTAGATTGTTAAACCACACAATAAATAGGGATTGCCACTGGCGCCGGTAGGCGGGCGAGGCCCGAAACAGGCGCACAACATACCCAAAAGAGGTGCAAAATGCCACTCACAGCCCCCATAAACTGTCCCTGCGGCTCGGGCAATGCCACCGCAGATTGTTGCGGCCCACTTATCTTTGAAGGTCAGAGCGCCCCCACCGCCGAGCGCTTGATGCGCTCGCGATACACCGCCCATGTAGTACAAGCGATTGACTACCTATGGCAAACCTGGAGTGTGTCCAGTCGCAACCGCACATCCAAAGAGGCGATTGACGACTGGGCCCGCAGCTGCCATTGGCTGGGGCTGGATATACTCGCCTGCGAAGGCGGTGGTGCCGACGACGACACTGGCACAGTGACCTTCAGTGCCCGCTACCAGCTGGGCCAGCAGACTCACCACCATCTGGAAAAATCCTTGTTCCGGCGCGAGAGCGGCCACTGGCGTTATATCGATCATTGCGGTTAAATCGATAATGCGTCGAAAATGACGGTAAAACTGTGACCCATAATGATGTTTTTCGCGCCAACAATCGGTAAACTTCGGTTTTGCCCGTTGCCCGAGTCCACCCATGAAAATATTGCTGGTTGAAGACAGCGCCACCCTGCGCCACGCCATGAGCCAATACGTGCTTGATGCCGGGCATAGTCCCCTGCTCGCCGAAAGCGGCGAGCAGGCGTTGCAGCTGCTGGAAGACACACCGGTAGATATGATCATTATGGATGTGGAAATGCCGGGGCTGAACGGCTTTGAAACCACGGCGTTAATTCGCGAGTGGCTGGGCAGCCACTGGATCCCGATCATATTCGTCACCGGCATGAGTGAAGACGACGACTACCGTCAAGGTATCGAAGCCGGTGGGGACGATTATCTGATCAAGCCGGTCAGTAAAATGATCATTACGGCAAAAATTCGCGCCATGGAGCGCATTGCCGATATGCGGGACCAGCTCAACCGCCTTAATAACGAGCTGGAAGCACTGAGTCAGCTGGATAGCCTTACCCAGGTGCTCAATCGCCGCACCTTTAACGAGCAGGCAGAACAGCAATGGTTATTAGCCGGACGCAAGCAAACCCACACTTGCGCGCTGATGATCGATGTCGACCACTTCAAACTCTACAACGATCACTATGGCCATCCCGCAGGCGATGCCTGCCTGAAAGAAGTTACGGCGGCCATCAAAGGTTGCCTCAATCGCCCCTACGACCTCCTCGGCCGCTACGGCGGCGAAGAGTTCGTAGTGCTGCTACCAGAAACCGATGCGGCCGGGGCCGAGAGGGTGTGCAGCAGCATTAAGCAGGCCGTGGCCGATTTAGCCCTGCCTCACAAGGTTTCTCCGGTGGAGCCTATTGTCACCGTATCCATTGGCGCCGCCTGCTGCCTGCAACCACGCAGCTGCAACTTAGAGGAGGTAATTAAAGCCGCCGACCGGGCGCTCTATCGCGCTAAGCACACCGGGCGCAACCAATATGCCCTGGAAGAAATGACCGCCCACCGCACGGTAATCATCGCCCACAGTGATGAAGATGTACTGCAAGAGGCCAGCGCCTGCCTGCGCCCCATTTACAACCTGATCACGGCCGAAAGTGCCGAAGAAACACTGGAGCTAGCGGTTAATATCCGCCCCGACTTAATCATTCTCTGCCCCACCCTAGTCACCCAGGACGGCGCTTATCTGGCCGACACTTTGGCAGAGTTGGAGCGCACCGCGCCCATTGCCCAACTGTATCTCGGGCACGTCGCCGAACCGCCCCCGGCGGCCAGACCCAGTGTGGACTTACCCCTGAACTGCGAAGATTTACAGAAGATGGCCGGCCAGCTGTTGGGGCACTAGCACCCCAACGCTGCCACTAAACGCTTTGCTGCTAGCGACCAAGCGCTTTGCGGCTAAAGGGTACGCAGAGAGTTATACCAGTTTACATCGCGGGCGTATTTATCCACCTGATCCACTACATCCAACACCAGGGCAAACAGCGCCATGCGCACCAGCACACCGTTATCCGCCTGGCGGAAAATCGCCAGATTAGGATTTTGGTTTAAATCGTTGTCCAGCTCATTGGCGTCGGCCCGTGAATCGCGCGGCAGCGGATGCATAATTACGGTGTTGGGTTCGCAGTACTGGGTGTAAATAGACTGGTTTAAGCGGAAGCGGCCGCGGTACATATCCGCCTCCTCTTTGGTGGCAAAGCGCTCTTCCTGAATGCGAGTGGAATAGGCGATATCGACGCTGGAGATACTCTGCGTCAGATCTTCCGTAACCACCACTGTATGACCTGCAAGGCGCATCTCCTCAACGATCGCCTCCGGCATGGCCAGCTCTGCAGGCGACACTAAAGTCACATGCACATTGGCGAAATGCCGCAGCAGCTTACACAGTGAGTGGACCGTGCGGCCGTACTTCAAGTCACCAATAAGTGCGATACGCAGGCCATCGATACCGCGATTTTTTGACGCCAGCTCTTTGCGAATGGTGTACAAGTCCAGCAGTGCCTGGCTCGGGTGCTCGTTCGCCCCGTCACCACCGTTCAACACAGGTACCCGGCTGGCCTCGGCAAACTCAGCCACTGACCCCTCCTGGGGGTGACGCATGCAGATTACATCGGAAAAGCCCGACAAAACCCGCGCGGTATCATACAGAGACTCCCCTTTGGCAATGGCCGAGCTTTCAAAACCCGTGGTTTCACGCACCTCGCCCCCCAGCAAGTTAAAGGCGCAGCCGAAGCTGATACGCGTGCGAGTACTGGGCTCGAAAAACATATTGCCCAAAATCGCGCCTTCTAACACCCGGGTCACCCGGCGGCGCAGCGCGTAGGGCGCCATGGCATCGGCCACCTGAAAAATATGTTCAATATCGGAGCGTTCAAACTGTTCCACGGAGAGGATATGAGAGCCGGTAAAAATCACGTGTCTTCCTTTGCCTGTTGAAGGAGGGGTCACTATTCTAGCGTCCCAACCAGTGCGGTGGAATCATTGCACAGGCAAGATCTGAAAATTTGCCCAGAACAGGCTTAAATAAAATCACGATCGACTTGATTGGCGTATAAAAACACTTTATAAAACCCGCAAACGGCCGATATAACACTATAGTGAATCAGTACCGACAATAAGGACAGCAAGTGCCCGATCACCCAGATACCTTATCCAAATACAGCGACGCGCTGACTGCCGAAAAAGTTCTGCAGTCCGGCTGTCTGCGCTGGAGTGCGCCGGTACTTTACCGCGATCCGTTTGAACTCAACCATCGCACCGCGCTGGCCTTTGAACCGCAAACACTGCTGAGTAATGTGATTCGTACCGCCTGCGGTATGATCTTCGCCCGCGAAGATCCGCGCGGCGCCTCACCATTGACTCAGGTCATTCGCCGCTGGCGGGATGAGGAACGCTTTGCCTCTCCTGAGGAGGCGGAAGAGGTGTTGCAGGAGCTGATGGCCCGCATGGTGGATCAGCGCCAAAACGAGCTGGACGAAATGATGAGCGACTGGCGCCGCTACACACGCAGCCTGCGTATTTGCAGTTTCTCCGCCAAAGCCGACAACCTGACCGCCTGGCAGTACTTTGCCGACAGCCACAAAGGGGCCGTATTGAAGTTTCAGTGCGGCGACAACACGTCGCTTGCCGCGCCGCAACAGGTGCAGTATCTGCCGGCGCGCCCGGAAATTACCAGCCTTAAAGAACAGCTAAACGTCATTCTTTACAACGAAAAGCTGCACAGCCAGGATTTTTTTGCCGAGAAATTTCTCTGCAAACAACCGGCGGCAAAGGGCGAACAGGAGTGGCGCTGCTTTTTTAATGTTGATGCCGCTACGGCGGCCAAGTCCACCGACGAGAATGACTGGTTCAGCGACCAACCATTTGCTGCGAACGAACTGCGAGCGGTTTATTTTGGCGCTTTTATGAGCACCGAAGACAAACAGCGACTACTGGCCTTACTCAAGCATCGCTACCCGGAAACCAAAGTATTCCAAGCCGAGGCTGTAGCGGGGAAATACGAAATAAGCTTTAATCGCCTCAAACACTGAAGACTCAGGCCTCATCTGGCGCTAATACCGACGCTGCGAGGCCAGCAAACCGAGCAGCAGCGCCAGCGACAAAAACACCACCGGCCAACTACCCCAGCGCATAAACGGTGTGTCGCCGTAGGCGGGATAAATAACACCGCTCAAAGTAGCGCTGACAAACTGACGGCTTTTTTCGACGACTCTCCCTTTGGGGTCGACAATCGCACTCACACCATTATTGGTGCTGCGCAACAGGTAACGTCCGGTCTCCAGTGCACGCATCTGCGCCATTTGCAGGTGCTGTAAAGGACCGATTGAGTCGGCAAACCAGGCATCATTACTTACGGTTAACAGCACATTGCGATGCCTGGCGCTCTCTGCCACCAGCGATGGGTAAACCACTTCATAGCACACACTGGGAGCAATGCTGACATCATTAATCAGCAGGCCCCGCTGATCATCCGGGCCGCGATGAATGTAAGAGGTAGGCAAATCAAAAAACTCTATAGTGCCGCGCAACCAATCTTCCAGGGGCACATATTCGCCGAAAGGCACCAGCCGACGCTTGTGGTATATACCCATGGCCTCACCAAAGCCTGTCACCGAGTTGTAATAGCGGCGGCGACTCAAATCGTCGTAAATAATCCCGGTAACAAGCCCGGTATTGGTATCCGCCGCCTGGCGGTTAACCCGATTGAGAAAATCCAGGGCGTTGTTGTAGGTGAGCGGCACCGCCGCTTCGGGCCAGATCAGCCAGTCGCTGTCCCAGTGAGGCTCACTCAAATCCATCAGGCGATCCAGGGTGGGCTGAGCGAATTTCGGGTTCCACTTTAACTCCTGCGCCACATTGGGCTGCACCATAGTCACACTGATGGGCTGGTCGCGATTCAGCTTGCTCCACTGTACGTTTTCAAGCTGCCAACCCACCAACCACAGCGCACACACCATAATGCTCGCCATCCACAGGTTGCCAGACGGGCGCATAAAAAAGCCCCAGGCGGCGAGGGTAGCGGCGCTAAAGGCGGTAATAAAACTGAGCCCGAGCACACCAAACAATGGGGCCCAGCCGGCCAGCGGCGTCTGCAAATGACCATAACCCAGGTAAAGCCAGGGGAAGCCGGTTAACAACCAGGAACGCAGCCATTCACCGAGCAGGTAACAGGCGGGAAACCCCAGCAAAATCCCCAAGCGGCCGTGCCCCATCAGTGAGCGGCAGATGACAAAGGGCACGGCAAAAATACCGGCCATAAAGAGCACAAAAAGCGCGGTTAGAAGCCCCGCCAGCCAGACCGATGCATTGCCAAACTGGTGAATGGCTACAAAAATCCACGACACCCCCACCCCGTAAAGCCCTAGGCCGAAAGCCAGCGCCACTATCCAGGCGCGACGGCTGGCGACTTTAAATAACAGTAGCGGAAAAACCGCAAGCCCCAGTAGGGCCAACGGCCAGAGATTAAAAGGCGCAAACGCCAGAGGCTGCAGGGCCCCGGCCAGCAGTGCCAGGGCGGCGGCGTTGTACCAGCGCAGGCGATTAAGTCCGCGACTGACAGTGCCGGTGATTATGGTCTCAGTGCCGATCAAGTGTTAAACGCACCAGATGAATTTGCCGATTATCGGCATAGAGAACGCGGAAGGTAAAGCCGTCTACCTCGGTAGTTTCATTGCGCTTAGGCAGGTGGCCAAAAGACTGCATCAAAATACCGCCGATGGTGTCAAAATCTTCATCCGACAGCCCGGCTTCGAAATAATCGTTGAAATCTTCGATCGGGGTCAGCGCTTTGATCACATAATCGGTATCGCTGACTTTTTTGATGTGCTCGTCGGAAATCTCTTCATCGGTTTCATCTTCAATTTCGCCGACGATCTCCTCGAGAATATCCTCAATAGTAATCAGACCAGAGATACCGCCGTACTCATCAATCACCAGCGCCATATGGTAGCGCTGCTCGCGGAATTCCCGCAGCAGCACATTAACGCGTTTACTTTCGGGCACGATATTGGCGGTGCGAATAATCTGCTCCAGGCTAAAATCGTTGTTGCCCTCCAGCATCATCCGCAGTAAGTCTTTGGCCAGTAATATGCCTTTAATATCGTCGATAGAATCGCCAATCACGGGAAAACGCGAGTGGCCAGACTCAATAATTTTGGGCAGAAAGTCTTTTGGTTTATCGTCAATTTTTACCGCGACGATTTGCGTGCGCGGGATCATGATTTCCCGCGCCTGCAGGCTGGACACGTCCAGTGCGCCTTCGATGATGCTGAGCGCCTCCTGGTCCAACAACTTGTTGTCGGCGGCGTCTTTTATAATTTCCAGTAGGTCGTCGCGGGATTTGGGCTCGCCGGAAAAGGCGTTGAGCACCCGATCCAACCAAGACTTCTCCTGTTTATCCTGGAGGCGCGACGCGCTGCTACTCGATGGGTCGTCCGTCATGGCACTGATGATTCCTGTGTCGTTGTCGTATAGGGGTTGCCCGCACCAGTGTCGGTGCCGGCTTCAGCATAGGGGGGGGCAAACCCCAGCCCGGTGATAATCTCGGTTTCCAGCGTTTCCATACGCTCGGCGTCAGTGTCGTCAATGTGGTCGTAACCTAGCAAATGCAAGGTACCGTGCACAAGCATATGAGCCCAGTGGGCCTTTAGGGTTTTGCCCTGTTCGCGAGCCTCACGCGCTACCACCTCAGCGCATACGGCTAAGTCCCCCAACAAGGGTAATTCAAGCTCGGCGGGCAGATCGGCGGGAAAGGAAAGAACGTTGGTAGGGTAATGCTTACCTCGGTATTGACCGTTTAACTCGGCGCTGGTGTCGGCGTCGACAATGCACAGGCTGACTTCGGCTGGATCCCGATGGCCTGCGACTGCCGCCGCCACCCATCGGTGTACTTCGTCGTCGCTGGGCAGTTGGTCGTCATCGACCTGAATATCAATATCCACCTGGACGCTCATGGCTCAGCGCTCACGATCCGGGTTGGCCGCTTCGAAGGCATCGTAGGCCTCGACAATACGCTGTACCAGCGGGTGGCGCACTACGTCTTTAGAGCCAAAGTGAGTAAAACTTATTCCCTCGACGTTGTTCAGTACCTCAACCACATGCTTGAGGCCGGATTTCTGGCCACGCGGTAAGTCAATTTGACTGGGATCACCGGTAATCACGGCGGTAGAGCCGAAACCGATGCGGGTCAGGAACATTTTCATCTGTTCACAGGTGGTATTCTGGCTCTCGTCCAGAATCACAAACGAGTTGTTCAGGGTGCGGCCGCGCATATAGGCAAGCGGCGCCACTTCAATCACATTGCGCTCGAGCAGCTTGCCGACGGTTTCAAAGCCCAGCATTTCAAACAGGGCGTCGTACAGCGGGCGCAGGTAAGGGTCTACCTTTTGGGCCAGATCACCGGGCAAAAAACCCAGCTTTTCGCCCGCCTCAACGGCGGGGCGCACCAGCAGAATACGCTCTACGTCATCGCGCAGCAGCGCTTCGACCGCACAGGCCACGGCCAGATAGGTTTTACCGGTACCGGCCGGACCAACACCAAAGTTGATATCGTTGGTCTGGACTGAGCGCACATAGCGCTGCTGGTTAACGCCGCGAGGCTTAATGGTGCACTTTTTGGTTCGAATGAGTACGGTACCGGCGGGAATTTTCTCTTCGTTTTGCTCAGCGCCGGCGGGCGCAGCCGTCGGCTCGGCAGAGGTCTGTTGCATAAGCTGTTCGATTCCTGCGCTTTGCAGCGCCAGATGGATTTCGTCGGGAGTCAACTCGATGGTACTGGTTTCGCGATACAGCTCGCGCAGCACTTCGGCGGCGGTTTCAGCGAGAGCGCGGCCGCCTACCAGAGCAAAGTGATTACCCCGGTTACGGATTTCGATGTTCAGGCGCTGTTCGATCTGGCGCAGGTGCTGGTCAAACTGACCGCATAAACTGGCAAGACGGCGGTTGTCATTTGGCTCAAGAATCACCTCGCAGGTGACCTGAGAGGTATCGGGCACGACGTGTTTATTCAAGGATGGATAAATACTCTTGTTGCGTTTTCTGATTCAAAGCGTAAACCATTACCCAGTTAGGGGGAAGCCCGTGAACCGGCGAATTCTTTATTACCGGCTCGGGGCTACAAACCTGTGGTTATAGCAATCGATGATTACATTTCGTCGAGCTCAGAGCCGATCAGCGTACCCAGAAGCGAATTGGGCAGAGCCTGGTCGATTCGCACATCGGCAAACTTGCCGATCAGAGCCGGATCATCCGCGCGGAAGTTGACTACGCGGTTATTCTCGGTACGTCCCGACAGCTGCCCCGGATCTTTCTTGCTGTAGCCGGATACCAGCACCCGCTCGACATTACCCACCATGCGACGACTGATGGCCTGGGCCTGCTGGGTAATACGATCTTGCAGGATTTTCAGGCGCTGTTTTTTGACCTCCATGGGAGTGTCATCGGGTAAATCCGAGGCCGGGGTGCCCGGGCGCGGGCTGTAAATAAAGCTGAACGAGGTATCGAAACCGATATCGCCAATAAGCTTCATGGTGCGGGCGAAATCGTCTTCGGTTTCGCCGGGAAAGCCGATAATAAAGTCAGAGGAAAAACTGATATCCGGGCGGTGCTCACGAATACGGCGCAGCTTGGATTTATATTCGATCGCGGTGTGGCCGCGCTTCATCGCCATCAAAATACGGTCGGAACCGCTCTGGACCGGTAGATGCAGATGGCTGACGAGCTCGGGCACTTCGGCGTAGACGTCGATCAGCGATTCGGAAAACTCCACCGGGTGCGAGGTGGTAAAGCGAATGCGGTCAATACCCTCTACTGCGGCGACGAAAGTAATCAGCTCAGCCAAGTCGACAATGCCGTCATCGGATTCGCCGCGATAGGCGTTTACGTTTTGCCCTAAAAGGTTAATCTCCCGCACGCCCTGGGCTGCCAGATGGACGACCTCGCGCATTACATCGGCCACCGGACGGCTCACTTCCTCACCGCGGGTGTAAGGCACCACACAGAAGGTGCAGTATTTGGAGCAACCTTCCATGATCGAGACAAACGCGCTCACGCCATCGGCATCGGGCTGGGGCAGCTTGTCGAACTTTTCGATCTCGGGGAAACTGATATCCACTACCACCGCGCCGTTGTCACGGGGCTGCTCCATCATCTCGGGCAGCCGGTGCAGGGTTTGCGGGCCAAAAATCAGATCCACAAAAGGCGCGCGCTCGGCAATCGCATCGCCCTCTTGGCTGGCGACGCAACCGCCCACCCCAATAATCATATTGGGGTTCTTTTCCTTCAGCTGTTTCCAGCGCCCCAATTGGTGAAAGAGCTTTTCCTGCGCTTTTTCACGAATGGAGCAGGTGTTAATCAGCACCACATCGGCCTCTTCGGGGTTCTCGGTGGCCACCATTTGGTGGGACTCCCCCAGAAGATCGCGCATGCGCGATGAATCATACTCGTTCATCTGACAGCCATGGGTCTTGATGTAGAGCTTTTTTACCGGTGTCTCGGTCGCTGACATAGAGTGCGGGCCTGCATTGGGACGAAATTTAAGGCCGCGCATTATAGCTATCTCAATGACCAAATCCCATAGCCCGCAGGCAAAAAATGATTATTTTTTGTGCAAAATTCTTCCATTGAGCTGCGGATATGCTATTCTTCGCGCCCTTTTTCAACAGCAGAGATACCCGTTGTACACCATGAACTCACGCCCTATTTACAAGGTGATTTTCCACAATCAGGGACAGGTTTTTGAAGTCTTCGCCCGCGCCATCTACCAGAGCGAAATGTACGGCTTTATTGAAGTCGAGGAGTTCGTGTTCGGCGAGCGCAGCCAAGTGGTAGTAGACCCAGGTGAGGAAAAGCTAAAAGCCGAGTTCGCCGGAGTGAAACGCTCGTATCTGCCCATGCACGCCATTGTGCGCATTGACGAGGTGGAAAAAGAAGGCGCCGCCAAGGTCAGTGAATTTAAAGGCGAAAAAGTCACCCCCTTCCCCTACGGCGGGATGAGCCCGAGCGATAGCTAGCTCCAGCGATCTTATTCGCGCCGCGCAGCCTGCGGCGCATTTACTCCCAGCGCACAATCTTTTAGCATCTCGGCAGGGCTCGCCAAACCGTCGGGCCACCGGCTGCAGGGGTTTTGCGTGAGCTATGACATTACTATAATCGGCGCGGGCATCACCGGCGCGGGCGTAGCTCAGGCGGCAGCGGCAGCAGGTTACAAAGTGGCGGTGCTCGAATCCTCGCAAGTAGGCGGCGCGACCTCCAGCAACTCTAGCAAGCTTATTCACGGCGGACTGCGCTACTTGGAATCGCTCCAGTTTTCTCTGGTGCGCGAGTCCTTGCAAGAACGGGAAACCCTGCTGCGCATAGCGCCCGAGCTGGTCAAGCTAGCCCCCCTACATATACCTATCTACAAAAACAGCAAGCGCAACCCCTTAACCATTCACACGGGGCTTTTTCTTTACCGCTTGCTGTCGGGTTGGGACGCTACGACCCAATTTCGCCGCCTGAATAAAAACCAATGGCCCGAATTGGATGCAATTCGCCACGAGAACCTAATCGCCATATACCGTTACTTCGAAGCGCAAACAGATGATCGCGCCCTAACCCGAGCGGTAATGGCATCGGCGCAGCAGCTGGGGGCCGAACTGCTGCAACCGGCTGAATTTACCGGTGCGGCTCTACGTGCCTCAGCGCAAACAAGCACAGTACAAGCGGCCGGCGACATCGAGGTGAACTTTTACCAGGGCGGTCGTGTGCAACACTTATCTACGCGAGTATTGGTCAATTGCGCGGGCCCCTGGGCCAGCGAGCTAAACAAGAAAATCACCCCCACACCGGCACTGCCGCCGGTTGAGCTGGTACAAGGTAGTCATCTGTTGCTGCCCCCGGTGCTGCAGCATCACTACTACCTGGAGTCACCCAGCGATGGGCGGGCGGTGTTTGCCTTACCCTGGCAGGGTAAATTGCTGCTGGGCACCACCGAGACACCTCATCAAGACGCGCCCGAACAGGCGGTGTGCCACCCCCACGAAACCCATTACCTCCTGAATATTCTGAAACACTATTTCCCCGACCTACACCTGCTGCCTTCATCAGCACAAACCATGGCGGGTTTACGAGTGCTCCCCAAAACTCAAGGCAGTGCTTTTGGCCGCAGCCGCGATGTAATGATGATCTCAGACCAGCGCTCCAAGCCACGCGTTCTGACCGTAATGGGGGGCAAGCTCACCACCTACCGAGCCTCCGCGTGGCAGGTTATGCAGCAGCTTTATCCCTCTCTCCCCGCCCCTAGGCGCGGTATGGATACCCGCCAGATTGCTTTGCACCCTGTCGATTAACGGGCGCGCCTCACACCCTGATAGGCACTTATTAGGCAAGCTTTGCGCAATCGGTTATGATCTGGCCGCGTTTTGATAACAACACCTGAACAAGCTGTGCGACCCGGATAAGCTATGCGCGATCTAATCACCCGACATCTTCATAAACTGTATCTGGCCATTTTGATGGTGTGCTCGCTGAGTGTTTACACCATTGGCCTCGGCCACCCCAACGCCCTGTTCTGGGATGAAAACTACCATATCGCCTCGGCGCAAAAGTATATTGACGGCGTGATGTATATGGAGCCCCACCCACCCTTGGGCAAACTGTTAATGGCGGGCAGTGAAGCGGCGCTGGGCTTAAACAGCGATAAAGATAAATCCAAGTTCTCCAACACCGATTATCTGCGCGATCAGCATCTCCCCGAAGGGGGCATTGAATACTTTGCCTACCGCCTTCCCTCTGCGCTGCTGATGGCGCTGTCGGTGCTGTTTTTTTACGGCATCATCCGTCGCATTAGCGGTAATGCGCACTTGGCCTTCGCGTTTAGCTTTCTTTTAATTTTCGACAATGCCTTGGTCATTCACGCGCGCTCGGCCATGCTCGAGGGTATTCAGCTGTTTTTTATTCTCGGCGCCATTTATCAAACCGTGCGTTGCATTACCTTAAAGGTACAGCAAAACCGCGCCATTACCCTGCCCGATTATGCATGGCTGGGGGTTTGGATAGGTCTTGCCGTATCGGTAAAAGTCAACGGCGCGGTACTGCTGTTATTGTTTGTAATGCTCTACGGCGCCGACCGCTGGGAGGCCATAAAAAACTGGCGCCTGGCCGAGTTGATAAAAAGGCTGGCCGTTACGGTACCCAGCGGTGTGCTACCGGTCATCGCGGTGTTTCTCGCTATTTTCTATCTGCACATTGGCCTCGGCGGCACCATGCCCACGCATAAGAACTATGATGCGAGTCGCGAGTACAAAGATCTGATAAAAAGCGAGCAAACCTGGAGTGCGGCAGCGTTCAGCCAAGGCTTGCAGGATAATTGGCAGTATATGGCCAAGTATGCCGATGGCGTACCGCGCCTGGACGTCTGCAAAGAAGGCGAAAACGGCAGCTTTGCCATGAACTGGCCCCTGGGCAGCAAGACCATTAACTACCGCTGGTCAAAGCAGACCACCGACGGCGTCACCTATGTGCGTTATCACAATATCGTCGCCAATCCGATCGTCTGGTTCAGTGTGGTGGCCGGTATTGTGTTATCCGCCGGCCTCATTATCAGTCGATTTGTCTACCAAAACCCGGTCAAGGACACCGCGCTGTTTTACTGGATTTGCGCTTTCAGCGGTTTATACATCAGCTACATGATTGCCATTTTGCAAATTGAGCGAGTGATGTACTTGTACCATTACTTAGTGCCCCTTGTGTTTGGCATTATTAACTTGGCGCTGATTTTCCAGTACGTATTCTACGAACAACTGCAACAAGGCAGCCGTCACACCTACATTAACTTAGGCGCTTATATCGCGCTGACTGTGGCCGTGTTTTTTCTTTTTGCGCCTTTCACCTACAGTTGGGAGCTGACCGAATCGCAGTTTGAAATGCGCAATTGGTTTGATTACTGGAAACTGGAGCTGGTGCGCTAATGAGTAAAAATACAATTTTTTCACTGCTTCTGTTTATTTGTGCCCTGCTTATTATTGTCAGGGTAATTCCGCCCTCGGTGGATGAGAACCTGGCACTGGTACTGAGTAAAAGCCGCAGCAACATTACCAATATCAATCACTCGCGCAACATCTCTGATACGCGCACCGTGATGATCGACAAAGTTGAGCTGAATCAGGACAATCGCTTTAAACACCCCGTGCTGGGAGTGCTGGGCTGGACAGAGGATTTCTATGCGGATATCGAAAGTCGGTTTAGAGTGACCGAAAAAGGTCGCTATCGTTTTATGGTGGGCAGCGACGACGGCTTCAGTCTAAAAATCGACAACAAACGTTTGTGCCAATACCCCAAAGACCGCCCCTTTAGCAAACAATCCTGTTATCGACTGCTGGATGTTGGCGAGCATACCCTGACGCTCAGTTATTTTCAGGGATTTGGCAACTCGGGGCTGACGCTGGAGGCCGGACTCGCCAATGGCGCCAAGCCGAAGTTTTGGGGCGAAGACATCTCAGGAATTGAATACATCGTCGAATAAGCCGATTCGTAAAATTTTTAACAAATTATCGGCTTATTTCCCGGAGCTTAACTGTTAAGTTAATAGTGGTTAAATAAAAGCTTCGAGGAATCAACATGGCTACACAGATATCACGCCGAACCCGACTTTGGCTGGCGCTCAGCGCAAGTACAATGCTTCTCAGCGCCTGCGGCAGCGATAGCGACGACAACTCAACCCCACCCGAAGCTCAGGCACCCGATGCGGCGCAGGTAACTGCCGAGATCAGCACCAAACAGGTAACCCTATCCTGGGACGATGTTGACGGCGCCACTGAGTACCGGGTTTACCGCGATCTAGATGGCAGCTCCGGTTACGAGCCAATCAGCGAAGATATCACCACCTCCGAATTTGCGTACCCCCTCGCCGCTCATTTAACGGACTGGGACGACGTTCGTTTTCAGGTTGAAGCCTGCAACAGCGCTGGCTGCACGCCAAGCGAAGATATTTATATCGACGGCGCCGCGATCGACGCCATCGGCTACCTGAAAGCCGACACGCCACAAGATAAATCCGCCTATGGCTTTGCTATGGCTATTTCTGACGACGGCAGCACCCTGGCCGTGGGTAGCCCTCGCTATGACGCGGGCAATAACGTGGATGCCGGTGCAGTTTACTTGTACAGCAAAACCGACAGCGGCTGGAGCCAAACCGGGCGCATCGATAACCCAGCCAGCGATGGCGGCGACGGTGACCTGTTCGGCTACGCGGTGGATCTCTCCGCTGACGGCTCGCAGCTACTGGTCACCGCGCCCTATGAGGATGGCGGCTCTGCGGGAGTGAACAGCGCAAACGATGACGAGCCTATTCGCAATTCCGGTGCGGCCTACCTGTTCACGCAATCGGGCTCAGCTTGGCAGCAAACAGCCTACTTCAAAGCCAGTAACCCAGATCCCAACGATTTTTACGGCATACGCGCAACCATCAACAGCGACGCCACCCGCGTTGCCATCAGCGCCCCCTTCGAAGCGAGCAATGCAGCTGGTGTGAACGGTGACCAAGGTAATAATGACATTGAGCTCGCCGGCGCAGTCTATGTCTACCAACTCAGCGACAGCTGGGCGCAGGAAGCTTACATAAAACCCAGTTTTCCCTCCTGGCCTGATAGCCCATGTTTTGATCCAATGCCGCCAGGTATAGAATGTGACGAAGCCTCACCCTCAAGATTCGGCTATGGTCTCGCCTTTGACGACTCCGGCAACACCCTGGCGATTGGCGCACCCGGTGAGAACTCAGCGGACGGACAAATAAACGGTAACCAGTCAGACTTCAAAGCGAAAAGCGCCGGAGCCGCTTACATTTTAAGGTTTGCAAACAATAGCTGGCAGCACACCGCTTATATCAAAGCAAGTAACCCAAGCATTGACGACGAGTTCGGCTATGCGTTGGCACTTTCTGGCGATGGCAACACCCTCGCTGTCAGCGCCCCCCACGAGGACAGCAATTTAACCGGAGTGCACCCATCTCCCATCCCTAACGATACCGCCGATTTAGATGTGCCGTTTAATGAAGATGGCGAACCCGATTCAGGCGCGGCCTATGTATTTAGTTTTGATGGTAGCGACTGGTCACAGGTGCGCTATATCAAAGCCGAAGCGACCGACGAGGACGATCTATTTGGTTGGTCAGTGCAACTGAACAGTGATGGCACAACGCTCGCCATTGGTGTGCCTCGAGAAGACTCGGAAGAGACGGGCATCAGCGATGACTGGGGCAACAGCAGTGCACCGGCAGCCGGAGCGGCTTATGTTTACCAATACTCAGACACCGACAACTGGGCTCTGAGCAGCTATCTAAAAGCAATCAATACAGATGCCAACGATACCTTTGGCCGCACCCTAACTCTGTCGGGGAACGGCGAGACTCTGGCCGTTGCCGCCACCGGCGAAGACAGCTCGCAAGTTGACGCCCCCGCCAATGAAGATGGCGAAGACAGCGGCGCCATTTACCTCTACTAGCGAAAGCACTTGTTTGATTTTCCCGCGGGCAGCCCCTGCGGGAATTTTCTTCCTTCTACTCTGTCAGATACCCGCCGGCTCCCCTGCGGCTGAGCGTCAAACATTGACACACCCAGCCTCACCGGACAGAATCCCCCGCTTAAATGAATAATCAGGAAACTGCTGCATGAGACAATCGCTGTATCCCTTTATCAAGACGCTTGGCTTTGTGCCCTGTCTGTTCGCCGCTCTAGCGCTAACGGCCTGCGGCAGCGACGATGATGACTCATCGGCGAGCTCCAGCAGTCAGTCCAGTGTTTCCAGCAGTGCGGGTACTTCAAGCACCTCAAGCTCCAGTTCCAGCGTCGCAGCTAGCTGGCCCGACATCAATATAGAAGGGGCCGCGCCCAAAACCCTGCGAATTTACTGGGACGCGGTAGAAAATGCCGCCTTTTATCGTGTCTATAAAGACCCGGACGGCGCCAGTGGCTTTACCCAGGTGGGCGAGGATATTACTGCGCCGGAGATTTACGACACAGTGAGCGTCCACCAGACCAACTGGGCTGAGGCCCGCTATATGGTAGAAGCCTGCGTCAGCGAGGGAGATTGCAGCAACTCCAATGAAGCGGTAGCGCTCAATGCGATGCTGGACACAATCGGCTATTTGAAAGCCTCCAACACCGAAGAGCAAGACTGGTTCGGCTGGAGCCTGGACATGTCGAGCGACGGTACAACCCTCGCCGTTGGCGCCACTCAGGAGGACTCAGTCGCCACAGGTATTGACGGCGATCAGGCCGACAACTCCAACTTCGCTACCGGCGCCGTCTATGTTTTTGTCATGGGCGATAACGGCTGGACTCAGCAGGCCTATATCAAAGCGTCAAATACCGAAAACCTGCGCACCCTTGAAGACGAAGATGGCGAGACGGTGGAATACTATATATCCAATGACCGCTTCGGCTACGATGTCAGTTTATCCGACGATGGTAATACCCTGGCGGTAAGCGCTCTGCGCGAAGACAGCAACGCCCGCGGCATTAATGGCAATCAGGACAACAACTCGGCCAGCGATGCCGGGGCTGTGTATATCTTCGAGCGCAGCGACGACAGCTGGGCACAAACGGCCTATGTCAAAGCCTCAAACACTCCGTCTTCCGAGAGCAGCTCTTCCAGCGAGAGTTCGTCCTCGTCTTCTAGCAGTAGCAGCAGTAGTGACGACGGTACCACCACAACTGGCGACCGTTTCGGCTACTCAATAGATTTATCGGGAGATGGCTCCACCCTGGCCGTGGGCGCCCCTGGTGAAGATAGTGCCGCAGAAGAAATCGATGGCGATGAGCAAAGTAACGATGCGACCAACTCCGGCGCCGCTTATGTGTTTGTTAAAAGTGAGACAGGCTGGCTTCAGCAGGCCTACATCAAATCCGACGTTGTAAACATTGGCGGAGGTTTGGGCACCGCAGTAGCGTTATCAGGCGATGGCAACCGTCTCGCAACCGGTGTTCCCGGAGAAGACTACGCCGGTACCGGAGTCAACGAAGAGCGCCCGACTGACAGCGCCGCGGCAAACTCTGGCGCCGTATTTGTATTCACGCGCGATGCAGATCAGTGGTCTCAACAAGCTTACATCAAGCCAAGCTACACATTCCTGTCACAGAGTTTTGGCAGTGCGCTTAGCTTTAATAACGCAGGCACTATGCTGGCGGTGGGAGCCTTTGGCGAAGGCAGCCTGGCGACAGGCATCAACGGTGATCCGTCAGATTACGCAGAAAACCGCGATGAGGAAGACCGTCCGGATACAGCCTATCGTTCGGGGGCGGCCTATCTCTTTGAGCTATCAAACGGGCAGTGGGCACAGACGACCTATATCAAAGCTTCCAACCCAGAAGCATATGACCGCTTCGGCCACTCGGTAAGCCTGTCCGCTGACAGCTCTACCTTAGCGGTCGGCGCGTATTTCGAAGACAGCAACGCTGTTGGCGTCAACGGTGATCAAGACAATAACGCCAACACCAATAGCGGCGCCGTCTATATTTTCAAACAAGGCGCAGACGGTTGGGCTCAGAGCAGCTACGTAAAAGCGCTGCAAAGCGATAACCAGGATCGCTTCGGTCAAGCCCTGGCGGTCACCGCCGACGGCAGTACGCTCGCCGTTTCTGCTTACCGCGAAGCTGGCGAAGGCACAGGTACCAATGGCGACAGCACTGATAACTCAGCGCCTGCGGCAGGGGCAGTACTGCTCTACTAGCGGTTTATTGAGACACGTCATACAAAGAAAGGCCGGTTGCAACAACCGGCCTTTCTTTTGGCAGAAGCTAAATAATAAGCTTCAACTTTCCAACCACACCTCTTGCGCCCAGTGCCATACGCTCTGCCAGCGCTCATCGGTTAAATCACCATCGCGCCAAAAAACCACTTCACCTTCCGGCTCGACGCTGTAATAGTGACCGTTGACTTCACACAAAGGGACAAGGTGACGCGGCAGCCCATTGGCCCAGGCTACCGAGGCGACCTCGGGCAGATAGGTATGACTGTAGGGGTCTGCGGCAGTCACAGGCTCCAGCGAACCATAGACCACGTCGCTAACGCTCAGTAAAAAGTGACGCATCTCGCGGGGCAGAGGCAGCAACAGCTCCTCCTCCACCTCAACCAGGGTGTCGTCATCGGGAAGCTCCAGGGGGACGGGCACCTCTATATTGTGCTCGCGAAGCTCATCAATCACATCTTCCATCGAATATTCCGCCGTTTTTCTGGGCCGCCTAGACTAACCCGCACCCAAACCGCGGGCAAGCATCCGTTATACCGTTAACGCTTAACCCGCGAAGAATTGCCTGAGGAGTAAATCACACAATTGCGTATTGGCATTTGCACGGCTAAGACCAGGGGGTAAGGTAGCCGTTTTGCTTTACAGATGCCACGTCATGCTCAAGTATCCGATTTTCCTGCTCAGCCTAGCTACCCTCACTGCCTGTGGGGGCTCAGGCGGAACCGACTCACCTACCCCGCCGCCTGGCAACAGCTCGGTCAGCTCAAGCGTCGAGTCCAGCGCGAGCTCCGAGTCATCAAGCTCATCCAGCGTGAGCTCGTCCTCGGAATCGAGTCCGGTGAGCAGCGCTTCATCCAGTGAGGCGTCAAGCAGCAGCCTCACCAGCAGCAGCTTGCCGAGCTCTTCTTCCTCATCCGCAGACACAAGCAGCTCGAGCAGCGTGCCGCCTGTTGTGAATCCTCCGTCAAGCTCCAGCTCCAGCTCCAGCTCCAGCTCCAGCTCCAGCTCCAGCTCCAGCTCCAGCTCCAGCTCCAGCTCCAGCTCCAGCTCCAGCTCCAGCTCCAGCTCCAGCTCCAGCTCCAGCTCCAGCTCCAGCTCCAGCTCCTCAGTATCGTCCTCGTCCAGTGAATCGAGTGCAAGTGAATCGTCGAGTATTTCCAGCTCAAGCAGCAGTTCGTCCATTGCGCTGGTGCCAGTAACGGGCCTGGAAACCTCCGCCGCAAGCAACCGAGTCAGTGTAGTATGGGACCCGGTGCCAGGCGCCACCGGCTACAATCTGTACTGGGCAAGCGAGCCCTATATCAACAGCACCAATATCCACGCCTTTAACAATGGCGATTGGCAAGAAGATGTCAGCGCACCCTGGCAAGTCAATGGCCTTAGTAATGATCAGACCTACTACTTTGTGGTTACGGCCACCACTGACACTCAGGAGAGCGAAGACAGTGCCGAGGTATCGGCCACGCCGCGCAGTCAACTGGCACAAAGTAACCCGTCAGCCCAAGAGGTGCTGATGCTGGAACTGATCAATCGCGCCCGTTTTGATCCAGAGGCCGAAGCCGCCCGCTTCGGCATCGACCTAAACCAAGGTTTGAACCCTGGGACCATTAGCAGTGCGCAAAAGCCACCCCTCGCTCACAATCGTCAACTGCTGCAGGCGTCACGCGATCACAGCCAGTGGATGCTAAATTCAGACATCTTTTCACATACGGGGGAAAACGGCAGTGACCCAGGTGACCGCATGGCCGCGGCGGGTTACGCATTTAATCCGCCCTACAGTTACGGCGAAAACATCGCCGTCGCGGGCACCTCTGGTTCATCATTGAATAAAACCACCTACATTTACTCCCATCACCAAGGTCTGTTTGAATCCGCAGGGCACAGGCGCAACTTGCTTAGCACAAACTTCAAAGAAGTGGGCGTGGGGCAAAATATAGGCACCTATTATTTCAGCGGCAATTATGGCGACTGGTTTTTGTCATCGATGTTGACGCAGAGTTTTGCTGCCAGCGGCTCATCTTACTTTGTGAGCGGGGTGGTTTATAACGACAGTAATGGCAATAATTTTTACGATGTCGGTGAGGGGCTTGGCGGCGCCAACGTGAGTATTGGCAACGCTAACACGACCACCTCAGCCAGCGGCCTTTATACATTGGCGCGCAGCAACGGCAGCTACAGCATCAGCATTACCACAGGTGGCATTGAAGTGAACGACACGGTTGTCGTCAACGGTGCCAACCGAAAGTTTGATGTGATAGTCAATGCCGGAGAGGCCACGGTCAACAGTTGGTAAGCGGCCCGGACAGATAATCAAAAAAGCGAAATTTGCTGGTCGGTAATCGCGGCCAGCGAATCGCCTAAAAAGTACAGAATACCGTCGGCCACCGGCGCTAACTGCTTTTCGCGGTAGTGCTCGTAATCGATTGGGCTACGTCTCGCAGCGGCGGGCTCAGCGCCGTTAATCGTTATCACATAACTCACCCAATCGCCACGGCGCAAGACCCCCTCGCCCCAATCGCGCTGTTTGCGCGCGGCTTGCACATGTGGGGGAATATTTTTCTCATAGTCATCCAACCGGCGGCGCAAGCGCTTGCGATAGATCAGCTTGTCATCCGCACGGCCTTGCATTAACTGATTCACACCCGCAAGCACATAGTCGCGGTAATCCAAGTCTAAAAATACGCGGCGGTATAACTCGGTTTGAAATTCGCGCGCCAGCAAGGTCCAATCGGTACGCACCGACTCCAAGCCTTTAAACACGAGTGTTTCACTATCGCCTTTAGTGGCCAGACCGGCGTAACGCTTTTTACTGCCTTCGTCCGAACCGCGCACCGTGGGCATTAAAAACTTTCGGTAGTGAGTTTCAAACTCTATTTCCAAAGCGCAATCAATCTTCAACTCACGAGATAACTTTTCACGCCACCACAAGTTTAACCCCTGGGCTAACTCCACACCGATTTCACGCGCGCGCTCATTGCTAAGATTTTCACTCTCATTACTGAGCCACACAAATACCGAATCGGTATCACCGTAAATAACCTTCTGCCCCTGCTGCTCGATCCAACGCTTACTGGATTGAATAATTTCGTGACCACGTAAAGTGATAGAGCTGGCTATTCGCGGGTCAAAGAAACGACATCCGGGGGAGCCCAGAACGCCGTAAAACGAATTCATAATAATCTTTATGGCATAAGACAAAGGTACATTCGCTTGCGCTTTTGCCTGCTCCCTCGCTTGCCATAGATTCTCGATCATATCCGGCAAGATAGCGCTATCGCGATCAAACTCCGCGCCATTAAAGCCCGGCACACATTGCGCAGTGGCAACCAAACCGAGTCTGGCCTTCCAAAAGGCACAGGGATCGATACAGAAAGTTCGAATAATACTGGGGTACAGACTTTTAAAATCCAACACCAAAACGTGATGATAAATCCCCGGATCCGAATCCATTACATACCCACCGGGGCTGATGATATCGGTCTTCAGCTCGCCAAGATTGGGGGCAATAAACCCGGCGCGATGCAAACGCGGTAAATAGCCGTATTCAAAAGCCGCCACTGAACCGCCAATGCGATCCAGCAAAAGCCCTGTCAACTGACTGCGTTCAACGGCAAACGCGAGCAAACGCTCGCGCTCAAAAATATTCCACACCAACTCGCAGTCTTTCAGGTTATAGCGCGCAAGCTGCGGCTTGTTACTGGAGAACAAGCGAGTAATATCCTCGCCACGCCCAGCGCCATGTAACAGCTTACCCTCTCCTAAGAGCTCGCTGGCAACCTGGTCGAGGGCAAAACTTTCAAACTGATAGTTGGCCGCCTTTAGCAACTCGATGCCATCGAGCATAACCCGCCCAGGAACGCTGACAAAGCGACGCCCGCCTTCACCTTTTTCTTCTCGCCAGTGCGGCGTTCGCCCGCCGCGCCCGAGCGTAAGCTTTACCTGTAAGCGATCCGCCAACTGCTGTAGCACCCACAGATCAAACTGCACCAGATTCCAACCGATCAACGCATCCGGGTTCTCGCTCTCAAGCCACTGCAAAAATTTCAGCAAACAATCCTTTTCGCTGGGACAAAACACCAGCCGTGTGCCCTCGTCCAACTGCCTCTCAACATCTAATTCAGAGACCATATACACAACTCGCGTGCTAGCCGAAAACACCCCGATGGAATACAAACGCTGAGCGTCCATAGTGGTTTCGATATCCACTGAGGCAAGTTTCAAAGATGGGCGGTAATTACTGGGCTTGAGTGCTGGATCAAGCCAGCTATCGGCTGACTGTTTGGGCGATTCTAAGTCGGCTGCAGCGGTAATAAAGCGCTCCATCAAAAAACGCTCTGCCGGACGGATATCGGCTTCCCAGCAGGCGATAGCATGGGAGGTCAGACGCTTTTCCGCCTCCCGTGCCAGAGCAACTCGCGAAAAGTACAGCGCCGCCACGGTTTTACCGTCACGAGTGCTTAGCTCTAGCAAACGACTGCGCCAGCCGCGCATCGGCGCCAACAATTGCTGAGCGTCTTTGAGCTTACTCGCCAGAATAAAAAAAACCGCCTCTTGGGCGGTGTGCCTGGTATGGATAGGGCCGTTATCCGTAGCCCACCAATATTCCAACTCCAAGCCGCGGCGGCTGTCGCGCCAACCGCGAGTTAGTAAGAACGCCTCTGTCATCCTTGCGCGAGTAGCTCCCGCAAATCAATAATGGCGGCATTTGCCCGGGAAATATAGGAAGCCATTACCAGAGAATGATTCGCCAACACCCCAAAGCCACTGCCATTTAAAATCATAGGGCTATAAACTCGATGCTGGGTCGCCTCCAGCTCACGAATAATTTGCTGCAAGCTGACACGAGCATTTTTCTTTTGCAAAACATCGGCGAAATCCTGCTCCACCGCACGTAGAAAATGAATCAACGCCCACGCTGAGCCGCGCGCCTCGAAATAAATATCATCGATTTCCATCCAGGGCGTTTTAACGAATTCATCGCCCGGCGCTGGGGTAGCCTGGGCCGCGCCGGCCTCACCGGCCAAATCAATATTCAAACGCTGCTGACCTACACTGGCGCTGAGTCGCTGAGACAAATTGCCCAAACGGGTTTCTACGGTAGCAAGCCAGTAGCGTAAGTTATCAGCACGGGCATAAAACTGAGCATTCTTCTGGGCCGGATCGATCAAACGCTCTAAGTATGCGTGTAAGTGCTTGGTACCCTCGCGATACTGTTTTTCTGTGGGAGGAAACAGCCAGCTGTCGTTGTTAAAATTAAAGCGCGATTCAGCCAGTGCTAGATCCTTATCTTCTAAAGATTGAGACTGGGAGCGGCTAAACGCTTCGCGCATGGCCTTACTCATATCCCGCACCTGAATAATCACGCCATATTCCCAGTTGGGCATATTGTCCAACCACACACTGGGAGGCGTTACATCATTACTGAGATAACCCCCGCGTTTATCCAGCAAGGTTTCGGCCACCGAAATTAAACTGACTGTGGTCGCCGCGCCAATGACCGGCGCGCGCGACTTTTGCGCCAGCACGCTTTCGGTACGCGCCTGCACATTGAAAGTATCCGGCGTGTAGCTCCAGTACATCCCCAGCACTAGCAGTAAGAGCATCACGCCAAGCACCGGCAAAACTAACCAGGTCGGCTTTTTCCGCTCGCGGCGTTGTGTATCTGAGGCAATGGATTCCGACTCCAGTTCGCTGACGGAATCGCCCTTACCGGTTAGCTTGTGCCACTGGCGTTTTACTTTATCCATTACCTTTGCTCCTTATCAGTGATGATGTTGATGATCCGGCTCATCAAACAAACTGGTGACACGCAGGGAAACCACAACAGGGTCAACGTTTGCAAAGTTCAAAGTCAATTCTGCCGTTTCACCACTGCGCAACGATTTATTTACGTCTTTTAGCATCACATGCCAGCCACCTGAAACAAAGGTAAAGCTCTCCCCCGGGGCGAGCTTTAACTCAGATTCATGGCGCATTTTCATCACCCCGTTTTCACTGCTATGGGAGTGGAGTTCTGCAGAGGCCGAACAAGTACACGTTGCAGATTGCAGCACAGCTTCACTGCCGCCGTTATTTATAATGGTAAAATAAGCCGCAGACGTGCTCTGACCCGGCACAGGCAAACGCATACTGGCGTCGCGGACCGTTATTTCCTGTGCTGCTGCATTAGCCATATTGAAACCACACACAATGACCAACAGCTTGAGCAAAATGGCGGTACCGTGAAAACCCAGTCGTTGTTTTATCACTGTTGTTACTCTCTTGCTTAAAGTGGGGGAAGAAACTCGATTCGCGCCGGACTGCCTATTTGTATATCACCGCGCAGCAAATAACCGGCTACGGCTTCACGCATGGTCTGGTAAATCCAGCGCCCCTGCGCATCGGTACCCGCGACAATCAACACCATGCTGTCATCGGTCTTTGCCCTTAGAGCAAGCTCAGCCAGCTTGGCTTTAATAGCGTCGGAGCGCTGCGCCAGAGCCGCACGGTCGAGCGCGACACTGTCATTAGATATGGGCCGAGCGGCGGGCTTTTCGATGGCATCTCGCTGCTGAGCAACCAGCGACTGCACAGCCGTATCCTGGGGTAAAACCCGGGCGGCACGATCCAGGTAAGTCTCGGCCTCACTAAAGCGGCTGCGCTGAGCGGCGCTGCGTGCCATGTCCAAATACCTCAATACAATCGACTGCAAGCCGAGCGTAGCGGCCTTATTGTCAGGGTCTAACAACAGTACTGAGCTGTAGCGATCATAAGCATTGTCGTAGGCAGGACTTAGCAAACGATC
Source organism: Gilvimarinus sp. DA14 (assembly GCF_024204685.1). Lineage (NCBI taxonomy): Bacteria > Pseudomonadati > Pseudomonadota > Gammaproteobacteria > Cellvibrionales > Cellvibrionaceae > Gilvimarinus > Gilvimarinus sp. DA14. The sequence goes on from NZ_CP100350.1 coordinate 1,538,342, forward strand.
GCGAGCCAGAGCGCGATCGGCACCATATAGTAACTCAGCGATTTGCTGCGCGCGCCGCTGCTCGGGGGTAAGTTCGGGCTCGCGCGGCTGCACCTGCACGACTTCGGATTTGCTTGGTTCGACTTGCGGCCCGGCGCAAGCGACAAGCATAATCGCACCTAGAAATAGGCAGCAGCGATAGAGCAAGGTATTTAACACCACTTATTGATAACCTCGTTTGGACGCAGTAACTAAGCTGTGGTTGCAGAACGCCAGTGTAGCCCGAGGGGCCAAGCCTCGGCAACGCGCACGCCCCTAAAGGTCTAACAACATCAAGGGAACCAAGCGAACGAGAACAGATCTTACGCTGACAATTTACTTAGGCTTCGAATCCATCGCAGGCAAGTTTTCATGACATACAAACTTTACCGTTCTCTCTTCCCAGCTATTGGCATTTACTTGTTGTTGCTGGCTGCGGCCAGCTCGAGCCTAGCGGATACCAAATCTTTATTTGCTCCAGACAGCAAGGGAGAGGCATCGCCAGTTGCGCAGCAAACGCTGGGAGCAGACAGCGACGGTAGCGAGCCCGAATTTTTACCGGTCACCGAAGCCTATTTATTATCCAGCTGGATAAAAGACAATCAACTGATCATTCACTGGGACATCGAGCCCGGTTATTACCTATACCGAGAAAAGATTAATCTTCAAACTTCAGCCGCCGAAGCACTGAACCCCAGCTTTTCTGCCAGCGAAGAAAAGTTCGACGAATACTTTGAAAAATTCATGCAGGTCTACTACACCGGTGCGACTCTTACCCTGCCGCTGAGCGAACAAACACAGCCCTTTAAGCTAAAGGTGCAATCTCAAGGCTGCGCCGACGCCGGACTGTGCTACCCGCCGCACGATGATTACCTTCAAATCGACCCCACCAATGGCAGCACCGAAGTCATAGACGCCGCGCAATTTCAGACGCCAGCCAAAACCGCAGAGCCAACGAATTCTCTGCCGCTGGTTATTGTGTTCGCCCTGCTTGGCGGCATTGTACTCAACCTCATGCCCTGTGTTTTCCCTGTGCTTTCCATAAAGGTGCTAAGCCTCGCCAGCGCGCACCGCGAGCGCCTAAAACTGCACGGCTGGGCCTACACCGGCGGCATCGTACTAAGTTTTGCCGCTTTCGCCAGTGCGCTAATGCTAGCCCGAGCCGGCGGCGAGGCCATCGGCTGGGGCTTTCAGCTGCAATCGCCCATGCTGATCGCGGCGCTGGTGTATCTGTTCCTGGCAATGGGCTTGGCCCTTTCGGGGCTGCTGAATATAGGCGCGGGCTCTATGGGAATTGGCCAGGGCTTGGCACAGAAATCGGGACTGTCCGGATCGTTTTTTACCGGTATTCTCGCCGCTGTGGTCGCCAGCCCCTGTACAGCGCCTTTTATGGGTGTTGCTTTGGGCTACGCCCTAACCCAGCCTATGCTGGTGTCGCTAATTATTTTTTGTGCCCTGGGTTTTGGCATGGCGCTGCCCCTGCTGGCGCTGTGTTATTTTCCGCGCCTGGTGCACCACCTGCCACAACCTGGCCCTTGGATGGATACCTTAAAACAGGCGCTGGCTTTCCCGCTTTACCTCACCGCCCTGTGGCTGCTGTGGGTACTGGGTCGCCAAGCCGGGACTGATGCGATAGTCATCTTGCTCGCGGGAGTGTTCTGTTTTGCCATGGCGCTCTGGCTCAAAAGTCACAGCCCTCGCAGCGCCGTTGGCAAGTGGAGCCTCGGCATCCTGACCGCCAGCGCACTCATTATCGCCCTCAGTCTGCCTTTTTTATGGCTGCAGCGGGACACCGAGCAGCAAGATCGCTGGCAGCCCTACAGCGCCGAACGTCTACAAGCCTTGCGCGCCGACGGGCGCGGTGTCTTTGTCAACCTGACCGCCGACTGGTGCCTCACTTGCTTGGCCAACGAGCGTATCACTCTCGATACCGAGGCCGTAGCCGCTGCCTTTGATCACTACAACATCGCCACCCTGAAAGGCGACTGGACTAACCACGATGCCACCATCACCAAACTTCTGGAGCAGTATCAGCGCAGCGGCGTGCCACTGTACTTGTGGTACCCACCAGGAAGCTCAGGTAACGCTGAAATTCTGCCGCAATTGCTGCGGCGCGAACATTTGCTGTCCGCTTTTGCACAAAGTTACCCCGATAACCCACTAATTAGCGAACGATAGCCGCTAAGTTTGGATTTTTCTCAAACTTTTACCTAATATGTCTAAAACCTGAGGTTAAAACCCGCGAAATTACCTGAAACCGCACTGCAAACGAAAACAGCACGACAATTAAAAATCGCAAAAGCCGCTAAACGTACGTAAACGTGCTGCTATTTTTCGGGATTTATGGAAAAAATGCGCCGCAGCGTGGACAGAGACGGCAATTTGCGGCAAACTCCCGATCCTGTGGCAACCGCCGATGACAGCAACCCGACGGGATAAGGATTCGAGTATGGCGAGCATTTTGGTTTTGCACGGCCCCAACCTGAATTTGCTGGGCACTCGTGAGCCGGGCGTCTATGGCGCCACCACGCTCGAAGATATCAATCGCCAGCTCGGCGAACTATGCCGTGCCCAGGGCCATCACTTGCTGGCCCTGCAGAGCAACGCCGAGTACGAACTGATCGACCGAATCCACGAGGCTCGCACGGAAGGAGTGGACTTTATCATCTTCAACCCCGCCGCCTTTACCCACACCAGCGTGGCGCTGCGCGACGCACTGCTGGCCGTCGATATTCCGTTTATCGAAGTGCACTTGAGCAACGTTTATAAACGTGAGGCGTTTCGCCACAAATCCTATTTTTCAGATATTGCCGAGGGCGTAATTTGCGGCCTTGGCGCCGAGGGCTATCAATTGGCCCTGCAAGCGGCATTCAGCCGTACGGCTAAACCCTAAACTAACATTCGTCACCCGTATTGAGAGAGGGCACCCATGGACATTCGTAAAATTAAAAAGCTGATCGAACTGTTGGAAGAGTCGGATATCGGCGAGCTGGAAATCAAAGAGGGCGAAGAGTCTGTTCGCATCAGCCGCAACTCAGGCAATGTTGGGATAAGCCCACAGCCTTATTACGCCCAACCACCGGCGGCCCCCGCACCTGCCCCGCAGCCGGCAGCCCCGGCGGCAGAGGCAGCCCCGGCGGCAGCCGAAGCGCCAGCTCACAGCGGCCACGCCGTGGTCTCGCCTATGGTAGGGACCTTCTACCGCTCTCCCAACCCGGGCGCCGCGCCGTTTATCGAGGTAGGCAAACAAGTTAAAGCCGGCGACGTTATCTGCATCGTTGAAGCAATGAAAATGATGAATCAGATCGAAGCCGACAAATCTGGCACCATTGAGGCCATATTGGTTGAAGACGGCGAACCGGTAGAGTTCGATCAGCCCTTGGTAACCATCGTTTAAGCACCCTGTGCCGATTTATCGAGGAGTTGGTTTATGTTTGAAAAAATTCTGATCGCCAACCGCGGTGAGATTGCCCTGCGGGTGCTGCGCGCCTGTAAAGAGATGGGCATCAAAACCGTGGCAGTGCATTCCAAAATCGATCGCGACCTAAAACACGTGCGCCTCGCAGACGAATCCGTTTGCATTGGCCCCAATCCATCGCCACAAAGCTATCTGAATATTCCGGCAATCATTAGCGCCATGGAAGTCACGGACTCTGTGGCCGTGCACCCAGGCTATGGCTTTTTGGCCGAGAATGCCGACTTTGCCGAGCAAGTGCAAAAAAGCGGATTTACCTTTATTGGCCCAGATCCAGATGTGATCCGCATGATGGGTGATAAGGTGTCGGCCATTGTAGCGATGAAAAAAGCAGGTGTTCCCACCGTGCCCGGCTCGGACGGCCCACTGCCGACCCACGACGCCGACAAGTGCCATGAAATTGCCCGCCGTATCGGCTACCCGATTATCATTAAAGCGGCCGCTGGCGGCGGTGGGCGCGGCATGCGCGTGGTGCACACCGAGGGCTCGCTAATGAGCTCGATCAGCATCACCCAAAACGAAGCCAAAAGTGCCTTTGGCGACGACACGGTGTACATGGAGAAATTCCTGCAGAATCCACGTCACGTGGAGATTCAAATTCTCTCCGACGGCCAGGGCAACGCCATCCACCTGGGCGATCGCGACTGCTCTTTGCAGCGCCGCCACCAAAAGGTGTTGGAAGAAGCCCCTGCCCCCGGCATTCCTGATGACGTGCGCGCAGCTACGGCCCAGTCCTGTGTGCAAGCCTGTATCGATATAGGCTACAAAGGCGCCGGCACCTTCGAATTTCTCTACGAAGACGGACGCTTTTATTTCATCGAGATGAACACTCGTGTACAGGTAGAACATCCGGTGACTGAAATGGTTACTGGAGTCGACATCATCAAAGAGCAGATTCGCGTCTGTTCAGGACAAAAGCTGTCCATCAAGCAAGAAGATGTCGTCATTCGCGGCCATGCCTTCGAGTGCCGGATTAACGCCGAAGACCCCAAAACCTTTATGCCCTGCCCTGGCACCATTAAGAACTACCATGCGCCAGGCGGTCTGGGAGTTCGGGTAGATTCACACCTGTACAGCGGCTATTCAGTACCGCCCAACTACGACTCCATGATCGCCAAGATCATCACCCACGCGGACACACGCATTGAAGCACTGGATCGCATGAAAAATGCGCTGGAGGAAACCATCATCGATGGCATTCGCACCAATATTCCGCTGCAACAACGCCTGGTTCGCGACGCGCCTTTCCGCGAAGGCGGGGTGAACATTCACTATCTGGAGAAAAAGCTCGAGGGCTAGCCCTCTGCCGCGCTGCCCCTGTGGCAGCGCCTTGCTTGCAGCCGACGACTATGCCCTGGTTACAATTAAAACTGATCACCACCCGCAAACAAACCGAAACCCTGGAAGACGCCTTGTTAAGCGCCGGCGCCTGTTCAGTCACCCTAGAGGATAATGCCGACCAGCCCATTTTAGAGCCCGGTCTCGGCGAGACACCTCTATGGGATCAAGTCAAACTAACAGGTCTGTTCGATGCCGAGATAGACACGGCAATTACCACCTCAATCATTACTCGCGCGCTCGGCACTGAGCTGCCAGAACACCACTGGGAACAGCTCGAAGACAAAGACTGGGAGCGCGAGTGGATGAGTAACTACCATCCCATTTGCTGCGGGGATCGACTTTGGATTTGTCCCAGCTGGTGCGAGCCGCCCGAACCAGAGAAGATCAATATTTTACTCGACCCAGGCCTCGCATTTGGCACCGGCACCCACCCCACTACTTTCTTATGCATGGAGTGGCTTAACGATCAGGTGCTGGACGGCTTAGACGTTATCGATTATGGCTGTGGCTCGGGTATTCTCGGCATTGCCGCGCTCAAGCTGGGTGCGAAACGTGCGCTGGGTGTGGATATCGACCCCCAGGCATTGATAGCAACCAAAGACAATGCTGCGCGCAACCATCTGGCGACAGATGCTATGCCCGTCTACCTGCCGAAACAGGCACCCGAGTCAGAGGCCGATCTAGTACTGGCGAATATACTGGCCGGGCCACTGGCAGAGCTGGCACCCAAGCTGACCGCCCTAACCCGTCCAAACGGCCTGCTGTGCCTGTCCGGTATTTTGGCCACCCAGGCCGAGGCCGTAATGGACGCCTACCGGGAGCAGTTCGATTTTGACCCGATTGCACAAAAAGACGAGTGGGTTCGGATAACAGGACGCAAAGTTCGGTAAAATGGCGCCAATTTACCGCAATTCGGTTTGCCGTTACACTCAGTGAACTTTACGCCACGCGCATTTGGAAAGGACTGGCTGATCCATGGCTACAATGGTTACCCGCTGCCCACAGTGCAAAACCTCTTTTCGGATTACTCCGACTCAGATACAAAAAGCAAAGGGCGCGGTGCGCTGCGGTTCTTGCCTGCACATTTTTAACGCCGAACAACACCTAATTGAAGGTGCCATTGCCAAGCCCAAAAAACCAGCCAAACCTGCCCCTGCCTCATCCGAGCAGAAGCCACCGCCGGAGCAAACCAGTCTTGCTATAGAGGAGCCGCAGCCGCTAGCCCCTCCCCCTGTAGAAAGCCCCGGCAAACTCGAATTTGATCAAGAGCAAATTGATCGCGAAAGCGAACTGGATGATGACTTTCTGATCAGCGATGACATGGACAAAGGTCCAGACAGTGATGAAGACGCTCTCTATATTGGCTCCAGACAGGAAAGCCGCTCGCTGTTCGAACGCAACCTGAGCAAAGAAGAGCGGGAATTTGTCGATGACAGTGACGAGTCCTGGGCCGAAAGTTTGCTGCAAGAAGACAGCAGCGACCCGGTAGACATTGCGCCAAAAGGTAACGAACCGCAACCTACATACGACACTTACCCCACCAGTCTGGATGACGACGACTTTATAATTGACGACTCTGAACCCTTACCCGAGCCCGATGAAGAGCTGGACGAAACAGAGACGCAAGAACCCGCCGCGCAGAGTAAAGTAACCGCCCCCGAGCCGCGTTTTCATCTTAACGATAGTGACGAAGATGACGAGTCGCTCTATGGCGAAAAGCTGCGCGCCTACGACAGCGAGCGCAACGCGCTACTGATGGGCATAGACCCAGTGCCGGTGGAAATGACCGGCATCTCTGCCAGCCGCTGGCGCTCGCGCCTGATTTGGGGCAGCCTGAGCTTACTCGCGGTTATTGCCCTAGTAGCCCAGATAGCCTGGCTGCAATTCGACCGCCTGAGCCGCTCACCTACCTATCGCCCCTACTACGAACTGGTTTGCGATACGCTGGGCTGCACTCTACCCGATCGCGCCGATAAATCCCGCATCAAAACCTACAATTTAGTCGTGCGCAATCACCCTGAAACTGCCAGCGCACTGCTGGTGGATGCCATGATTCTCAACAACGCCCCCTTCGCCCAGGCCTACCCAAACTTGCTATTGGTTTTCACCAACGCCAACAGCAAGCCCGTGGCCAGCCGCGAATTCACCCCGGCCGAGTATCTGCGCGGCGAACTTGCTGGCAGCAGCCAAATGCCGCCTAAACAGCCGATTCAGCTCTCGCTGGAGCTGGCCGACCCAGGCCCGGAGGCGGTCAACTACCGCATGGATATTCGCTAAAAGTCAAGGCCAAAATCGGCTAAAAAAAACACAATCTGTGTGATTTCTGCGTTCCCAATCCGGTTGCAAAAAGGTATCATAGCCAGCCTTTTTCGGCGGCACCTTTGCCTGGCAAATGGCCGGCGAGCAATCCAAGTGGCAGATAGCGTCGGTAGGTAGTTGACAGTGTTTCAGATTGGCCCCTATCACATCGACTCAAGGGTGATACTCGCCCCCATGGCCGGTGTAACCGATCGTCCATTTCGTCAGTTGTGTCGCTCGCAGGGTGCGGGATTAGTCGTTTCCGAAATGGTTACCTCTGATAGTTCGCTGTGGCACAGCCGCAAAAGCCGTCAAAGACTGGATCACCGCGGTGAAGCGGGCCCAATAGCCGTGCAAATTGCCGGTGGCGACCCGCAGATGATGGCCGATGCCGCCCGACTCAACGTCGACAACGGCGCCCAAATCATCGATATCAATATGGGTTGCCCAGCCAAAAAAGTCTGCAAAAAAGCAGCGGGATCAGCCCTGTTAAAGGATGAACAACTGGTGGCGGATATTTTGCGTGCGGTAGTAGCCGCCGTAACAGTGCCCGTCACCCTTAAGATACGCACCGGCTGGTGTCCTGAGACACGCAACGCGATTGCTATTGCCCGCCTTGCCGAAGACTCAGGTATTGCCGCTTTAGCGATTCATGGCCGCACCCGCGCCTGCCGATTTGGCGGCAGCGCCGAGTACGACACTATCGCTGAGGTGGCAAGCCAGATAGGAATTCCGGTGTTTTGTAATGGCGATATCGACAGCCCTGAAAAGGCGCGCCAGGTACTCGACCATACGGGCGCTCAGGCCGTCATGATTGGACGGGCGGCCCAGGGGCGCCCCTGGATTTTCCGGCAGATTGATCATTACCTGCGCACAGGTGACCATTTGCCGGAGCCTCCCCTGAGTGAAATCAGGGACATACTATGTGCCCATCTGGAGGAGCTGGCCGAATTTTACGGCCCCGTTATGGGCCCGCGCATAGCGCGCAAGCACCTGGGGTGGTATTTAAAAACCATGCCCGATAGCGAGCCGTTTCGCGCCAGTTTTAACCAGCTGGAAAAGACCGAAGATCAACATGCCAGCGTTCGCAAATACTTCGAACCGCTGATAGAAAGAGAGGAAAAAGCGGCATGAATTCAGCAGAAACTTTTATTACCGATGCTCCCATTGCGCCCCAGCAAAACGTGGCCGAACCTCAGGGCCAGTCTCTGCGAGGCAGTGTAGAGCAAGCTATGGAAAACTACTTCCAGCACCTGGATGGCCAGTCGGTAAGCAACGTCTACGAAATGGTATTGGCCGAGGTGGAGGCTCCGCTGCTTGAAGTGGTACTCAAATACACCCGCCATAACCAAACTCGCGCCGCACAAGTATTGGGCTTAAACCGCGGTACCCTGCGCAAAAAGCTGAAGCAATACGGCTTGCTGTAACAGCGCTTTAGGCGTCAAACGCCTGGGCTCCGGGGTGGTTATTACCACCCTTTTTATTTTTACCCCCTGTCAACATGCTAATGGAAAACCGAAACCATATGAGCAATGTCACCGACCTGGCACCGGTAAAACGCGCACTGATCAGCGTGTCGGACAAAACCGGAATTGTCGAATTTGCCACCGCGCTGCACCAAGCTGGTGTTGAAATCCTCTCTACTGGCGGCACTTATCGCCTGCTTAAAGACAACCAGATACCCGCCGTTGAAGTGTCCGACTATACTGGCTTCCCCGAAATGATGGACGGCCGGGTCAAGACCCTGCACCCGAAGGTACACGGCGGTATTCTCGCCCGTCGCGGCCAGGACGATGCGGTCATGAGCGAGCATGACATCGGCGCTATCGACATGGTGGTGGTTAACCTTTATCCCTTTGAAAACACCGTCGCGAAGCCAGATTGCTCTTTAGAAGACGCGATTGAAAACATCGACATCGGCGGCCCAACCATGGTGCGCGCTGCGGCTAAAAACCACGCCTGGGTGAACATTGTGGTTAACGCCAGCGACTATGACAAAGTGCTCGGTGAAATCAAAACGAACAACGGTTGCACCACCTACAAAACCCGCTTTGACTTAGCCATTAAAGCCTACGAGCACACCGCCGCCTACGACGGCGCTATTGCCAACTACTTCGGCCGCTTAGTTGAAGGTGGCAGCGAAGATTTTCCGCGCACTTTCAACAGCCAGTTTCATCAGGTGCAAACCTTGCGCTACGGTGAAAACTCCCATCAAAAAAGCGCTTTCTTTGTCGAAAAAAAACCAGCACCTGGCACCATCTCTACCGCCGAGCAGCTGCAGGGCAAAGAGCTGTCCTACAACAATATCGCCGATACCGACGCAGCGTTGGAAACGGTCAAGCTGTTTGACGCTCCCACCTGCGTTATCGTTAAGCACGCCAACCCCTGCGGTGTGGCGACTGCTGATAGTCTGCTGAACGCCTATGAACGCGCCTTTGCCACCGACCCAGAATCGGCCTTTGGCGGCATTATCGCGTTCAACCGCACTCTGGACGCCGCCACCGCCAAAGCGATTGTGGACAAGCAGTTTGTCGAAGTAATTATCGCCCCGGCGATTGACCCCGCCGCCGTAGAAGCGGTAAGTGCGAAGAAAAACGTGCGTTTGCTAGCTTGCGGCGAATGGGGTCAAGCGCCCGCTGACTACGACTACAAACGCGTCGCCGGCGGCCTACTGGTACAAGACCGTGACAATGGCACGGTTAGCGAAAGCGATTTGAAAGTGGTCACTAAACAAGTGCCCACCGAGGCGCAAATGCGCGACCTGCTGTTCACCTGGAAAGTCGCCAAAATGGTTAAATCCAACGCGATTGTCTACGGTAAAGATGGTGCCACCGTGGGTGTGGGTGCAGGCCAAATGAGCCGCGTTAACTCCGCGCGCATCGCCGGCATTAAAGCCGAACACGCGGGCCTTGAAGTACCCGGCTCAGTGATGGCCTCCGACGCTTTCTTTCCCTTCCGCGACGGTATCGACAATGCCGCGGCCGCTGGTATCGCCGCTGTGATTCAGCCGGGCGGCTCCATGCGCGACGAAGAAGTTATCGCCGCGGCGGATGAAGCAGGTATCGCCATGGTGTTTACCGGGATGCGTCATTTTAGGCACTAAGTCGAATGCTCGTCGGACGTCAGACGTCCGACGAGCCAAAAAACACTCAACATCCACAGAACCAAGCCCTCTTTATGAATATCCTAATCATCGGCGGCGGTGGCCGCGAACACGCGTTGGCCTGGAAGGCGGCGCAAAGCAAAAAAGTCGATACCGTCTTTCTGGCCCCGGGCAATGCCGGCACTGCGCTGGACGACAAGCTTAAAAACGTCGATATCGGCGTGAGTGATTTTGCCCAACTGGTAGAGTTTGCCAAAGCCGAGCAAGTCGAGCTGACCATTGTCGGCCCAGAAGTGCCCCTGGTGGAAGGCGTGGTGGATTACTTTGCTGAACACGGCCTGGCGTGCTTTGGCCCCAGCAAAGGCGCGGCGCAACTGGAAGGCTCTAAATCCTTTACCAAAGATTTCTTAGCGCGCCACAAAATCCCTACCGCTGAATACCAGAATTTTACCGACGTTGAACCCGCATTGGCCTACTTGCGCGAGAAAGGCGCGCCCATTGTGGTGAAAGCAGACGGCCTGGCTGCCGGCAAAGGCGTTATCGTTGCCGAAACCCTTGAACAAGCCGAAGAAGCCGTGCGCGATATGCTATCCGGCAACGCTTTTGGCGATGCCGGCTGTCGCGTGGTGATTGAAGAGTTTCTGACAGGCGAAGAGGCCAGCTTTATCGTTATGGTGGACGGCGAAAATATTCTGCCCATGGCCACCAGCCAGGATCACAAACGCGCCGGTGATGGTGATACCGGCCTGAACACCGGGGGCATGGGAGCTTATTCCCCCGCCCCGGTCGTGACCGCCGATGTGCACCAGCGCATTATGGACGAAGTCATCAAGCCCACCGTGGAGGGCATGGCCGCCGAAGGCAACCGCTATACCGGCTTCCTTTATGCAGGCCTGATGATCGACAGCGAGGGCACTCCCAAAGTCATTGAGTACAACTGCCGCTTTGGCGACCCCGAAACCCAGCCAATTATGTTGCGGTTAAAGTCTGATCTGGTCGAGCTGTGCCTGGCCGCAACCCGTGGCGAGCTGAATAAAGTCACCGTCGAATGGGACCCTCGCGCCTCAGTGGGCGTGGTACTGGCTGCCGGCGGTTACCCCGGCAGTTATAACAAGGGCGATGTGATTAGCGGCTTGCCAGAAACTGAAACCGACGGCGAAAAAGTATTCCACGCCGGCACGGCGGAAAAAGACGGCCAAGTGGTAACCAACGGTGGTCGCGTACTCTGCGCCACAGCCCTGGGCGATACCGTCAGCGAAGCGCAGCAGCGTGCCTATCAGCTGGCCGACAAAATCCAGTGGCAGGATGTGTATCTGCGCCGCGACATTGCCTATCGGGCCATTGCCCGCGAGCAAGAAACTCGCTAATAAGCAGCCATAAAAAAACCCGCAGCAATGCGGTTTTTTTATGGCGTATGCTCTACCACCGTTACTTTTCAAACTCTGGGTTCCAGTGCGACAGAGATATTTGCAAAGTTTCCAGCACTTGCAACATGCGTAGATTTAAGCTCTCAGCCACCGGCAAAAACTCACTGAAGTCAGCGGTATTTATATAGGCATTGGCCTGCAGTAAAAAACCTTGACGCTGCACGGCTTCAAATCGCACTCTGCGTGACGTTTCGAGCACCCGCGGATGCTCCTCAAGCACCTTATTCATTTCAACCAATGCAGCCTGCAATTTCTCACTGCCTACCTCGAGCGACACATAAAAGCTCTGCCGATACAAACGCTGATCAATGGCCGAAAAGTTCTCTAACACCTGCGCGGAAAACAATGAATTGGGTACATTGACCAGGGTACGGTCCAGCTTACGCAGCACCGTTGAGCGCAAACCAATTTCCTCTACCGTGCCGACTACATTGCCAAAGCAGCAGAAGTCTCCGGGCTTTATGGGTCGGGCGATAAACAGGGTAAAAGCACCGAATACATTCTCTAGAGTTTTTTGCGCCGCCAGCGCCACCGCCAGCGAGCCGATACCCAAACCGGTCAGCACTGTCGCCATGTTATAGCCGGCACTCTCTAACCAGAGCAACACCGCCAGAACGATGATAATAACCTTCAGCGTGGTGACCAGTGGGGTGACGAAACCTGGCGCATAGGTTTCATCCCGGGCGATCGCGCGGCCCACATAAATTGCTCGTAAAAACTCTACCACCCCCAGCGCCAAAAAAAGCGCCGCCAGATAAGCGAGAAAACCAGTATCGAAAATAACCCGCGCTTTTAGTGGCAGGCCCAACTGAAACACACTCCAGTTTAAAAACAGAAAGAATAAGAATCGGCGCAAAGGCTTGCGAATAAGCCTTTGCATGGTATCGCCGTAAATAGAAAAACGATCGACCAGTTTGAGTAAAATCCACTTGATAATACCAGTGCCGATCCAGGCACACACCACCAGTAAAACCAGAGCGACCACCTGCCAATTGTGCATGTGGAAGAGCTTAAAGTCTGGCAGCCAGCGCTCGAGTATTTCTAACTGCGGTGGATAGCCGTAGTGGCTCCACAGCTCGGGAATCTGTGCAATGCTGGCATTGGAGAGCTTCCATACCTGGCGACCCTGGTCATCCGGCACACGTTGCAAAAAGATATCGTAGCGCTCTGAACCATAGCTCAAACTACCCAATAGCTCGCGATAAGGGGGCAGGCCGTCGTCCAGCTTGCCGCTCTCCTCGTCACTAATGCCGGTCAGGTCCAGTATCTGGTATTGCTCCCACACCAAAGTGAGCTTGCGCATCAGCTCTTCGGGCGGTATGTCTTTAATCTCGTCGGGCAAATAACGAAAGTCGGCGTACTCTGCCATAGTGCGCCACTGCTCGTTACGCCCCGCTTCGCGCAATAACAAAACCGCCCCCAAAGGCGTTGCCAGTGGGCGCGCTCGCTGTAAATGAGCAGCTTCCTCTTCTGCGACAGTATTGGTGTCGACGATATCTTTGAGGGTTACTTCCTGGCCGTGCACTGCGGCTGCCAGTAGCCAGAGCCCTAGCAGCAGCGCTATGCAGGTGCCGTTAAAGCGACGCAGAATAACTACCCCTTCCACTTAATATTGCACCCCAGGCTCGGGCGCTGAGCCGGACTGACCTCGCCGCCCTCAGCCAGGGCTTTGGCAGCAGCGATTAAATCCGCCCCGTCTACCGGCTCGTCATTACCGGGACGCGCGCCGTCCATCTGGCCGCGATAAACCAATTTCCCGGTACCATCGAACAGATAAAAATCGGGGGTGCAGGCGGCGTCGAAAGCGCGCGCCACGTCTTGCGACTCATCGTACAGGTAGGGAAAGGGGAAATCGTGCTGGGCGGCAAAAGCAACCATTTTATCCGGTGCGTCGTCCGGGTACTGTGCAGCATCGTTGGAACTTATGGCCACAGATCCGATACCCAGTTTACTGAGTTCGCGGGCCATGGGAGAGAGAAAATCGGCTATATGTAAGACAAACGGACAGTGGTTGCAGATAAACATCACCAGCAGTCCGTTGTCTTTTAGATTGTCGCGAATATTGTAAATGTCGCCGGCGCCATCGGGCAGTTTCACCTGCGGTAAATCTGTGCCTAAAGGCAGCATATTTGACGGGGTGCGAGCCATAATTCCTCCATTATTAAGATGTATGGCTATTTAACCGCGCCTGAGCGTCAAAGTAAAACCGGACTAATCGTCAGAGTCGCCCTGTTGCAACTGCTCTTCAATTTCCTCATAGCTGCCGTGGCGGACATCTTCACCTTTTACCAAATAGACTACATACTGGGCGATATTACGCGCATGGTCACCAATACGCTCCAGCGCCCGCAAGGACCACATAATATTCAACACGCGGGTAATGCTGCGCGGATCTTCAATCATGTAAGTGATCATCTCACGCATAGCGGTGGAGTACTCCATATCCACAGTGCGATCTGTCTGCACCACTTTAAGCGCTACGTCCAAATCAAGGCGAGCAAAGGCATCCAGTGAATCGTGCAACATGCGCGATACATGATTGCCGATGTGGCGCATTTCTACGTAGCCGCGCGGGGCCGCTCCATCGCGACTTAAGGCAATAGCCTGACGCGCAATCTTACTCGCCTCATCGCCGATGCGCTCAAGGTCTGTAATCGCTTTGGTCACCGCAATCACCAGACGAAGATCCCCCGCTGCGGGCTGGCGTTTTGCGAGGATACGCACGCACTCTTCATCGATGGAAACTTCCATTGAGTTAACCTTGCGATCGCCGTGCACTACTTGCTCGGCCTTCTCCAGGTCCACCTCAATCATCGCGGTAATAGCATCATTCACCTGGCGCTCTGCCATACCGCCCATTTCTGCCAGGTGCGTTTTAATATCATCCAGCTCGATATTAAACTGCTGGGAGATATGGTGAGTGTGACTGGTAATATCCATAGCCAATTATCTTCTGTGTAAAGTAAATGTAAGCGATTGCGCGCGACTTAACCGTAGCGACCGGTAATATAATCTTCGGTTTGTTTTTCTGTTGGATTGGTAAACAGGGTATCTGTGTCGCCGAATTCAATCAGATCCCCCATATACATAAACGCCGTGTAATCCGATACCCGCGCCGCCTGCTGCATATTGTGCGTAACAATCACAATGGTGTACTTGTCTTTGAGCTCGTAAATCAACTCTTCGATTTTCAGCGTTGAGATTGGGTCCAGCGCCGATGCCGGTTCATCCAACAAAATAACTTCTGGCTCAATGGCAATAGCACGGGCAATCACCAAGCGCTGTTGCTGACCGCCGGACAAGCCAAAAGCGTTGTCGTGTAGACGGTCTTTTACCTCGTCCCACAAAGCGGCACCGCGCAGTGAATTCTCTACCACTGTGTCGAGGGTACGCTTGGACTTAACTCCCTGCAGACGCAAACCATAGGCGACATTTTCGTAAATCGATTTGGGAAAGGGGTTGGGCTTTTGGAACACCATTCCCACTTGGCGGCGCAGCTCGGCAACATCTACACCCGGGGCGTAGATGTCGTCCTTATCCAGCAAGATTTTGCCCTCGATACGGCAGGAATCCACCAGATCATTCATGCGGTTAAAACAGCGCAACAAGGTAGATTTACCACAACCCGAGGGGCCGATAAACGCCGTCACTTTCTTTTCGGGGATATCCAGACTGATATTATTCAGCGCCCGCTTTTCGCCATAGTAAAGGTTCAGATCCGAGACCTGCAGCTTAA
Organism: Gilvimarinus sp. DA14; assembly: GCF_024204685.1. Lineage (NCBI taxonomy): Bacteria > Pseudomonadati > Pseudomonadota > Gammaproteobacteria > Cellvibrionales > Cellvibrionaceae > Gilvimarinus > Gilvimarinus sp. DA14. Next base: position 1,553,740 of record NZ_CP100350.1, read on the forward strand.
TAGTTTCGTTTTCCATAGACATAGGTTCAGTTTGTTCATTGGGGCGCTGCACCGCAGGCTTGCTAGCCAGCGGCGACTCTACAGCGGCGCGGTAGTTGGCAGCTTCCCTCGCCTGCTCGGCGGCCGTACTTTTATCGTTAGCAATGCTCTGCTCATTGGCATCATTGGTTTCTAACATGTTTCAACTCCCGTTATCAATCAGACGCACTGCGGTATTTTTCACGCAGACTATTGCGAATTCGAATGGCGGTCAGGTTCAGCACAATAATCAACAGCACTAACGTCAACGCAGTGGCGTACACCAGCGGGCGCGCCGCCTCTACGTTGGGGCTCTGAAAGCCCACATCGTAAATGTGGAAACCCAGGTGCATGATTTTTTGATCCAGATGCAAGTACGGGTAGTTGCCATCCACCGGCAGCGAAGGCGCCAGCTTAACCACACCCACCAGCATCAAAGGTGCTACTTCACCAGCGGCGCGGGCAATTGCCAGAATCAATCCCGTCATCATGGCAGGCGTTGCCAGAGGCACCACCACTTTCCATAGAGTTTCGGCCTTAGTCGCCCCCAGCGCCAAAGAGCCCTGACGGATGGTGGTAGGAATACGCGATAAGCCTTCTTCGGTGGAGACAATGACCACCGGCAGTGTCAGCAACGCCAGTGTTAAAGAGGCCCAAAACAAACCCGGTGTACCAAATGTGGGCGCGGGAAGAGATTCGGGATAAAACAGCTCATCAATGCTGCCGCCCAAAAAGTAGACAAAAAAGCCCAGGCCAAAAACACCGTAAACGATAGAGGGCACACCAGCCAGGTTATAAACCGAGATCCGAATCAGGCGCAGCACCGGCCCCTGCTTAGCGTACTCACGCAAATAAATAGCAGCCAGTACACCAAAAGGTGTGACGATAATCGACATCACCAGAACCATGGTTACCGTGCCAAAAATAGCGGGGAAAATACCGCCTTCAGTATTAGCCTCACGCGGCTCGTCGGTCAAGAACTCCCAAAAACGCTCCATATACTGACCGAGTTTGGCAATAACTCCCAGAGAGTTCGGAGTGGTAACCCGGACGATGTTTTGCAGCGGAATGTTGACCCGGGTTCCCGAAGCCACTTCGGCCACCAGGGTATCGCGCCCCAGCTGTCGATACAGCTCGTCGCGCTCTGCTTTTACCTGCACATACTGAGCATCCAGCTCGGCCTTGCGCGCGGCAAATTCCGCCTCTGCTTCGGCCATAGTTGCTGAATCGACCCCTTCCAGCTCCAATCTGCGACGCTCCAAACGCATCCGCTCCAGGGCGTGATTGATACGGCCGATGTCGACTTTCTCGATATGGTTGATTTCATCGTGCAGCTCTACGCTGCGCTCGACCCGCTCGTCCAGTGCCTGCCAGAAATCCTCCTCGGTCGCGCTGAGTAGCTGCTCTCCATTCTCCTGCAGTGCGACCGGGAAGCCGTAAAAACTGCCCCACTCACGGCGCTCAATAACCATGGCATTTTCCGGATAGGTCCACTCACCCATACCGGTCTCCATATACCAGTTAAAGTCGCGGCCGCTGACATCGCGATTACCCTGTTTCACCAAGTAGCGGGTAACCAGTTCGACATCCTCAGGTACGGTGTAGCCACCATCGCGGGCGACCGCTGAGGGAATGGTTTCCGCACGGACCTTCTCGCCCAGAATCACATGCTCGGTACCGCTTTTATCAATGATTGTGGTTTGCAGAACATCGGCGGGCCAGAAATGGCCAAACCCGCGAATCGCAATCAGGCCTATCAGGCCCACCACCATCACTACACACAACGCCACGGCACCGCCGTTCAGCCAGATCCAGGGGGCGCCACTTTTAAACCAATCTTTCATTTGTGTCGTCTCCCGGTATTAAAGGTTGCTGTAGCGTTTACGCAGACGCTGACGAATAATTTCCGCGCAGGTATTGACGATAAAAGTGAGCGTCAACAGCACGATTGCCGCGAGGAAGAGAACCCGGAAGTGGGTACTATCGACCGCCGTTTCCGGCAGTTCTACCGCGATATTGGCCGACAGGGTGCGCATACCTTCAAAGATGTTGAAATTCACCACAGGGCTGTTACCCGTCGCCATCAATACAATCATGGTTTCACCCACAGCGCGGCCAAAACCCATCATTACCGCAGAGAAGATGCCCGGGCTGGCGGTCGGCAATACAACCCCGACCACGGTTTGCCAGCGTGTTGCCCCCAAAGCCAGAGAACCCTGAGTCAGGTGGCGAGGCACGTTAAAGATGGCATCTTCGGCGATGGAGAAAATGGTCGGAATCACCGCAAAGCCCATGGCGATCCCCACGACCAAAGCATTGCGCTGGTCGTAGTCAATGCCGTTGTCGGTAAACCACTGACGCATGCTGCCAGAGAAAAACCACACCTCGACAAACGGGCTGAGTACCACACAGAGCCAGCCGGTCAGAAGAATAGGCAGAATCAAAATAGCCGCTTCCCAACCCTCAGGCACGCGAGTACGCACACCTTGAGGTAATCTGGACCAACTGTAGCCAACTACCAACATCATCAGTGGCATAAAGATAAGTACACTGAAAACTGCTGGCAGATGATTTTCTAAAAACGGCGCCAGCCATAACCCGGCCAGAAAACCCAGAATAACCGTAGGCAAGGCTTCCATAATTTCAATGGTGGGCTTTACCAAACCACGCATCTTGGGCGTCATAAAATAAGCGGTGTAAAGCGCACCCATAATGCCCAGCGGAATGGCAAACAACATGGCAAAAAACGCGGCTTTAAGAGTACCCAGCGACAGGGGTACGAGGCTCATTTTCGACTCGAACTCATCCCCGCCGGACGACGCTTGCCACACGTATTCAGGGCCGCTACGCCCCTCATACCAGACTTTTTGCCACAGAGAACTGAAAGAGATCTCCGGGTGCTCATTCCACACATCCATCACCTGGACCTTGCCGGAATCGTCCAACAGCAGCATCTTGCGATTGATTGGCGATATCGCGATCTGCTCAATGCCGTTGTCGGCGACCTTTTCCACCATCAGGGTGCGAGCTGCGGTGCCATGGTACACACCGATATTACCGGCGCTGTCGCCCACCCAGAAGCCGCGTCTGGCGTATTCGGGGGTAATTGTGGTCACGCTAGCCGGCAGTGATTCAAAGTCACGCACCGGTTGTACGTGATAAATATTCTCGGGGTCACGCACCAAAAGCCACTGGCTCACACTGCCGCTGTCGGTGCCAATAACCAAAGAGCCGGTACCGACTAAGAATCGCATAGCCGTAACCTGGCCGCGCTCGGTTGCGACCGATTCGGTCAATGTGGATTCGCCGCGGTCGGCGATATCATATAAGTGCAACTTTCCCTGGTTATCAGCCACCACCAGGTGGCTCGCGGTTTTATCCACTTCCAGCAATACTGGTCTGGCACCACTGGGCAGAGCGGGGATAGCCTCGACACCACCGGTGGTGGTAATTTCGCCGGTCATCAGATTTTCGCGCGCAGAATAACGGCCCAACAGCAAGCGGCCATCGGCGGTCGCCGCCGCCATCACATAACCGCGCTGAGTTGCCTGCACCGCCACCTGTGTCAGCTCGCGCCCCTGCTCGTCAAATTGCAGAGGAGCCTCACCCAGCGGGAAACCCAACTGAGGAGAAATCTTGCGCTGATCATTCGGATAGCTTAAGCGGTAGCTCAGCTGCGCCAATGTCAACTGACCATTGCTGTAACCATACGCCAGCAGCGCTTCTCCCGGCGTACTTTGCCCCAGCGCTGTGTACTGTGCGCCTGCTGGCGTCGCCACTGCATAATCCGATAAGGGCTCGCCTGAATCGGCGCGGAAAAAGCTGACGCCATCGGCGGTAACCTTGGCCCCTAGCTCCTCGTAGCGCTCTAAAATTAAATGTTCAACATTGGTGTTGGCGCCTGTGGCACTAACCGGATAGGACTCTTGAAGCTCAACATCGGCGTCTTTTAGTAAAGGCACCACTTCGGAAAAGAGATAGAAAAAAATCAGCCCCAGCGCGCCCACTACGGCGAGACCGGCGCTAGCCACGCCCCAGCGCGAAAAACGGTCTTTAAGTCGGCGAATATTACGCAACCTGGCCCGTTCACGGGCATTGGGCATTAGGCTCTCGCCCGCCTGAGGTGCGGCAGTCGTGTCACTCATTGCCTGAAAATCCTGGTGAAGAGAGTAGATGTTTCGTGTTATCCGCCACCACAAGCATTAAGCGATTATTATATGAGGCGATACTAACAACGAACTGTGACATTTTTTACGGCAGCCCCGCGAGCGGTTATCCCGCTCGCAGGGCTGCAACCTGCATTGTTACAGACCCAGCTCTTTGGTTACCCGCTCGGCAACCTTGGCTGGCAAGGGGATATAGCCATCGCGCACGACCACTTCCTGTCCCTGCTTGGAGATCACCATTTTCAGGAATTCAGCCTGCATGGGGTCCAGTGGGCGATTGGGGTGCTTGTTAATGTAAACATAGAGAAAGCGCGCCATCGGATAGCTGCCGTCGGCCGCGTGCTCGGCATCGGCCGGCGCATAGGGCTGACCCTCTTCGGCTGCCAATGGCAGAGCGCGCACGCTGGAGGTGACATAGCCGATACCTGAGTAGCCAATACCGTTAATTGACTCACTCACACCCTGCACTACCGAAGCAGAACCGGGCTGCTCGTTGATGCTGGCTTTGTAATCGCCGCCACACAGGGCTACGTCTTTGAAAAAGCCGTAAGTACCAGAGACCGCATTGCGGCTGTAAATGGTGAAGTCGCGGTTAGCCCAGGCACCTGTCAAACCCACCTGACCCCAGCGGGTAATATCTTCGCCATAACCACAGCGACGGGTGGCGGAAAAAATTGCGTCAACTTCGGCCATGGTTAACCCTTCGATCGGGTTATCTTTATTGACATACACAGCAACCACGTCAATTGCCACCGGCACAGCGGTGGGTTTATAGCCGTAGTGTGCTTCAAAGGCCTGAATTTCCGAAGCTTTCATCTCACGGCTCATGGGGCCGAAGTTAGCCGTGCCTTCCGTCAGTGCCGGTGGCGCGGTAGAAGAGCCAGCCCCTTGGATCTGAATATTTACGTTGGGATAAAACTTGGCGAATTCCTCTGCCCAGAGTGTCATCAGATTGTTAAGGGTATCGGAGCCGATACTGTTGACGTTTCCAGATACCCCGGAGGTGGCGGTGTATTCAGGAAGGTTGGGGTCTACATCGGCGAAAACCGCCGAACACATTAGTGACCCAGCTAAGGTCAAACCGCGAAAAATCTTACTGGCTTTCATCGTGCGCTCCTATTGGATAATTTCGCTAAAAACTTAAACTCCGGCGCACTCTATCGAGCCTATATGACAATTATGTGACAAGCTGTAAAGAAAGTGTCATAAAAAATACACAATTGAAAAATCCCGCTACCAAAACAACAAAAGGCGGCCAATGCCGCCTTATATAGCTTATTAAATCACCGTTTTAGCTGACGTACACAGGCCCCATTCCCGAGCCCCACACGATAACGGTGGCGACCATAACAACTACGGCCAACACAAGCCCCACGGTAATCACCGAGCTTGCGTACACAAAGCCTCGCTCCTTGGGAATATTCATCAAAATGGGGATACCCTCGTAAATCAGGTAAATGGAATAGCAGGCGGCCAGAATAAACACCCCGGCAACCAGCCAAAGCTCGGGGAATAAGAGTACAAAACCTGCCAGCATCATCGGCGTTGCCGAGTACACAGCCAACGCCGTACCTTCATAATGACGCTGCGGCGCCTCATCGGTCACACCGAAGCTGTGACTCATCCAGTTTATATATTCACCCAGGATATAAACCGCCGCCAATTGCGCCAGATATGCAAACGCACAGAGGATCAGCGCACTGTCCGGGGTCAACTTTACGATGCCACCGCTACCAATGCTCCAGCCCTGCTGAGTTACGCCAAAGTATGCACAAATAACTGGAATCAGCGCCAGCAGCGGTACGTGTGTCCAGTAGACCTTAAAAAAGCTTTGATCTTCGTTGCGAATGCGCTGCCATTCGCGGTCCGGGTTGGTAAAAATTCCAAAAGTATGCTGGAACATAGCCATGTTACTTCTCCTACAGCTGGTTTTTATTATTCAGTGGGTCTGTAGGATCAACGATAACAATAGGCGCAGGAGGGCAACAAATAAGATATTGCTATATTAGGACTGACCAATAAACATACAAAGAAATATGGACAGTAACGGGCGTTACCCCGTTACTTAACCACTCGCAAACTGGGTCGTTTATCCTCATCACCTTCTGGCTTGGGGGGCTCAGGTGGCGTTGGCGGCTCGGGTTCGGCATCGAATACCATACCCTGGCCATTTTCCCGGGCATAGATTCCCAGAACGGCGTAAGAGGGAATAAACAAATCTCGCGGCACGCCACCAAACCGGGCACTAAAGGCAATGTGCTCTTGAGACAGATCCAGCCCAACCACTGAGGTAGGCGAAATATTCAGCACGATCTGACCATCTTTATTGACATGCTCTTGGGGGACTTCCACCCCGGTTGCCCGTGCATTTACCAAGATATAGGGCGTGCAGGCGTTATCCACAATCCACTCGTACAGGGCACGGATCATATAGGGGCGGCTTGAACTCATCGGCATACAGCGAGCGCTCCTGAATTATAAATAAACGAAAACGGGGCTCAGGCCCCGTCATAGAATCAAGCTTGAGGACGCATTTCCGTCTCGGGCTCAGTCAAACTCTGCTGGAATGACTCTCGCGAGAACAAGCGCTCCATATACTGTTTGAGCGGTAGGCTCTGCCGGGTGTTAGGCAGCTCAATTCCCAACGCATTCAAACGCCACAAAATCGGCCCCAAGCAGCAATCCACAATGGTGAACTCTTCACTCATAAAGAAAGGCATTTCAGCAAAAATAGGCGCAATGGTCAGCAGGCTATCTTTTAACTCTTTCCGTGCGTGCTCAACCTTTTCGCGGTCGCCTCCCTGGACAATAGTATCCACCATAGGCGCCCAGTCGCGCTCGAGACGGTACATCCAAAGGCGGCTTTGAGCTCGGGCCACCGGATAAACCGGCAGCAGCGGAGGATGAGGAAAACGCTCATCCAGATACTCCATGATTACTTTTGACTCATACAGAGACAGATCGCGGTCAACCAGAGTCGGCAGCGTGTTGTATGGGTTCAGATCAGCGAGTTCGCGGGGCTTGTTCGCAGAATCTCCCTCGACCATATCAACCGAAACACCCTTTTCGGCCAGCACAATACGTACTCGATGGCTGTAGTGGTCTGTGGGGTCAGAATAAAAAATCATGGATGAGCGCTTAGTCACAACACCCATTAAGTCACCTCAGTAGTCAATGTAGTGGGAGTGGGCCTTAGCCCACTCTAAAATCAGTGAATGCCTTTCCAGTATTCACGGTTCAACAAGTAGGTAAAGACAAACAGAACACACAGGAACAGCAGTACGAACACGCCTATGCGCTTACGATCCAATTGGGAGGGCTCGGCCACATATTCCAGGAAATTCACCAGATCATAAATGGCGAGATCGAACTCCTCAGCACTCATGCTACCTTTTATATCGCCTTCAACCAGTGCGCCACAGTGCTCATCCATCACCAGATTGCCTAGGTTATCGCGCTCGGCGTTGCCGTGGCTGTCGAGTTTTGGACCGGCACCACACTCATGCAATCCCTGCAGTTCAAGCATGACATGGGGCATACCCACGTTGGCAAAAACACGGTTATTGACCCCGAGTGGGCGGGATTCGTCTTTATAGAAATTACGCAGATACGTGTAGAGCCACTCCGGTGAACGAGATCTGGCCACCAGAGTCAAATCCGGCGGCGCGGCACCAAACCATTTTTTGCCCTGCTCTTTGGTCATGGCGTTTTCCATCAAATCACCGATACGGCGCTCACCAAAAACCAGGTTGTCCATCATCACATCATCGGGGATGCCGAGATCATCGGCCACGCGACCGTAGCGAGAGAACTTGGCCGAGTGACAACCCATGCAGTAGTTGACGAAATACTTGGCGCCGCGCTGTAGCGACGCCTTGTTTTCCAAGTCTGGCTCCATAGTGTCACAGGGGATAGAACCGCAGGCAAAGTGGCTTTCAGCACCAACGGCTTTGATTGGCACCACCACCAGAATAGCGAAGAGTACGAAGCCACCTAAGGTCAGGTGCAGGGGCAAGCCCTTCATACGAACACGCTCAGGCTCTGGCTCAGTTTTCTCGCGCTTAGTCCAGAATGGCATGCCGATGAAATAGGCGAAGTACAAAATAGTACATACCTGAGACAAGATTGTGCGCCCCGGAGTTGGAGCCTTCACACCGAGATAACCCAGTATCACAAAGGCAGCGGCGAACACAATCAGCGCTACACGGCTGAAGTTACCTTTATAGCGCATGGACTTAACCGGGCTCTTATCCAACCAAGGCAGCACAAACAAGATGGCAATCGCAGCCCCCATGGCAATCAGGCCCAGGAACTTGGAACTCAGCGGCCCAATATCGAAGGTTACTGCACGCAAAATGGCGTAGAAAGGCGTGAAATACCAAACAGGCGCAATATGCTCGGGGGTCTTCAGGTTATTCGCTTCTTCAAAGTTAGCGTACTCCAGGAAGAAACCACCCATCTCCGGCATAAAGAACAGCACGAAACAGAAAACAAACAGGAAGACAGAAACGCCCACCAGATCATGCACAGTGTAGAAGGGGTGGAAAGCCACGCCGTCTTTAGGTACACCGTTTTCATCTTTGTTCTTCTTGATCTCAATACCGTCTGGGTTGTTTGAGCCAACTTCGTGCAGCGCCAATAGGTGCAAAACTACCAGTCCCAAGAGAACAATCGGCAGCGCCACAACGTGCAACGCGAAGAAACGATTCAAGGTAATACCCGAAATCAGGTAGTCACCGCGCACCCATTCAACCAGAGAGTCGCCCACCACAGGAATCGCACCTGCAAGGGATACAATCACCTGCGCGCCCCAGTAGGACATCTGCCCCCAGGGCAGCACATAACCCATAAACGCTTCGGCCATCAGCACCAGGTAGATGGTCATACCGAAAATCCACACCAGCTCGCGAGGCGCTTTATAAGAGCCATACATCAAGCCGCGGAACATATGCAGGTAAACCACCACAAAAAAGGCGGAGGCACCCGTGGAGTGCATATAGCGCAAAATCCAGCCGTAATCGACATCGCGCATGATGTATTCAACCGAGGCAAAAGCCTCTTCAGCGCTGGGCGTGTAGTTCATGGTCAGCCAGATACCGGTCAGCAGCTGGTTAACCAGCACCAGAATCGACAGTACCCCGAAGAAATACCAGAAGTTAAAGTTTTTCGGCGCGTAGTATTTACCCATGTGGGTATCCCAGGCGCGCTGTACCGGCAGGCGGGCATCAACCCAATTCCAAAGACCTTTCAACTTGCTCATGCTTATGCCTCCTGATCCTCGCCGATGGTTAACACTGAATCGCTGTCGTACCTATGGGGCGGCACTTGCAAGTTAATAGGCGCGGGCACACCTTTGAAAACGCGGCCGGCCAAATCGAACTTAGAACCGTGACAGGGGCAGAAAAAGCCGCCCTGCCAATTGTCACCACCTAAATCGGCAGCGCCAACTTCCGGGCGAAACATGGGGGCACAGCCCAGATGGGTACACAGACCCAGCAAAACCAACACTTCAGGTTTAATCGAGCGGGCGTGATTCTGCGCATAGGGAGGCTGTTGAGGCTCTTCAGAGTTGGGATCGCGCACCAGATCGTCGGTTTTGGAGAGGTTTTCAAGAGCCTCTTCGGTACGGCGTACGATGTACACCGGCTTGCCGCGCCATTCCACGGTAATCATGGCGCCCGGTTCAATTTTACTAATATTCACCTGCACCGGTGCACCGGCAGCTTTGGCCTTGGCACTCGGATTCCAGGACCCGACAAACGGAACGGCAACGCCCACTGCACCTATAGCGCCCACCACGGTAGTGGCGCCGGTGAGTACACGACGGCGTGTTTTGTTGACAACGTCATTGCTCATGACGACTTCTCCCCTAACAGCATCGACGGCTAAAAATCACTGAATTTCAAATATTTAGATGGATCTTATTGTCTTAAAAAATTGCCCAATCTTAATGAAAATGCGCGCCTGTTACAAGGAAAAGGGCGCGAGCCCGCGTGCCACAAGGGCTCGCGAGCAGGCCAGACAAATTAATCAAAATAGCGGATACAAAAAAAGCGCCCAAGGTAAAACCCTGGGCGCCTTTCCTTTTGCCTGCTGCACGGCAGCAACAATCCCAATTAACGCTTGGAGAATTGTGGCTTCTTACGTGCTTTGCGCAGACCGACTTTCTTACGCTCAACTTCACGCGAATCGCGGGTTACATAACCCTCGGCACGCAGAGGCTGACGCAGAGTTTCGTCGTATTCGATCAGAGCGCGAGTCAGGCCGTGGCGAATAGCGCCCGCCTGACCGAAGCTACCACCGCCTGCAACAGTGGCTTTAACGTCGAATTTTTCCGTCAGATCCGCAGTTTCCAGCGGCTGGCGCACAACCATCTGTGCAACTTCGCGACCGAAATACTGATCCAGCGGACGACCATTGATGGTGATTGTACCTGTGCCTGGAGTAATGAACACTCGAGCGGTCGAGGTCTTACGACGGCCGGTACCGTAATATTGAGTAACTGCCATAATCAGCTTTCCGTTTAGATGTTAAGTTCTTGCGGCTGCTGAGCAGTGTGCGGATGCTCACTACCTGCGTACACTTTCAACTTGTTGAACATAGCGCGACCGAGAGGACCACGTGGCAGCATGCCTTTTACAGCAGACTGAATTACACGCTCTGGAGCCTTATCGATCAGCTTCTCAAAGCTAATAGACTTGATGCCACCGATGTAACCGGTGTGACGATAGTACATCTTGTCAGTAGCTTTGCGACCGGTCACAGCAACTTTCTCTGCGTTAATAACTACGATGTAGTCACCGGTGTCAACATGCGGGGTGTACTCAGGTTTGTGCTTTCCGCGCAGACGAGTAGCGATCTCCGTAGCCATACGGCCCAGAGTCTTACCTTCTGCATCAATGACGAACCAATCGCGAACGACTGACTCTGCTTTAGCACTATATGTCTTCATGTTATACCTGCCTACTAGGTGGTGCTTCCCACAAAAGAGCGCGAATACTACATAAGCGCCGATATCTTTTCAACCTCTTTTTGCACTTTTTTTATCCAGTTGCAATTCGACCGAAAAGCGGGGCGTTCAACTCCTCCCCGGGACCCAATGCGGTTAGCGCTAGGGGCGATGCGGACGCCCCAAATACTCGTGACTGCGCATCTCTAACAGACGGCTGGCGGTGCGTTCAAATTCAAACTCCAGCCGACCACCAGCGTACAGACTTTCCAGCGGCTGCTCGGCCGACACCACCAATTTGACGTGACGATCGTAGAACTCGTCCACCAAATTAATAAAGCGCCGCGCCTGATCATCTTTATCGCCGCCCAACTGCGGCACATTTGCCACCAATACCGTATGAAACTCTCGCGCCAGCTCAATATAGTCATTCTGCGAGCGCGGTCCATCGCAAAGCTCGTTAAACTCGAACCAGGCCACATCATCAGCCACCCAGCGCGCCAATATCGGTCGCCCTTCTACCTCGAGCTTCACATCAGCGCGGCGCTGAGCTCCGGCAGGCGCGAGACTGACAAAGGCGCGCTCTAATCCCTGCTCCGCCACCTGCCCCAAAGGGCTATAGTAGAGTTCAGCTTGCTCCAGGGCCCGCAGGCGGTAATCGACGCCGCCATCAACGTTTACAACTTTGGTATGCTTTTGCAGCAGCGCAATCGCCGGTAAAAAGCGCACACGCTGCAATCCGTCCTTGTACAGACCAGAGGGCTCAATATTGGAAGTGGCCACCAGGGTGACCCCGCGGCGGAACAAACCATCCAGCAACCCCGCCAGGATCATGGCATCGGTTATATCGCTGACAAAAAATTCGTCAAAACAGATTACCCTCGCCTCACCGGCAATGTTATCGGCCACCTGCTCCAGCGGATTTTTTTGTCCGGCCAGTTTTTTTAGCTCACTGTGCACACGGCGCATAAAACGATGAAAGTGCGCGCGCATCTTTTCCTTAAACGGCAAACTCTCGTAAAAATTATCCATCAAATAGGTTTTGCCGCGCCCCACTCCGCCCCAAAAATACAGACCGCGCACCGGCTCGCGCTCACGCTTACCCGTCAGCCGCGCCCACAGGCTGGGCGCTGGAGTCGGCTGCAGCAACGCCTCGTACAAAGCCTGCAGCTCGGCAACCGCCATAGCCTGGGATGCATCAGCATGGAAGTCTGGCGCCTGCAAATCTCGCTCATAGCGCCGCTGGGGGGACATTGCTTCGCTCACGACCACCCCCGCGCTGGACTCTGCTGCACCAAGTCCTCGGCAAGCTGCTGCTTTAACTCCACCAACTTGCCATGAAAGAAATGACCTGTAGCGGCGAAGCAGTGATAGCGAACATCACCTGCCAAGGCCCCGGCCCAGCGTCTGACATCCGACTCATCAACCCGCTCATCCTGCTCGCCCTGCAAAACGCTGAGCGGGGCAGGAAAAGCGCCTCCGGATTCAAATTCGTAACGCGGCACCGGCGGCGCTACCAGACACAAGTGCGCAGCATTTACCTTATAACTCGCCCGCGCCGCCACCGATGAGCCAAATGAAAAGCCGGCCAGCAGAGGCCGCGCGCCTGGGCGGCTGGCAAGACCTGCAGCGATAACGGCAAGCATATCGTCCAACTCGCCCACTGCGTGATCGTGCTCACCGCCGCTTTGCCCTACGCCGCGAAAATTAAAGCGCAATACATCCACGCCCAAATCGCGATAACAGCGCATCAGCGTGGTCACCACTTTGTTATCCATAGTGCCGCCGTGCAATGGGTGCGGATGAGCGATTACTGCGAAAGTGTTGCAATGGCGGTACTCGCCACTGTCGCTGCCCTTAGAGGCCGCGATCTCTAACGGACCGACCGGCCCGTCGATGAGGGTCTTTGCCTGCGATAAAAACAAATCTGTCATAGTGAAATACAACTGTCCGGGGAACGAATCTCAGCGACTTGTGCCCCACACCTCTCTTTAGTCGTTAAAAGGCCGTATAATAAAGGTTAGGGCCTAATCTCGCATCAGGCCCGGTACATTGAGCGGTCTATTCAGGAGAGTTTTTGTGTTTTCATTAGTTACGGTCATTGTTGCAGTGCTGGTATCACTTTTAGTCGGCTGCGCAGCGGGCCACATTCTCTCACGCAGCGGCAGCAGTGGCAGTCGCAACGCCGATATGCAAAAACGCCTGCAAGAAGCTGAGCAGGCTCTGGACCATTACCAGCGCGACGTCACCGAACACTTTGCGCGCACCACCGAGCTGGTTAACAGCCTTAACGAAAGCTACCGCGACATGCACGAGCATTTGGCGTCTAGCGCTCTAAAGTTGAGCACCCCCGAAATCAGTCGCCAGCTGTTGGCAGACGCCAAGCATCAGCTTCCCGGCGGCGCCGACGAAATCGAACACGCAAAGGTAGAGGCGCCGCGAGACTGGGCGCCAAAACGCGAAGGCCGCAAAGGCGCGCTGAGCGAAGACTATGACCTGGACGAAACCGAAGCGGCCAGCGCCGATGCCGAGGCCCATGTGCGCAGCCAGCACAACTCATAACAACAACTGGAGAGCGCATGCCCCTGCTCGCCCGCGCGCTGCAATTTCTCGCCTGGCCGGCTCTGGCAGGCTTGGTGATAGCGCTGCTCGTATTCGCTCTGTTTCCGGACCTGCTGCCCGAGGGCAGCACTAACCCGGTTACGGCGCGTCATAGCATACCCAACACCACCTCCTACGCCGATGCCGTCGACAAGGCAGCGAGCTCGGTGGTCAATATTTATTCTCGCAAGGTGATTGAAACCCGCCGCCATCCGCTGGCAAATCATCCTCTTTACGAGCAACTGTATCGCAACCCCAGCCAGCAAAAACGTGTGCAGTCGGCGCTGGGCTCAGGAGTAATTGTCAGTGAAGAGGGCTACCTGCTAACCAATAACCACGTAATCGACGGCGCCGATGAAATTCTGGTATTGCTGCACGACGGACGCCGCGCCGGAGCGACCTTTATTGGCAATGATCCTGAGAGCGACTTAGCGGTACTGAAAATCGAGCTGGACGACCTCACCCCGATCACCCTGGGCAACCCTAAAGCGAGCCGAGTGGGCGATGTCGTGCTCGCGATCGGCAACCCGTTCGGAGTTGGGCAGACGGTCACCCAGGGTATTGTCAGTGCTCTCAGCCGCTATGGCCTGGGGTTGAGTGTGTATGAAAATTACATCCAAACTGACGCGGCGATTAACCCAGGCAACTCTGGCGGCGCCCTGATCGATACCCAGGGCAATCTGCTGGGCATCAACGCGGCGATTATTTTTGACACTGTTGGTATCGGCTTTGCGGTGCCGGTGGACGATGCCATGGACTCGCTCAATGACATCATCAAATACGGCCGGGTAGTGCGCGGCTGGCTGGGTCTAACCGTTGAGCGCCTTAGCGATACTCAGTTACAGGAGCTGGGAATACCCGGCAATACCCCTGGAGTGCTGGTCACCGACGTCAGTATTAATCAGCCCGCCCATATCGCGGGCATTAAACGCGGCGACCTACTGACTCATATCAACGGCCAGCCAATTGGCACCGAACGCCAGGGTTTAAATGAAGTGGCAGAGCTGGACCCGGGCACCAAGGTCAGCGTGCGCGTATTGCGCCCACGCCTCAATGCCGAGCCAGAGCAGCTGGAGCTGGAAGTAACCGTGGCCGAGCGGCCTGTGAATAGCAGTGTAAGAACGTAAGGAACCTCTGAGAACTTAATCAGAGGCTCCCTCAGCTACGCTGGCGCACCGCCTCGAACAGACAAATACCGGTTGCCACCGACACATTTAAACTGCTGACTGTTCCTACCATGGGGATTTTAATCAGCTCGTCGCAGGTTTCGCGGGTCAGGCGACGCAAGCCCTCTCCTTCTGCCCCCATCACCAATGCCACGGCGCCGGTCAGATCACTGCTAAAAATGGTCGCGCTCGCCTCACCCGCAGCGCCCTTCACCCAAACACCGCGAGCTTTAAGCTTTTCCAGTGTGCGCGCCAAATTAGTCACCGGAATAAAAGGCACGACTTCGGCTGCGCCGCAAGCCACCTTGCGCGCGGTAGGGTTTAACCCCGCAGCGTTATCCTTAGGAGCAATAACCGCGTCCACACCGGCGGCATCAGCCGAGCGCAGACAGGCCCCGAGATTATGCGGGTCGGTAACGCCATCCAATACCAGCAACAGCGGCGGGTGCTCCAGCGAATCCAGCAACTCATACAGATAGGCTTCGTCGTGGCTTTTACCCGGGCGCGCCTGGGCTATCACTCCTTGATGATTGGCGTCCGCTGCCAGCGCGTCCATTTTTTTGCGTGACGCCTCTTGCACCGATATACCATTTTGGCGCGCCAACTGCAGAATTTTCTGCAGTTTTTGATCCGTGCGTCCCTGCAACACCATTAACGTTAATACTCGCTGGGGGGCACTTTTTAAAATGGCTTGCACCGCGTGCAGACCATAGAGAATGTCATTTTTGCTCACACGTCTTCTCTTTTACTTTCCTGTTCAAGCTCGGGGGCGCCGCCGGCGTACTTATCGCACCAAAACAACATGGCGTTAGTCCTGCGGAGGCTTCTTTTTAAATCTCGCCAACGCCTTCTTAACCCCAGCTGCTGCTTGCGCAAATACAGATCGGCTTTTTTCCTCTGACTTTGTTTGCGCCTGTCGAACTGGCGAATCTTGCGACGGGCGACGAACTTGCGCGCCGGTTTCAGAGCCATTTTTCGGTTTCCTCTTGCGCGGTTTTCTGGGCTTGGACGGGTCGGTCGTTTTCTTGCTGGGCCGATGGGCCGAAGCGGCTTTTTTGCCACCGGCGTTTTTACCGCCGCGACCGCCCTGCTTGCCTTTGTTTTTATCCCCGCCAGAATTTTTAGCAGCGCTGCGGCGTTTACTGGTGACGCTTTCAAGCTCAAAGTCAATTTTGCGCTCATCCAGGCTCACCCGCACGACACGCACCTTCAGCTCGTCACCCAAGCCGAATACCTGGCGGGTACGATCACCTACTAAGCGGTGCTTGGCAGGGTCAAAGCGGTAATAGTCTTGCGGCAAGGCGGTAATATGCACCAGGCCATCGACATAAATATCTACCAGCTCGACAAACAAACCAAAGCCGGTCACTGAGCTGACCACACCGTCGAAAACCTCACCCACCTTATCCTGCAAGTATTCGCACTTGAGCCAGCTAACAACATCGCGTGAGGCTTCATCGGCGCGGCGCTCGGCCATGGAGGAATGCTCCCCCAGAGAAATCATATCCGCCACGCTGTAAGGATAGATTTTTTCCCGGGGGATAGGTGCCACGCCCTCGACCCTCTCCACATGGGAAGACGGCTGGTCGGAGCGCACCACCGAGCGGATAGCGCGGTGCACGATTAAATCCGGATAGCGGCGAATGGGCGAGGTAAAATGGGTGTAGGCATCATAGCCCAACCCAAAGTGACCGTCGTTTTCCACCTGATACACCGCCTGGCGCAAGCTGCGCAACATCACGGTTTGAATCATATTGGCGTCGCCGCGGTTGCTGATGGCTTCCATTAGCACTTGGTAATCGGCGGAGGTGGGCTCGTCGCCACCGCCCAGGCCCAGACCCAACTCGGCAAGAAATTCGCGCAGGTTCTCCAGTTTTTCTGCGGTAGGGCCCTGGTGAACCCGGTATAGCGAAGTAATATTGTGCTTTTCTAAAAAGCGCGCCGCCGATACGTTGGCGCACAGCATGCACTCCTCAATAATCTTATGAGCATCGTTGCGCCGTACCGGTAAAATTTCATCAATCTTGCGCTCATCGTTAAAGACAATGCGCGTCTCGACGGTTTCAAAGTCAATCGCGCCGCGCTCGGTGCGAGCCTCGCGCAGGCTTTTGTAAAGCTCGTTCAGATTTTCCAGCTCGTTTAAGCGATCGGCCAGCTCTTCGCGCACCGCTTCATCGCCAGCCAAAGCCGCTCCCACCTGGTTGTAGGTTAAGCGCGCGTGGGAGTGAATAATGCCTTCGTAGAATTTGTAGCCACTGACCTGGCCCGCAGCCGAGACGGTCATCTCGCACACCATGACCAGCCGGTCTACATGAGGGTTCAGCGAGCACAGGCCGTTGGAGATTTTCTCCGGCAGCATGGGCACCACATGATCGGGAAAATAAACGCTGGTAGCGCGGCGCACCGCGTCTTCGTTTAAACCGGTACCGGGGCGCACATAGTGCGAGACATCGGCAATAGCCACAAACAACCGCCAGCCACCGCTTTTCTTGCGCTGACACAAGACCGCATCGTCAAAATCGCGGGCATCTTCGCCGTCAATGGTCACAAAGGGTAAATCGCGCAGATCCACCCGGCCGGTTTTGTGGGCCTCGTCCACTTCAGAGGGCAGGGCTTCGGCTTCGCTGAGCGCTTCGTGGCTCCACTGATTGGGAATGCCGTGGGATTCTATAGCAAGCTCAATTTCCATGCCCGGCGCCATATGATCGCCCAGCACCTGAATCACACGGCCCTGCGGGGGGCGCTGCTTTTCCGGCTGGCGGGTAATTTCCACCACCACTATCTGACCACTATTGGCGCCCAGCTCGTCACCTTGAGCGATCATGACATCCTGGGTAATTTTGGCGTTTTCGGGGCTTAAAAACTGTACCCCGTCTTCTTTGATAAACCGGCCGGCCAGGGTTTTGGTATTTCGTACCAGCACCTCGACAATGGCGCCCTCTTCTTTACCCCGGTAATTTTCGCCCTGCAGACGCACCAGCACCTCATCGCCGTCAAACACTTTGCGCATCTGGCGGTTGTGCAGGTAAATGTCGTCGCCACCCTCGACCGGAATGGCAAAACCAAAGCCGTCGCGGTGGCCCTGAACCCGGGCGCGCACCAGCTCGGTTAGATCAATGGGCGCGAAAGCACCACGGCGATTGCTGACCAGCTGGCCATCGCGGGCCATTGCGATTAAACGTCGGCGCAGAGCCTCAATATCGTCTTCGTCACTCAGCTCTAATAACTCGGCAACTTGCGGGTGGGTGCAGGGACCGGGCTGACGATCCAGCAATTCCAGAATCAGCTCTCGACTGGGGATGGGGTTTTCGTATTTCTGCGCTTCGCGGTCGGCAAACGGGTCGGAAGGTGGACCTTGGCGTTTACTCAAAAGATAGGCTCCATAATGCCGGGGAATTTAATATCACCCGGCATTATAGGGTATATGACAGAGGTTTGTATGCTTAACGCTCGCCTGACTTTTCCAATTCGTGCTCAATAAAGCCTAGCGCTTCATCAATCAGCAAAAACATAGCGTTCTTGGCACGCTCGGCGTTACCGCTGGAAATCGCGTAATAAACCTTGGCGTGATCTTCCAAAACACCATCCGGGTTGGCTTTAATCACGTTGGTGTGGCGGATACTCACGTTCAAGGCAGTGCGGGTAAAATCGCGCATACGGATATAAAAACGGTTTTCACTGGCATAAAGAATACTGATGTGAAAATCGATATCCGCTTCCAGCTCGTTTTCAGAGTTATCCGACGCCACCCGCATACGCTCCAGCGCATCGCCAATTGCCTGAATCCGCTCGGGGCGCGCAAAACGCGCTGCCAACGCGGCCGCTTCGGGCTCAATGGCAATGCGCATTTGCAAAAACTCTTTCAACACTTTCAGCGAAGGGTTGCCTTCGAGGGACCAGCTGAGCAAATCGGAGTCGAAAATATTCCACTCCTCTTCGGGCATAATGCGAATGCCTTGGCGCGGGCGACTGGAAATAAGCCCCTTGGCAGACAGCATTTTTACCGCTTCGCGCACGGCGGTGCGACTTACCCCAAACTCTTCACACAGGTCAGCCTCGGTGGGCAAGCTTTCACCCTGGCTGTATTCCCCACACACAATCGCGCGCCCAAGCTGCTGGGTCATGCGTTGCGAGAGATTATTATTTCTTTCTAAAACGGCCATTTACGGTTACTCAATATTACAAGTTGGCTAAAAGTATCGACTCTTAGTCGATGTTTCAAGCTAAATTGCCATACTTTCACCCCAGCGCGGTGTTTTTGACAGGCCGACGTCAATTCCTCAATAAAACCAGGCAAAAATAACGCAAAATGACAGGCACAAAAAAGCCCCCTTAAAAAAGGGGGCAAAACAAGAAGAGACCATGTATAGCTACACCCTGTGCCGACCGCACGCTAACACAGGGCACAAGGTGCAGAAATACATTGGCAGATTACTCTGCCTGTGCGCCCGAAGGCGCAACCGACCGAAGTCGGATGAACCCCCGAAGGGGTCCACTTCTGCTTCCACTAGCCCATTAGTGGAATTAGAAAGAGTAGCGAGCACCCAGTGCGAAGGTGCGAGCAATCTTCCAGTTACCGAAAGTGGCGTACTCGCTGTTGCCATAGCGGCTGTGAGACGTCTCATCGGTCAGGTTAGTCGCATCGAAAGATACCGTTAAGTCATCAGTGATGTTGTAGTTCAACTGGAAGTCCAGCGATTGCTGAGCATCGCGATACACGCTAAGTGGATTAGCAAACAGCGCCGCTTCGTTGTTGTTGTAGAAGTCGGAACGCCATACGTAACCCAGGCGGGTGTCGAAAGACTCACGCTCGTAAATCAAAGTAAGGTTATAAGAGGTATCCGATACACCGATAATATCGGTGGTCTCGGTACCAATAATTTCCCCCACGTTGTTTAACTGCGGGATAGTCTGCTCGGAATCCAACAGAGTCAAAGCCGCCTGAACACCGATACCATCCAGCAGACCTGGCAGGTTTTCGGGGAAGTAGCTTGCCCCCACCTCAATGCCGCTCAACTCGCCGTCAGAAGCGTTATCCGGCTGCGAAAGAATAAAGGTATCCACTTGATAGCCCGGAATATCGCGCTGCACCGCGTTGCGGAAACCAACCACCAAACCTTCGATATCACGTTGGAAGGCAGTCAGATAAACAGAGCTTGCATCACCGAAGTACCACTCCAGAGACAGATCCATATTTTGCGAGGTAGTCGGCTCCAGGTCCGGATTACCACCACTGGCAGTACCATAACCCACGTTAGACAGGTCGTCGTTGTAGGTGATAGTAGGGTTCAGATCCAAGAAGCCTGGCATGCGCAAGGTTTCACCGTAGTTAAAGCGCAGCAGCAGGCCTTCAGTAAAGTGCAGGCGAGCGGTTAAGCTCGGCAAGAACTCAGACGTTTCGCTTGAACCTTGAGTACGCTCTTCAGTAACGCTATCAACAAATTCGGTATCGGTTTGCACGTCTACGTAACGACCACCGATTTCACCATCTACACGCATACCGGCCAACTCGGTTTCAAATCGAGCGGTAGCGTAAAGTGCGGCGTTCACTTCGTTGATATTAAATTGCTCCAGCAGAGGCTGATTCGGGTCCAAGTTGTAAAGGCCCATCATCTGCTCACGGTTTTCATACAACCAAGGACCATCAGCCACAGCCCAGCTGCGCGGGACATCATACTCGCCTTCCATAAAACCGCTGTTTACGTGCGAAATGCCATCGTAAGCACTGAACTGACACTGCTCTGCAGTACCCTGACAAACGGCTTGAGTCTGATCGCGACCGAATTCGGCGGCATCGTGGTCGTCGTAACGCATACCGAAGTTAAAGGTATGAAACAGACCACCTTCATTCAGGTATTCACCATCAACGGTAAAGGTAACGGCCGAACCTTCGGTGCGAGCGCCATTTTCGTACATATCACCCATGGTCCAATCGTTAAGATTGGTCAAGTCGCTTTCATCACGCTCTGTATCTGGATTATCCAAGAACACCTGAGAGGTATCATCGGTAAAGTTAACAGTTGTGCCGTAGCGGCCACCACCGTTCCCGCGCAATGCGATAAATTGAGTTTCAAATTCACTATCCTGATAAACCACCTCAGACTCTAAGGTGAAGTTATCGGAAATATCCCACTCACCGCGCAACGCGTACATCATTGAGTCGGTCGCGTTAGTCGCAAAGTCGCCACTGTTAAAGGTAAACGGACTACCTACGGTGCGCTCTTTGATGACGTTAGTGCCTTCGTACAACTCAAAGGTATCTTCAATCGGACCGAATTTGGCCAAGTCGTTCCACCAGTCAACAAACGAGAAGTGCAGGTTGTTGAAAGTGTCATTGCGGTAGCCGGTGTACATGGACTCAAAGGTATAGGTGGAAGAGTCATTGGGCGCAAACTGCAAAGACACATTAGCCGCCGAGCGCTCGCGCTCACCGGTGAAATCAGTCATGATATAGGCATCGCGCGACAGGTAGTATTCCTGATCAACGCCGTTCATATCCAAAGTGGAGCCTGCGTCCATGGGCAGGCCGTTGTCCAGACCAGGAGCCCAGAAACCGGTATCAGCACCAATCAACTGCAAGGGCACAAAGCCATCCAGAGGCTCTTCGGTCATAAACGGAAACATCGCACCCGGGGTTACCGACTGGGTACGGAAATTCGTTTCAGCGTAAGAAACATTTACCAAAGCACCGAAGTCACCAGCACCTGTTTCCCATACATTACTGAACAAGCCACTCAGGATGGGATCCGTTTCTTCAGACTCCTCGTTGTACACGCCGCGCAGCGCAACCGAAACCTTAGAGCCGTCAAAGTCGAATGGACGGAAGGTGTGTACATCAATCTGACCGGCAATACCTTCTTCAAACTGGGCCGCAGAACGGTTTTTAATCACGTCGATGCGCGATACCAAAGTAGAAGGCAAATCGGCCAAAGCCATGGCACGACCAGAGGCGGTAAAGATAGTACGACCATTAACGGTGGTGCTAACGTCGGTCAAACCACGAATGGTTACGGTGTTTACTTCGCCGTCGGCGCGGTCGGTTACCTGAATACCGGGAACACGCTGCAGAGATTCTACAACGTTATTGTCGGGCAGCTTGCCGATGTCTTCGGCAATAATCGCGTCCATTACCTGCATGGAGTCGCGTTTGATATCAATGGCTTTGTTAAGGCTGGCACGAACACCGGTAACGACTACTTCTTCGAGCAGCATATCCATGTCTTCTTGGTTATCTTGTGCGGCAACCTGAAGGGAACCCAGAGCAGCAACCATGGCTACTGAGGAACTGAGCAAACGTCGCTTGAACATAGCTTTTCTCCGTTTATATATGGTGCATAAATGAGTGAGCACCAAATTATTATTAATGAATACAAAACGTACGAACCCGGCGAACCACCGGAAAAATAGGGTATTAAACTCCTCGTGGAGCCGTTATTTGTATTACAATTTGAATGCTAATACTCTGTGTTTTCCGTGTCAACCACCAAAAGCGAAGTATTTATCCTATTTTAGTTAGACACTCGGGAGGAAATATCGCCCCAGAATGACGCACAACTGGCCGTGAAATACAGAAAAATTAGCAGAAGTTAACGTTAGCTCGGTGTTTTTGCTATTATTCGCCTCCGCGAGCCCGGAAGCTAATAAAAACCGAGGAGAGTTATAGTCACAGAAACTATTATACTATAATAATTTCACACTACTCCTCAGCCATACACACAATATAGATGAGAGAAAATAATGATTGAATTTGCTGCTCTGGATTACTGGGTGCTAGGCGCCTTTTTCCTAATCCTGGCCGTTACCGTTGGCATCTGCATGAAGCAGAAGGAAAACGATACGGCGGACTACTTTCTCGCTGGACGCAATGCCGGTTGGCTGGTCATTGGTTCGTCTATTTTCGCCTCTAATATCGGTTCGGAGCACCTGGTAGGCCTATCCGGCGCCGGCGCGCAAACCGGTATGGCTATGGCGCACTGGGAATTGCAGTCCTTTATTATTATTTTGCTGGGCTGGCTGTTTGTGCCCTTTTACTGGTCCAGTAAAATTTACACCATGCCCGAGTTTCTCGAGCGCCGCTACGGCCCGTCCAGCCGCACCTTCCTCTCCATAATCTCGCTGATCAGTTATGTGCTTACCAAAGTCTCGGTGACCGTATACGCCGGCGGCGTGGTACTGCAGACGGTGCTGGGAATTGATACCTTGTGGGGCTTCGACTTCTTCTGGGTTGCGGCGATTGGCCTGGTGCTGATTACCGGTATTTACACAGTGCTCGGTGGCATGAAGGCGATTCTCTGGACCTCGGTGATTCAAACTCCGGTGCTGATTATTGGCTCGGTGGTTATTCTGGTCACCGGCCTGGAAGCGCTGGGCGGCTTTGCCGAGCTGGAGCGCATTAACGGCGAGAAAATGAGCCTGTTCCGCCCCGCCTCTGACCCTGACTTCCCCTGGCCCGGCGTTATTTTCGGCTCGGTCATTATTGGTTTTTGGTACTGGTGTACCGACCAGTACATTGTTCAGCGTGTGCTGTCGGCCAAAGGCATTCAGGCCGCGCGTCGCGGTACTTTCTTTGCGGGCTACCTGAAACTACTGCCGGTATTTATCTTTTTGTTCCCGGGCATGATCGCCTTCGCCCTGAACGAGAAAGGCATTATCCAAATGGACAGCCCCGACCAAGCGTTTGCCACGCTGGTCTCTACCCTGCTGCCTGCCGGTGTTAAGGGGATTGTGATCGGGGGTCTGATCGCCGCCCTGATGAGCTCGCTGGCTTCGCTGTTTAACTCTTCGGCCACCCTGTTTACCATCGACTTCTACAAGCGCTTTAAGCCGGAGTCTTCCGAGCAGCATTTGGTAAAAGTGGGCCGTATGGCCACCTTGGTAGTAGTTGCACTGGGCGTGATCTGGATTCCGGTAATGCAGCTGGTAGCGGATGTGCTGTACGAATACCTGCAGCTGGTTCAGTCGCTGATTGCTCCTGCGGTTGCCGTTGTCTTCCTGCTGGGTGTGTTCTCTAAGCGCATCACCCCCACCGCGGGCTTTATCGGCCTGGTGGCTGGCTTTATTCTGGGTATGACTCGCCTGGTGTTGCAAATTTTTGCCGACAGCCTGCCGGCCGGCGGCATTTTGGAATCACTGGTAACCGTTAACTGGCTGTACTACTGCATCGGCTTGTTTATAGCGACCTGCGCAATCGTGATCGGGGTAAGCTTTTTTACCAAGCGCGCTCCCGACAGCCAGCTGGCTGGCATCACCTACGCGTCCATCAGCCCTGAGCAACGGGCGGAGATTAAAGCGGGTATCACCAAGTGGGATATTATCCACACCGTGATTATTATCGCGATTACCGTGGGTATTTACGTTCGCTTCTGGTAAGCGAATAACAACCCTCGCAGCTGGCGGACACTAGGTGTCCGCCAGTTCTTCTTTGCCAAGGTCCCCCACATTTTAGCGCCCCTGTACGATAGCGCTAAAGATCGCCCAACAAGCACCTCTATCAAACAGAATTTAAGCACGCACAGGCAAAACACGGCCGCTCTCGTTTTTACTCGCCCTGATTAAAAAGGCCGTCCAACACCGAATCAATAAAACCGTCCGCAAAGGTGGCCGTCATTGACCGGCTGCCAATAGCAATGTCGCGTTCACGACGCAGACACTGGCTTACATAGCCATTATCGCTGGGTTCGCGAGTCATCATACAGCGCGTCGCGGGGTTGGTGCCGCTTTGCCACTGGGGCTGCGTCTGCTGCTGCGCACAAGCCCCGAGACAGGCGCAAAACAGGGTAAAAATAATTACCGCTTTACTCGTGCTCATCCCGAACTCCCTTTATCGCCGTATCGGCACCCGCTCACATTATTTGGTATTCACTGTTTATACACTAAAATCATCCCAACCCCACAATGATAACGAGGTAAGACTTGAGCAACGCAATTCTCGCCATTGATCAAGGCACCACCAGCAGCCGGGCTATTGTATTTTCGTGCGACGGGAAAATACTCGCCAGCGCCCAGCGTGAGTTTGCACAACACTTTCCCGCCGACGGCTGGGTGGAACACGACCCGTTGGCAATTTGGCAGGTTACCAGCCAGGTTTGCTGCGATGCCCTGGCACAACTGGAGTCAAACCAGGCGGTGGCAGGCATCGGCATTACCAACCAGCGTGAAACCACCGTGGTGTGGGATAAGACCAGCGGCGAACCCATTTACCCCGCCATTGTCTGGCAAGACAGGCGCACCGCCGACAGCTGCCGTAAGCTGCGGGACAAAGGCCATGAAGACTTACTGCGTGAACGCACGGGCCTACTACTGGACCCCTACTTCTCTGCTACCAAGCTCGCCTGGATTTTGGATAAAGTGGAGGGCGCCCGCGAACGCGCGAGGCGCGGCGAACTGGCGTTTGGCACCATCGACAGCTGGTTGATTTGGAAATTTACCAACGGCCGCGTACACGCTACCGATGCCACCAACGCCTGCCGCACCGCGCTGTTTAATATTCACCAACAGGCGTGGGACGATGAGCTACTCAAACTGTTTAATATTCCCGCCCAGATGCTACCCGAGGTACTCGATTGCGCCGCCGACTTTGGCATGGCAACCGAAGGGCTGGAAGGCCGCCAACTGCCTATCGCAGGAGTCGCCGGCGACCAACACGCCGCCATGATCGGCCAGGCCTGTTTTAAACCGGGCATGATTAAAAGCACCTATGGCACAGGCTGTTTTGCTTTGATGCACACCGGTGATAAACCGCAAAATTCGGCCAACCGCCTGCTCACCACCCTGGCCTATCGTATCAACGGCAAGCCCCAATACGCGCTGGAGGGCTCCATTTTTATCGCCGGTGCCGCCGTGCAATGGCTGCGCGACAAGCTAGGAATTATTCAAGAGGCGGCACAAACCGAGGCTTTGGCAGCGAGCCTCGACGGTAACCAAGGGGTCTATTTAGTGCCAGCCTTCACGGGCCTGGGTGCCCCCCACTGGGAGCCGGATGCACGCGCGATTATTTGCGGCTTAACCCGCAACAGCGGCCGCGCCGAAATCGCCCGCGCCGCCTTAGAAGCGGTCTGCTACCAAACTCACGACTTACTGTCCGCGATGGAAAAAGACGCCGGTCAAGCCAGCCACACTTTGCGGGTGGACGGTGGGATGATCGCCAATAATTGGCTGTTACAGGCGCTGGCAGATATTACCAACACCCGCGTCGAGCGCCCCGACATTATTGAAACAACCGCCCTGGGGGCGGCGCAGCTGGCCGCGCTGCAATTGGGCATTTTCAAGCACTTGGATGACGTGGCCGCCAACTGGACCCTGGAGAAAAGTGCCGACCCCGAAATTGACACCAAGGCCCGCCAAGCTATGCTCAAAGGCTGGCGCGCCGCCGTGCGCAAAAGCCTGACGGACTGACGCTATCACCCATCGCAAAGGATGCACAGATACTATGGACACCGATCTCGCCGAAGCGCCCTTTTGTTTTAAGCTCGCCGCGCGCGAGCTCAACTACCTGGACCACTTTTTCCGCCTCAACGACGCCGGCGCCATCAGCCATTTACAACAGCGCGGCGAAGCCTGCTTTGAGCAGTCACTGCAGCGCACCATGGGCGCTCTGCGCGCGGCGGGCAGTTGGCGGGAATGCGCCGAGCTATACAGCGAACACCTGCAGCAGTACCGCCGCAACCATTTAGGCATTGAACCACTGCACGCCGAGCCGCCGCCAGAAAGTCACAATAATGAATGCAGATCTCTGGCACCGAGCTTTGAACAACTCTCGACCAGCTGCGTACTCTTACGGCTGCAAAGCTTTGAACCCCAGTATGCGCAACCACTGCAACAGCTGCTGGAGCAGCACCGCCACAGTTTGGAAGCCAGCCCCCACTGGATTATCGATATGCGCCATAACGAAGGCGGCAGCGACTGGAGCTACGCCAGTTTGTTGCCCTGGCTGGTGCGCCGCGAGGTGGTAAGTATTGGCGTGCAGTGGCGCGCCACCCGCGCCAACATCGACGGCCTACAACGGCTGCTGGCAGAGATTAACGCCCACAGCGAGCCCCACAGTGCAGGTGACGCCGCCGACTATATCGGCGAAGTCATCGCTGCCATGCAAGGCCAACCGGGCGGCGAGTTCGTCAGCACCTGGCCGGAGCCTTACAGCCTGAACCAAATCGAGAGTGAAGTACCTGGCCCCAGGCAGGTTGCTATATTAATTGGGCCCCACTGCTATAGCGCGGGCGAACAATTTTTACTGACCGTGCGGCAGAGTTTTAAGGTGAAACTGATTGGCCAACCCACTGCGGGCGCACTGGATTATTCAAACCTCGTGAGTCACACCCTGCCCGAGTCGGGCATGAAGCTCTGGTACGCCACATCCCGCAGCGCACGCCTGCCCCACTACCCGGTCGATAGCTGCGGCGTGCTGCCGGATATTTACTTACCTCTGAGCACGACTGAGGCTAAACACGATCAAATCTTGCGAGTACAGCGCTGGCTGGAGGGCGGATCTCTGGCGCTGTAAAACAGCCGGGCACAAAAAACGCGCAACGATGACATCGCTGCGCTTTTACCGGGATGCGTGCTTAGAAGCGCAGCGCCATACTCAGGCGAATATCCTGTCCAGGCGCTGGATAGCCTTTAATACCGGTGTAGCCTTCCAGGTGGGTAAAGTCTTCCACACTGCCGTGGTCTAAGTACTCTTCATCAAACACGTTTTTCACCGTCAGGGTGACGCTGAAACCGCGCAGACCGCTCGGCTCCCAATGTGCGTAGACATCGTGAACGTTATAGCCAGGCTTGCTGATCAACGCATCGGCCGACTCCACGTAAATATCATCCAGATCCTGCACCAGAGTCATAATCCAGCCAACATCAATGCTGGAGCTTACCTGGTAGGAAGTGTCCATGGTCAAAGTATTACCGGTAGAGGTACCCAGGTAGCCATAGGAGTAGCGAGTCAGGGCTTCGCCGTCCAGCTCTACATCGGTATCCACATAGGTCCACTTGGAGAACAAACGCTCGCCGTTATAAGTGGCACCCAAGGAGTAACCGTTGGTTTCCAATTCGCCCAAGTTTTCGTAGTGGCGTGACCAGGGCACAGCGTTGCCGATGGCGTCTTCAATAGTGGTGTCGTGGTAACCGGCACTCAGCAAAAACGCGCCCAGGGTGTAGTCCAGCCCCAGCTCAAAGTTTTTCGCCCGCTCGGCTTTTAAGTCCGGGTCATTGGTGGTGCCAAACAGCTTAAAGCCGTCGTTGGTTTCCACCCCGCGTAGGGCTTCGGCGTAGCCACCGCTAAAGGTCAAATCACGGGTAATGTCGTAGGCAAAACCGACGTTGGGGCTAAAGCCGTCCGAGGTAAACTCGTTGTTTTCTTTATCCACCGCGTTAAAGTCATCCCAGCGAGTGCCAAAGGTCAGCAGCAAGGCGTCGGTGGCCTGGAAGTGATCCTGGACAAAAAAGCCCAGCACGTCGCTGGTTTCGGTGTACACATTGCCGCCCACGGCGCGCTCACCAGCGGTCACCTCGTCGTCGCGATAGTCCGAACCGTAGACAATTTTATGGTCGCCCACCTGGCTGGTGTTACTGAGCAAAAAGCCCTGAGTATCCACGGCGCTGGTGTAGTCATCCCAAGGGCGGTAGATTTCAAAGTCGGTGTTATACAGGCTCACATCCAACAACAGCCAATCGCTGTTGGGCTTGTCCCACGAGTAGTTTACGGTGGTGGTCTTGCGGTCGAACTCTAAATCGCGCAGTGGGTTACGCGGCCCTTCACCCCATTCCGGACGGGTCAATTTCTCGCCTTCTTCGGTCAGGTTTTCGTAGCTTACGCTGGCTTTATGGCCACCGCCAAAATCGCCCACCAGTTTTACAAAACCTAAATCCTGATCCGAGTTAGTGCCCGGCAGTTCGTTACCATTCGGGTCTTCCATATCATCCTGATCGGAGGTGACATAGCTGGCCATCGCACTAAAAGTATCGCCCAGGCGGCCAAACAAAGTGCCACTGCCCTTGTAACCTTCGGTATTAGAGAAGTAACCAGCTTTAAGGATACCGCCAAAGTTGCGGTTGCCCAGTAAATCTTCCGGGTCTTTGGTTTCAAATTTAATTGCACCGCCCAGCGCGCCAGGGCCACTGGTGGCATCGCCGGCCCCCACTTGCACATGAACCTGTTTAAGCAGCTCCGGTTCAACTGAAATACGGCCGGTGTGGTGATAGGTCACGCCAGATTGGGTGGCGCCATCAACGGAGATATTCAGGGTGTCTTCACCCAGGTTGCGCACATAGATTTTTTGCGCCGCCCCTACCGAGCCGCCTACCAGCACTGTAGGAACACCCGCGAAAATATCATCCAGATCATTGGCCTGTTTACGATCCAGGTCCGCCGACGTCAGCAAGCTGTCTACGGGCTCACCAATCACCACCAACTCTTCGATTTCTTTGGGGTTCTTGTTCCGCTCTTTCTCGTCTACGGCATTGGCCTCGGATTGCGCTAGGGAGAAATTTGGCGCCAGAGCGATGGCGAGAGCCAGAGGGCTGAGCTTGGTCAGGGAATTAAACGGACGTTGCATGGAGATCGCTTCCTTCTATTCTCTAAGTTCTAAAAAAGAAGCATTATCATTACCATCTTAACCAGAGTAAACACTTGTTACAGTTGTTACAAAAATATCAGGAGCTTGTGGCAATTTTTCCGCAAAGAAAAAAAGTGTAAAAAATAGTGATTGCAGAAGATAATGATAATGAGTATCGTTTATTTCTGTTTGCCACTGAGCAGACGCAAACGCTGACAGGTAACTTGGAACTGAGCATGTCTAGCAACGATTTACCGATCCAGGCTCTCTGGCTCGGCGAAACAACCAGCGTCTTTAAGGACCTTAACTGCAATTTTATCCGAGCGGGCTGGCGGGTGTCCTTTAGTGACCATGTCTGCAGTGCAGGCCAGCTGCCATTACTGCAAGGCACGAGCCTAGTGTTTTGCCAGGTAGGTGAGCAGCTACCCGAAACTTGGCCGTCGCTGCAGCGCCAATGTCAGGCGAAGCACTGCCCAATTATCGTGCTGGCAGCTGACCGGGAGCTATGCGTACACGCCTTACGCCAAGGGGCGGACGACTTTCTCACCACCCCAATCAACCCGGATGAGCTTATGCTGCGCAGCCAGTCGTTGATCAGGCGCCTGTGGCAGCATCCGCCGGTAGGCAAAACGCGAACCCTTGCTCTGGGCCCGCTGCAACTGGATACCCAAGCGCGCTCAGCGTTCTACAACCAGCGCCCTATCACTCTTACCGCGATTCAATTCAAACTGCTGTTTTGCCTCGCCGAGCAGCACAACACCCTGCTGCGCAAAGCCGACCTACACCGGCGGGTACTGAACAAACCCTATTGCCAGCACGATCGCAGTATCGATATGCACTTAAGCCGGGTTAGAAAAAAGCTGATCGCACTCGGTATGCCCACTGACGCCATCCAAACCGTGCGCGGTTACGGCTATCAGCTCTCTATGCAAGCCGCCTGCGAATAACCTTTCCCTCAACCCTGCCAGTATTGAACACCATCAAGTGAGCATCTATGAGCGCCACCCACAGCGACTATAACCCGGCCACCGACGGTCCCAGCATCAAAGTCTTTTTTCGTTATGTGGGCTCCTCGGTAGCCGGATTACTGGCGCTAACCGGAGCCGCGCTGGTTGATGGAATCATGGTCGGGAAATGGCTGGGGGCGGATGCCCTGGCCGCTGTTAACCTGTTAATTCCGCTGTGGACCCTGCTGTTCGGCCTGGTACTTATGCTCGCCATTGGCGGCAGCGTCGCCGCCAGCCGCTTTCTCGGGGCGCGTAAATACAACGCGGCCAATATAATTTTTAGCGGCTGTCTGTGCAGCGCGGGTATTGGCGCTGCAGTACTTGCCAGCGCAGCCTGGCTTTTTGATCGCCAGCTATTGGCTCTACTGGCCGTGCCCGAGACGCTGCTGGTTTACGCCAAGCCTTACTTGCACATAGTGCTGCTGGGGCTTATTCCGCAGTACCTGGCGGTGGTGCTGTATTACTTTTTGCGAGTCGCCGGGCAGCCCAGCCGCGCCAGTCGAGCACTGGTGTTGGGTGCACTGGTCAACATTGCGCTGGATGTTGTGCTGCTGGCGGGCTTGCAGTGGGATATTCGCGCCGCCGCCCTGGCCACCACCGCCGCGCAAATTACCCAGTGTGTGTTATTGCTGCACACTTACCGTCGCAG
Source organism: Gilvimarinus sp. DA14 (assembly GCF_024204685.1). NCBI lineage: Bacteria > Pseudomonadati > Pseudomonadota > Gammaproteobacteria > Cellvibrionales > Cellvibrionaceae > Gilvimarinus > Gilvimarinus sp. DA14. Next base: position 1,584,842 of record NZ_CP100350.1, read on the forward strand.
TCAGCGTTTGCGCTGGCAGCCAAAATGGCTGGCACTGGGGCAAATGCTCAAACTGTGCGGCAACGGTTTGTCGGAATTCGTCAATGAAGTCTCCGCCGGTATCGTCCTGCTGGCAGTGCACTGGATTCTCAGCCGCGATTACGGTGTAGCCGCCATTGCCGGATTTGCAGTAACCAACTACACCTTACTGCTGAACATTATGTTGGCCTGCGCCATAGCGGAGGTAGTGCATGTGCTGGTTAGTCAGAATCGCGGCGCCGGACACTGGCACAGAGTCAATCGCTTTTGGCAATTGGGGATGGGATTAGCCGCCGCCAGCGGCGGCCTGCTTTGGCTTTTGGCGATGTTCAGTAAGGGGTTTCTGGGCACTTGGTTTTTCCAGCAAGCCAGCCCCCAGGCTGCTTTTTACACCCAGCAGTTTCTCACCGTTATCGCCCCGGTGTTTTTTCTCACCGGCATCAACCTGGTGATGTCGGCCTGGTTTACCGGTCTGCAAATGCCCCGGCTTTCGGCGCTGCTAGCGCTTTCGCGCAGCCTTATTTTGCCGCTGGTGTTTATCTTGGTGTTGCGTCTGCTGCCGCAAAACCCGTTATTTTTATGGGCGCTACCTCTGGCGGAGCTACTGACCTTCGTGTTGGCAATCAGCTTAAAGCAGCAATATTCTGCCCATAAAGTTGAACTTATCGTCACAAGATGACAAAAACGACAAATTTGTAACAATCGTAAAACTTAATGAAACTGAGACATATTCTCATATAATCGGTCGCACACTTTCCTCATCACGGAGTTGCGAGGATACCCATGGCCGATTCTCCACGTCAGCTGGCTGAGCACAAAAGTTTCCAGGCATTTATTAATTGCTACCTGCGCGAGATAGATTCGGGGGTCTGGTTAAGCGGCTCCGAGTTTGGACACTGCCACTGGTTAAACGCTGCCGCCTCTGACAATCCCTGGCTGGTGCAACTGCCTCTGGCGCAGCAAAACCTTACCTTGTGGCTCTCGGTCAGTTATCGCTCGCAAGTGGGTTGTCACCATATCGATAGCGTTTACGCCCAGCACAATATTGCCATTTTAGGCAGCTCGCCCCACGCGGAAAATTTCTGGAGCGCGACTTTGCTGCTCATTAAAGAGCTGTTTCACGAGCGCGGCAACGGCACCAACCCCACATTAAAACAGCGGCAACTGGAGCTGACCCATCGCCTGACCGACAGTTTGCAAAACACTGTGCGCTACCTGGAAGCACGCTGGCAGCAACCCTACACCCTGCCGGATAATTTTCTCGCCTCTGAACAGAGCTTATTGCTGGGGCACTGGCTGCACCCCACCCCCAAAAGCCGCCAGGGTATCCACGAGTGGCAACATAAAATCGTCACGCCAGAGATGCAGGGCGAGTTGCAGCTGCATTACTTTGCCGCAGCAAAAGAATTAATTGAGCAGGACTCTCTACTCCCGCAGAGCGCCGCTGAACTGATTGCTGCGGATTTACACCCAGCCCCGCCATTGCACGGCGATGAACAACTACTGCCGGTACACCCGCTGCAAGCTCAGTGGTTGCTAAGCCGCGAGCCGGTACAGCAGTTAATGCAACAGCAGAAATTGCGCTATCTGGGGCCGCTGGGGCCAAAGTTTGCGGCCACATCATCGGTGCGCACTCTGTACCGCCGTGAGGCGCGCTGGATGTACAAAGTCTCGGTGCCAATAAAAATCACCAATTCACTGCGCCAGAACAAACGCCACGAGTTAGATGCCGGGCTACTGATGGCGGAGCTTGTCCAGGCCACCGGTTTTTGCCATTACGCCAGTCCGTTTCAACTTTTATTTGACCCGGCGTACATCACCCTGCGCGGAACCGGCGAATCTGAAACCGGCTTTGAAACCATTTTGCGCGATAATATTTTTACGCCCGAGCGCGATGCTAACGTCTATTGTCTGGGCGCGCTGTTACAAGACACCTGGCACCCGCAACAAGAGTCTTCGCTGCTAGGCAGCATTATTAAAACTCAGGCGAAGCGAGAAAAACGCTCGGCACACGCCCTCGCGCTGGACTGGTTTGACGCCTATTGGCACTGCGCCATCGAGCCGTGCATTGTGCTGTTTGATCGCTTTGGCATCGCCCTGGAAGCGCACCAGCAAAACAGTTTACTGCGCCTGCACAACGGCTACCCCGACACCTACTACTATCGCGACAACCAGGGCTATTATTTGGAGCGCCGCCTGCAATCCACGCTGCAGCAACTTCAGCCCAAGCTCAAAGCCGACAGCGATTTGTTTTACGACACCGAGAGCATTCTCGATCGCTTTGGCTATTACCTGCTGGTCAATCAAGTATTTGCCCTTATTTACCGCCTGGGGGCCGATGAGCTAGTAAAAGAGACTCAACTGCTAGCGCTAATGCGCACCAAGCTGCGCCGACTGCAAGCGCGCATGCAAGGGAGCGGCGCCGAGCTTTTACAGCGCTGGCTTACCGAACCACACATTGCCGCTAAGGCCAACCTACTCACTCGGGTTCACGACATTGACGAGCTGGAAGCGGAGTTGGAACTCGCCGCCTACACGAAAATTGGCAATCCTTTGTGTGAACCCGAGCCGGTGACAGAACGCAGCCGCGAGGCCGCCTATGTCTAGCTCAGCGATCGCGCTAAAAGCTGAAACGCACTCGCCGCTAACACGGGTGGTGCGCCAAGCTTTAGAAGCGGCTTTAGCGGAAAAGTTAATCGATTTTATTGTCAGCGGCAGAACCTTCTACTTTAACCTTGCGGGTAATCATTATCGCTGCACAGGACGGGTGCGCGGCTTTGACCGGGTTCGACTTGCAATTCATACACTCTCACAGGTTAGCCCCGTTACGCGCGCCCCCAACTTGCAGCAAGTATTGACGCAACTGCTGCAAGCCCTGCCAACAAGCGAGACATTACGCGCGACTTTTTTACGTGAGCTGCAGCAAACCGTGCACTGGTGCCAATGGAATGAAGCGCAGCAAATTACCCGCCCCCAAAGGCGCAATTTGTCTTTGTGCGAACTTGAAATGGCGATGCACGAAGGGCACCCCTACCACCCCTGCTTCAAAGCGCGCATCGGTTTTTCTGCCGCGGATCATAGTCGCTATGCGCCGGAGTGCGAAGCGCGCCTACAGCTGGTGTGGCTCGCGGTGGCCAGAGAGTGTTGTTTTTTAACTGGCGAGGCCCAAAGCGACGAGAATTTTTATCGCGATATTCTCAGCGCTGCAATCTGCGAAAAATTTAACCGCACCCTGGCACAGCTATCGCTCGACAGTGAACACTATGTGTTTGTCCCCGTGCACCCATGGCAGTGGCAACAGGTTATTGCCCCTAAACTCGAAGGGTGCGATCAGCGAGTCGTGTTTCTCGGTAGCGCAGGAGATGATTATTTTCCCAGCCAGTCGGTGCGTACACTTTTAAATGCGGACAAGCCCACCGAGCCCGATGTAAAACTGCCGCTCAATATCATCAACACCTCGGCGCCGCGTTATTTACTTAGCCACGGCATAGACTCAGCGCCACTGATTTCAAAGTGGCTGACCAGCACGCTTGCCGACGACGATTTTTTTCAGCGTTACCCGCTGATAGTGCTGCGCGAATACGCCGGTGTGCGTGTTAATGAAAAAAAATTATTTAACACTGACAAGCCACAGGTAAGTCAGTTAGGCGCGATTTGGCGCGATAGTATGAACCGGCACCTGCAAGCTGGCGAACAGGCAGTGCCCTTTATGGCATTGTCACTTACCGAAGCCGACGGCAAACCTTTTATTGACCCCTGGATTGCGCAGTACGGATTGCGCCCCTGGCTGCAGCAACTACTGCAGACGCTGATTTTTCCGGTGTGGCATCTGCTAGCACACCACGGCATTGCCATTGAAGCCCACGGCCAGAACACCTTGATGGTGCACAACAACGGTTGGCCCAGCAAGCTGGCGGCGCGCGACTTTCACGAGAGCCTGGAGTATGTACCGGAGTTTCTCGCCGCGCCCGAGCGCGCGCCCGACTTCACCACCAACCCACTGTACGCCAACGCGCAAGCCGATGAGTTTTACTGGATGCAATCTGTTGAAGCTCTGCGCGAGTTGGCAATGGATACCTTGTTTGTCTTTCATTTGTCAGAGCTGGCTCTGCTGTGCGAAGAACACTATCAACTTACCGAGCGAGAATTCTGGCAAATGGTGCGCCAATGTCTGAATCAATACCGGCAGTTGGCTGTGTGCGATCCGCAGAGACTGGAGCAGCTTAATTACCAGCAGGCGCACATTGCCGTTGAATCGCTACTGCGTAAAAAACTCTGTCGCCAGGCCCAGGAATACCACCACCGGGCCGCCAATCCGCTGGCTCCCACCGCCCACACTGATACGCTTTAAGGTGATGCATGCTGTTTTACTTAGACGATAAAACCTACCATCAAGACGATCTCAACGCGCGCTGGCACGCTCTGCAACAACAGGGCCTCGGCAAGGCTAAACGCCTGGCCGTTTGCACGGCCGATACCTTTGAATGGCTCGCGGTGGCGCTCTACTGTCGTCACCACAACTTATCGGTCGCACCACTGCAGCCAGACACCCCCTACGACACCGCACTGACCAAAGCGCTAAAACTCGACTGCGACTACCTACTGTGGCAACACGGCGGCAAACTGGAAAAAATTGGCAACAGCAGCCGCCCCTCTGGCACGTTAATTCAATTTAGCTCTGGCACCACTGGTGAGCCCAAAGCCATCGAGCGCAGCTGGCACGAGATAGATACAGAAATCGAACACTACAATCGCTTGCTCAATGTAAGCGCAGATATCACCCCGGTGATTGCCTGTGCCATTACTCACTCCTATGGTTTTATTTGCGGCTTGCTCGCGTCCATGGCTCGGGGAGTGGTACCGCATATTGTCAGTGGCTGGAATCCCAAACAGCTGTTGCGAGTTTTAGAAAGCTACCCCAAACCCCTGCTCTACAGTTCACCGGTTTTTATTCATACCCTGCTTATGCTACAGCGCGGCGCTACGCCCCTGTACGGCGTTATGACCTCTGGCAGCGTTATGCCCGAACCCTGGTTTGCACAACTGCGCGCCAAAGCAACGCATATTTGGCAGCAGTACGGCTGCTCGGAAGCCGGCTGTGTTGCTATTGCCTACCAGCCGCAAACCAGCAGCACCTTAGGTCAGGCGCTGCAGCACTGTAAGCTGCAAGCCGGTAGCAGCGCACAGCAAGCGCAAGAAATCATTATTGAGCAAGGCGATAAACACATTCATACCCGCGACGCGGGGTTTATCAACGCCGATGGCAATTTGCACTTTTGCGGCCGCCTGGACGACACCATTATTTGCGGCGGCATTAATGTCTATCCGCAGGAAGTCGAAGCGGCCCTCAGCCAACATCCGGATATCGACGAAGCCGTCGTATTTAAAATGCCCGACCCATTGGCCGGCGAGCGAGTCGCCGCCATTTATACCGGCAGAGAACTCAGCGATGTCGAACTGCGCACTTTTTTTCGCGAGCATTTAACCTCGCACCAGTGCCCCAGCTGGATTCAACACCAAAACCAAATTCCGCGTTTAAGTAACGGCAAAATAAGTCGGCGCCAATTAACGCAACAGTTTGCCCGCCAGCCTCAGACTCAGCCATGCGAAGGAGTGGCCTGATGAGCAGCGACTTTATCTCCCAGTTGCGCGACCTGGTAGCGCAAAACCTGCCGCGTATTGATGTCGCTGCCGTGCACACAGGTGCCCACCTCACCTACGATTTAGGACTGGATTCGATTGAATTAATGCAGCTACTGGTACTGCTGGAAACTCAAGCCGGCTACCAGATTCCCGACTACGCATTGGATGCCGACAAGCTGCAAACCGTGGCCGATTTACAACAGCTGTTGTGTACCCAAGAACAAGACACTGTGGGCGAGCCCGAGCTGGACGTTAAAGTGCACTGCGTCGTCAGTTGCTTGTGCCACAGTATTAAACAGCAGGGGCTGGACCACCGCCCCTTTTACTTTGGCGTGTGGGATGCCGAAGTATTTATCGATGCACAACACCAACTGCGCTACCACAGCGACAAGGTCGACCACGATTTTTTTATTCGCTGGTACCAGCGCTTATACGGCGCGAAAGTAACGCAATGGTACGACCACGGCCTGAGCAAGCAGAACAATATCGATACCCTGAGCGCTATGCTGCAACACCGCCCAGACTGGCAGCAGCTGATGGTAATGCTGGATATGTATCGACTACCGGAGCGGGAAAACCGCTTTGCGCTGGACCCATTCCCACACTATGTTCTGCTGGAAAACGCCACTAGCGACGAAGACCTGTGGATGTGGGACCCGGACTTTCGCTGGGAGGGCAACCTCAAGCGCGAGCGTGTTATGCAAGCGATTGCCTCACCGGCGGTCGCCGGTGGCTATACGCTGGACACCCGCCCACTGCACGCTCCCTACGCCGCCGATATTGATGCCTATTTCAACGCCTGCTTTAACCCGCAGCAAAACCACCTGACCGACGCAGTCGAAACCATTATCCAACACCACCTACCCGGAGGCGCCCAGGCACCAACGCAACTGGGTAAAGCCCTGGCGGAGTTGCCGGTGCTCGCGATACGCAAGTACGCCTACGAGCATGGGTTGGCTTTCTTCTGGCGCGAGCTTAACCAACCGGCACAAGAATTCGAGCGCTGGTGCGACGCCATTGAAATACTGGTGAAAGGTTTCGACAAACTGCTGTACCAGGCCAACAAGTGGGCGATGACGCAAACCGGCGCCGATTTAGAGCAACTGCTGGAGCTGGTAGCCGAGCAGAACCGGCGCGAACTGAACATCAAGCAAGCCGTGCGCGAGGCGCGCGACCAATGGCGCAAACAAGCCTTTACGGACCACCGAAACGCGGAGCTCAACCCGGCATGATGCACTTATCCCTCTGTACCATTAGCTTTCGCCATCACTTAATTTCCCTGCCAGAGCTGGCAACCTTTGCCGCGCGCAGTGGTTTAGACGGTATCGAACTGTGGGCCGCGCATGCGCGCCATTTACGCGACCAACCCGGTCTTAATGGCCAATGGCTGAAAGCCATGAATCTGGATGTCGCCATGCTGAGCGATTACCTGCCCTTCCAAGGCCCACTCCATACAGGGCAGGAAAAACTCACAGAGTTATGCGAGCTAGCGCAGCATTGGGGCACTCGTAAACTGAGAATTTTTGCTGGCCAAACCGCCAGCGCCGATGCGTCCGCTGAACATTATCAACAGCTGGTGATGCGGTTGCAGCAATACTGCCAACAGGCCCATAGCCACGGCTGCGAACTATTACTTGAGACTCACCCTGACACGTTTGCCGATACAACTCAGGCAACACTAAAACTTTTAGGCGATGTGAATCACGCCGCATTAAAAGTTAACTTGGATGTTTTGCACATTTGGGAAGCTCACGAAGACCCTGTTAAAGCCTGGCATTTGCTATCGCCCTACGTGCATCACCTACACTTTAAGAACATCAGTCGACGCGAATTATTACCGGTTTTCGCACCGGCCAATGTGTATTCCGCCGCCGGTGATCGCAGCGGCTTGGTGCCACTGTTTGAAGGTGCTTACGACTATCAAGAGTTTATCAACAAACTGCCTCGCGACCGTGTTCACAGTGCATCGCTCGAGTGGTTTGGACCAGACCCGCACTGGACTGTAGCTCATGACGCGCAGAAAATTCGCGCGCTAAGCAGCGCTAAGAAATGTCTCGCATGAGCGCCAATAAGCCTCGTATAGAAGCCATAGATTCACTGCGCGGCGCCGCCGTGCTGGGCATTTTATTGCTTAATATCGTCAGCTTTAGTCTACCTCGCGCCTACTCGGACCCCAGTATTTACGGCGGTGCCGAAGGTTGGAACCTGGCGGCTTTTGCCGTTACGCATTTGTTCTTTGAAGGCACCATGCGCGGCCTTTTTTCTTTACTTTTTGGCGCCAGCATTTTACTGCTAAGCGGTTATTGGCAAGGCGCCAACCAAAGTACACAAACGGGCGATCTGTACTACCGCCGTATGCTGTGGCTATTTATTTTCGGACTGGTACACGCCTGGGGGCTGCTCTGGTTTGGCGACGTGCTCTACTGGTATGCGTTAGCGGGTATGTTTGCCTACCCAATGCGAGTGCTACGCGCCCGCTGGCTGATGATTATCGGTCTTGCTTTGCTGGCGACCCTGGTGCCACGCACGGCCGATAAGGTGCAAGACACCATAAATACCCAGCAAACTGTGCAGATTGCTACGCAAAAAGAACGGCAAAACCAAGAGTTGACCCAAACCGAGCAAGATGCGCTGGCTCACTGGGAGGACATACAACGGTGGCGCAAGCCGGACGATGCAGAGCTTGCCCGTCAAATTGACGCGCTGCAGGGAAATTATGGGTCGGTATTCAGCGAGCTGAAACCGACGATTATTGCCTATCAATCAACCATTGTTTACCAGGGTGGTTTGTTCGATGCCTTGGGCATGATGCTAATCGGGATGGCACTGTTTAAGGCGGGAGTCCTTACCGCCCAACGATCAACACGCTTTTACGCAAGTCTGGCTCTAGGTGGTATTGGTATTGGTACTGCAGTGAATGCACTGGAGTTGGCCGCACTGATACGCCACGATTTCAGTTTACTTGCCGTGCTTAAATGGAGCTTTCTGGGGCTGTACTACGACCTGGGGCGCGTACCTCTGACACTGGGTTACGCAGGCGTTTTCCTCTGGCTGGCTAAAACGGCACGGCTTACCCGCGTTCGTCAGGCGCTGGCCGTTTGCGGCAGAATGGCACTCACGCTATATGTCAGCCAATCTGCGCTTGGCGCGTTTATTTTTTATGGCTTTGGCCTGGGCTGGTACGGCCAATTAGAGCGCGCCGAACTGTACCTTGTGGTTGCCGGAATCTGGACCCTGCAAATATTAGCCGCCCACTGGTGGCTGTCACGCTATAAGTTTGGCCCCCTTGAATGGCTGTGGCGCTCGTTGGTGTATTGGCAGCCCCAACCTATGGCGCAACAGGTCAGATACCCCCAACAAACTGCCAATAACCGGTAAAACAGCCTCCTAACGGTTGCAGTTAATAATATTTCTCAATACCATTGGCGCGTTTTCTTACCACAGGAGCTCGCCATGGTTTTGGCCCCGCTCGCCTGCGCCCTCACTTGTGGCGCTGCAGGCGTAATGTTTTATGCCTGGCGCCGCCCCGGCCCGACCCCACTCGCCAGTTTATGCGGCTGGCTAATGCTGCTTGTCGCCAGCGGGCTTTGGAGCTACCGCGCCGGAGCCGAGTTCGGTATTAGCTTTACTCTGATCACTCTGGCGCTGGCGGCCTGGAGCATTATTGTGCTCAGCGCAGATCACCGTCTGCAAAAGACCAAACCCCAGGTACGGGATAAGCTGCGACTGGCGCGCTTCGGCACTATGGCCTATCAATTGTGGCGTTTACTGGCTGTGGTGCTGCTCGCTGGTGTAGTCAGCGTAGCGCTGCTGGTGGCGATGGGTAAGTTGCTGCCACTATCAGCGGTAAACGCCATGGTGCTGGCGGCCTTGCTGTCACCTTTGCTGTGGGGCCTAGCCGGTTACTGGCTGCTGGCCGATCCGCGCCCCGCCCGCCCTCCTATTGTTCTGCTGTTGGCCGGTCTGGCCAGCGGCGCCGTTATTCTGCTGTGACGCTATGAAACAATTACTCTCCCCCGCCTTGGTTAAACAGTCTCTTACCAGCCACGCCTGGCTGGGCTTAGCCGTGGGCGCCTTTATGTACCTGGTGTGTCTGTCGGGTTCGTTTTTGGTGTTTGAACACGAGCTGGAACACTGGGAGCAGGCCGATGCCCCCGAGCGCCATCAGGTGACGCCCGAACAGGTGCAAAGCGCTTATAACTTGCTCGAAGCAAAAGTCGCGGCTGCCGAACAACAGGAAGAAGCAACCGACGACGATCATCACCACCATATGTTCGTGATGTTACCCACCGCCGACAGCCCCCACTTAACCGTGGCTTCGGACGACGGCAGCTATTTTGTCAACGCCGATGGCAGCCTGGGGAATAAAGTCGAAGCGCCCTGGACTCAGCTACTGATCGATTTACATCTTTATCTGCACCTGCCGAAAAGTTTTGGCATGATCGTGGTGAGTATTCTCGGAGTGATGCTATGCGGCCTGATTATTTCGGGCTTTATGTCACACCCACGTATTTTTAAAGATGCCTTTACCCTGCGCCCGAAAGCGGCCACTCGCTTAAATCAGGCCGATTGGCACAATCGCTTTAGCGTCTGGGGCGCGCCCTTTCATTTAATGATTGGTATTACCGGGGCGTTTTTTGGCCTCGCCAGCTTGTTTGTCTTGATTGGTGCGCAAGCGTTTTACGATGGCGACACCAGTAAGGTGGTACCGGCCATTTACGGTGCCGAACCCGAACTGGAGCAGTCATTACAAACCGCCGCCGTCGGCAAGGCCCTGGCGCAAATGCCGCAAATCGCTCCCGAGGCCAAACCGTTTTACATTACCGTGGAAGATGTAGGTACCGAACACCAGTATATTTTGCTGGGCGCCGAACACCCGGGGCGCTTAATTTACGCCGAGCAATATCGCTTTGACAGCGCCGGTAATTATTTGAGCAAGGTGGGCTTTAGTGACGGCGAGGCGGGCCGCCAGGCTATTTTCTCCGTGTACCGAATTCACTTTGGCCACTATGGCGGTATGCTGGTTAAGCTCGCCTATGTCGCGCTCGGTTTGGCGCTGGCGGTTATTTCAGTGAGCGGTATTAATATCTGGCTGGCCAAGCGGCGCCAGCGCGATGGGCTGAATAATATCTGGACCGCTATTGTGTGGGGCACCCCGCTTGCGCTGGGGCTGACGGCGGTGTCACAACTGGCGCTGGGTATCAGCTCCCACGGGCTCTTTTGGGGAACACTGGTTGTCGCTGCGTTGCTGTGTCAGTGGGTCGATCACCACAACCGCAGCAAAGGGCTGCTGCAGCTAGCCGGTGCACTAACGCTATTGGCAATGGTAATTCTGCATGCAATGGCGTTCGGCACCTACGCCTGGAAAGCGGCGCCTTTGGGCATTAACCTCAGCTTTATCGTCACCGCCCTCTTGTTACTTTGGCGCGGCCTATCGCACATAAGCGACAATAGAAACGAAATGACAGAAAGAACCCGCTAACACAAACATATGCCAAATACCGTGGGCGTGGCGCAGTTTGCGCATGCCATCTAGCACGTAAAAAATCACCCCCACGGTATAGGCAATCCCCCCCAGCCACAGCCACAACAATCCTACCGGGTCGAAGTTGGCCGCCAAGTCTCGGTACACCACCACACACACCCAGCCCATTACCAGGTAAATTAAAATCTGCAGCCACTTGATGCGCTTTTTCGGCAGGATATCCAGCAACAGCCCCACCAGCGCCAACGACCAAATCAGCACCAGCATAATTAAGCCAGTAGTGCCGCCTACGGTCACCAACATAAACGGGGTATAAGTGCCGGCAATCAGCAGATAAATACACACATGATCCAGCTGACGAAACACCGCCTTAACCTTGGGTGAGCGAAAACTGTGATACAGGGTGGACATGGTGTAGAGCAAAATCAGGGTTACGCCGAAAATCACAAAGCTCACAATCAGCGCCGCATCAAGCTGCTGAATGCTGATGGTCAGCAGCGCGCCAAACCCCACCAGCGCCAACACCGCGCCGACCAAATGGGTAATACTGTTGATCCGTTCGCCGTCGTACATCTGCCTCTCCTGTTGCGAAAAATATTACGCCTCAGTGCTAAATAAGCCTTCCCGGCGCGGTACACACTTTCGATTGCAGGGACTAATTTATCAGGCAAATGCCCGAGCGGTAAGACTCTCGGCAACTCAAAACTTGTGCGGATCGACAACCATATGCTTGATACGCTCGCGGCCCAGGGTGTAGGTAATATGCACCAAGTCATCCTCGGTCTGAATAATCGCCGGATACCCATAGCCCTCTTTTAACGGTTGATCTTCCAAGGTCAGTACCCGTTGCCAGTGCACGCCGTCTCGCGAAGTGGCCAGCGCCAGCGGATAACGCGGCCCCTTGCCGGGAGTGTCGGGATTGTGGGCGGCGTGGTTATAAACCAACAGCTGACGGCCGTCGGCCAGGGTAACGGCATCGGTACCCGAGCTTGGGTTTGGCAGTTCTATGGCCGCCACCGGGGACCAGCTTTTGCCGCGATCTACCGACCAGCTGCTGCCGATTACCCCCTGCTTGGTGCGGGCTAGCGCCTGCAAACGGCCATCGGGATAGAACAACACACTGGGCTGAATAGCATCGATTCCCGGCCCGGGGTCGACAGGGCTAGTCTTGGTCCAGCTCGCGCCCTGATCTTTACTGATTTCAAAATGCAGCCGCCAGCCTTCGGCCCCTTCGGTGCTAGACGGCGACAGCCAAGCGCCCATGCCCGTTACCACGGGTTTGTTTTTAATCGGGCCAAGAATCCCCTCGGGCAGGCGGCGCGGCTCGCTCCAGGTTATACCGCCATCGGCTGAGGTCATTACCATCCCCCACCATTCGCGCGGGTTAGGCCCCACCTTGTAAAACAAATGCAAGTCGCTTTGCGGGGGCTGAAACAGCACCGGATTCCAGGTGGGCAGCCAGCTGCCATCGGCCTGCTGACCAGTGGCCACCTGCTGCGCGCTTTGCCACTTACCCTCTTGCTGACGGGCGAAGTATATAGCCACCTGCGGGTGGCGCTCGTGTAAGCCGCTAAACCAGGTCGCCACTATATCGCCATCGGTTGTTTGCGCAATGCTCGAGGCGTGGCTTTGCGGGTAATCTGCCGCTGGATTTATCAGCGCCTCTGCAACCAGAGCGCTTGGTTTATCTGCCGGCGAGTGAGCACAAGCCACCGCCAGCAAGAGACTTAACGCCACAAGAACAACTCGCATAACCACCCCTGATAACCGTTATTATAAATTTGCAGGTTAAACGCTTATTCTCGTTAGCAGAAATAATCCTCTTCACTGAATTTAGCGGTCGTGATCCAATCGCGAAGATGGCGCGTATTTACTCATTATTCAAGTTGTCAGCCTAGCCTTATAACCCGAGCCCCAGAGATAGCCTGGAAGAAGAGATGCCCTATGTTTAATCGTGCCTTAAAGAACCAGCTAAACAGTCTGCAGCAGAGTTCGCGTCTGGATCAGGCACTGCTGCAAAGCCTGCAGCAGCATACGCTCTATGCCGAATACGATGTGCACGCCAGGCTGCTTAGCATCAGCGAGGTCTTTGCTCAGAAACTGGGGCAAACGCCAGAGCAGCTAATCGGCCGTAAGCACCAACAGCTGTGCCACACTGACGCCCCCGCTGGGCCAGACAACCGCTTGCTGTGGCAGGCCGTAGCGCAAGGAAAGAGTCAGCAATTAAAGGCCGACTACGGCCGCGGTACAAGCCAGCTGTGGCTGGACTCGACGTTTATTCCGGTAAGCGACCAGGGCGAGGTAATCAAAGTGATACAACTTGCCACTGACGTCACCGAACAGCACCTGCAAAGCGCGCAACAAAACGGTGTGGTCGACGCCTTGAACCGCTCCATGGCGGTGATCGAGTTCACCCCCGAGGGCGAGATACTACATGCCAACAGCAACTTTTTAAACGCCGTGGGCTATCGCCTGGAAGAGATAAGCGGTAGGCATCACGAAATGCTTTGCACCGCCGAGTTTTACCACAGCCACCCTGATTTTTGGCGTGAACTGGCGGCGGGCGCCTTTAAAAGCGGCCGCTTTGAACGACGCACCGCAGGGGGCCAGGTGCTCTGGCTAGAGGCAACCTATAACCCGGTATTTGACACCAGTGGGCGCGTGTACAAAGTGGTCAAGTTTGCCTCGGATATTACCGCCCAAGTACAACACAACGAGACCATTGCCGATGCCGCGCGGGTGGCGAAGGCGAGTGCCACAAGCACCTTAAACACTTCAGTGGAAGGCTCACACATTCTCGATACCGCACTTGAGAACTCCACCGCCATCGATCGGCAAGTAGAAGACACTGTGACATTAATCAGCCAGCTCAATGAGCAGTCGGGGCAGATTAAGGCAATTGTTTCGACCATCAGCGCCATCGCCGAGCAAACCAATTTACTGGCCCTTAACGCTGCGATTGAAGCGGCGCGAGCGGGCGATCTGGGGCGCGGGTTTGCGGTGGTGGCGGACGAGGTACGCCAACTGGCAGCGCGCACCTCGCAATCAACCACCGAGATTGAACAAGTGGTTAAACACAATCAACAGCTCACTCAGGCGATTACCGCACAGATCGAATCGGTATCGCAGTCGGTACAAAACGGCAGCGAGCTAAACCAGCAGGTCGCTAGAGTAATCGAACAGATTCATCAGGGAGCACAAGAGGTATCGCAAACAGTCAGCGGACTGGCCTTAGAAGAGCAGCGTTAATGGGCGAGAATTAGCTCTGGGTTAATAATATCCTGGCCCAGGGTGAGTTCAAAATGCACGTGACCAGTTACTGGCGTTGCTCCCGAGTCACCAATTTTTTGGCCGCGACCAACAGGCTGGCCGACCTTGACCTCGACGTTATCCAGGCGAACATAAGTCGCGTGAATTGAGTGCTTGTGTTCTATTTTGACCAACTTGCCGTATTCTCCGGCTGGTACCAGCACTTTGCTTACCACTCCAGGGGCAATCGCATAAACGGGAGCACCCGGCGTCTGTGGTGTTAAATCCATGCCCGTATGATAGTGATCGCGCTCCGGGATCAAGCAGCCAAGCGGGGAGCCCAGATGCAAATGCCCCGTCACCTGCGCGCCCGGCATAGGATGCACCGGGTCTAATTGCGTTAATAACGCCTTGGCATGTTGCGGGGGCAAAATTTGGGGCGCGGGTTTACTGGCCGCCAATACCGAGCTGACCATTAACAACCCTGCAACCGACAGCACTGCGGTAAGCAACCAGCCTCGCTGCTGCGCCCTTGAGTCCATTAAGCCGTGAATACGACACTTAATATCTTTACTGAGAAAACCCGCCACAGGGACATTGGGAGTTAAACTGCCTTTGAAATACTCCAGTACACGCACCATCGCCAAGCCATAATCGCGCGGTGATATTTTACCGCGAGCCACCGCCAGACAATCACAATCGAGCTCGCGAGCATCGTTCAGGTTGCGCTGCGCAATGCGTACCACCGGATTAAAAAAGAACAGCGCGTTAAATACATGCTGCACGGTTACGCTGAAGTCATCGCCGCGCGCAATGTGCGCCATTTCATGAGCGATAATCACTTTAACCGTTTCGCGATCTAAATCCGTGACTATGGACGATGGCAAGAAAATCGCGGGGCGCAGATAACCCACGGTGAAAGGCGCGGCGTAAGAGTGCGAGTGGCACAAATAAACTCGACGAGAAATCCCATAGTCTGAGCGCAGAGTTTCTACAGTGTTTAGCCAATAGGGATCAACGACTGGATTTGCCTTGTTAATGATGCCAACAAAACTCATCCTTTTATAAATGATCCGCAGCAGCAATGCCGAACTTATTAAACCCCAGAGAATCACCAGCAGTTCTGTATTAGTAACAAAGGGAAGACTCTGAGTAATCAGCGAATCAACGCGATCGACTGGCAGCATCACGCAGGGGTCGTCCAAAATAAATGCGGATAACCCGGTCCACGCCATCCAGCTTTGAGGCACACCCGGTACCAGAGGTGAAGAGGTAAGAAACAGCCAACCCAAAAAAACCGCCCACACCGGCCCGGCGTTGTATGGCTTAAGCCACTTAACCAAGGTGTAAACTACCGCAAACCCCACTATGGACAGCAGCAAAAATCGCTGCGCCCAATCCAACAACACAAGGCTGGAGCTGTAAAAAACAAAACTAGACGGTTCTGTCACTGTTCGGTCTCAGAAAGTCAGTGGCGATCATCATCGCGCGACAGCAAATCGCGCAGCTCTTTGATTTCTTCGTCGGAATAGGTTTTGCGTTTGGCGAATAAATTCACCACTTCGGTGGGCTCTAGATCAAACACATTGTCGGCGATAAACTTTACCCACTGCACTAATCCCGCGGCACGCCCCACCAATGGCGTATAGATAAAAACACCGTGCGCCGACTCGCGCGTTAAAATGCCTTTACCCGCCATGCGATCCAAAGTGGTTTTAGTGGTGGTATAAGCCCAGCCGTTGTTTAGGCGGTCGTGAATTTCACGCACCGACAGCGGGCTCTTTTTCCACAACACATTTAAAACCGTAAATTCCGTTTTTGATAATTCTGGCAACGCCTTTTTTCTCACAAGTCCTCCAACACGGCTGCGCGCGATGTTAAGCCGCTTAAATAACAGTTTTATGACAAAGTCACACCAAAAATACAAAATAGCAATTTATTTACAACATAGCACACCTACTACAGCGTAGTAACACACCTGTCACATTCGTCCCTTAGCGTATGCGCCGTCAAAAAACCAAACTTTGAGGACGTGTAATGCTCGCAACTCAACCATTATTCAAAAAGTGCACCCTGGCCGCCCTGTGCGCAGCGGTGTGCAGCGGCACCATTGCCGCCGAGGGGGACGAACAACAGCCACAGAAAATCGTGGCGCCGGTGATGGAAGAAGTTCTGGTTTCGGCAAGTCCCATTGCCGACTCCCAGGCGCAATCCATCGCCTTACAACGCGATGCGGTAAACGTGGTAAGCGCCATTGCTGCCGATGATATCGGCCGCTTTCCCGACCATACTGCCGCCGCAGCACTGGCGCGCCTACCGGCCGTTGCCGTACAGCGGGACCAGGGTCAGCCCCGCTACATTCAGGTACGCGGCGCCCCCGCGCGCTGGACCACCGTTTCTTTTGACGGCATCAATGTGATCGGCGCCGAAGAGCGCGTGTTTCGCTTTGACTCGGTACCCGCAGCGGTAATGGACTCGGTAGAGGTCAGCAAAACTCTCACGCCTTCCATGTCATCTGAAGCGCTGGCCGGCCGGGTAGATATTCACACCTACTCGCCGTTGGAAAGCGACGGTTTTAGTGTCGATTTGGATTTGGGCTACGGCCCCATGGAGCTGGGCGATGGCGACCAAGAACGCTATGCCGGTCGTCTGGCTTGGGGCGGCGATACCTTTGGCGCCGTGGTGGCTCTGTCGACTTTCTCAATGGAGCAAGTGACCGACAACAACGAAATTGGTTACGACGAAAACGACGCACCGACGTTTTTCGATTTTCGCTCTTATAAACTGGAGCGCGAAACCAACTCGGCGATGGCTAAATTTGAGTACGCCCCCAACGAGGCGCACCATTTTGTGTTGTCGTCCCTGTACACCGAGTTTCTCGATCACGAACAGCGCAATATGTATGTACTGTCATTGGAAGACGCCATTGCCGGCAGTCGCGGACCTGACGCGGGCGAGTTGATCGGTGTACCCGTGGAAGGCTGGCTGCAAGACGGCAACTATGAAAACTCCACGTTCACCAACACCTTAGGCGGCGATCACTTTGCCGGCGAGTGGGAAATTAATTGGCGCTTAAACTATACCCAGACAGAGTCCAATGTCGAGCTGCCTATTATCCTGCGCAACCAAACCGATCCGCTGGAATTTGCCTCACTGACTTACGACCACACAGATCGCGGTTTCCCGCAAGTGCAGTTGTATAGCACCGAATTTAATGAGCAAGGCATGCCGGTGATGGGCGAGGCAAGCAGCAGCCTAAACCAAACCGGCTTTGGCTTTGATGGCCTGGTTAACTATTTAATTAATTCGGAAACCGACGCCTACACCGCCAAGCTGGATTTTACCCGTGCCTGGACTATGGGCGCGGCGGACTCTGAATTAAAGTTTGGCGTGCAGTACGATGATCGCGAGGCGACATCCCCTGGTAGCAGCTCGGCGTTTGTCGCCGTGGGTCCTATGGCACAGGCGATCGGCTTTGACTGGAACCCCAACCAGTATGTGACCGATGAAAGCTGGGACACAGATTTTGATCGCGGTGTTGATATTACTTACGTTGATAATGCCGGCTTGCGCAATGAGTTGGACTCTGCGCTCGCGGCGCTGACCGATGCGGGATTGGTTAACCCGGATGAATTTATCAGCCCCGACTCCAGCTATCAGGTAAACGAAAAAGTCGCCAGCGCCTACCTGATGAACACCTGGACCTGGGACAGACACCAAATTTTAGTGGGCGCCCGCATCGAACAAACCGACTTAACCAGTGAAGGTTTTCTAAACGACGGCACCAGCACAACACCCATTACGCTAGACAGCGACGAGCTGCAGGTGTACCCCAGCATTCACTGGAACTTTGAAGTCACCGACGATTTAAAATATCGCCTGGCTCTGGTTACCGGTAGCAGTCGCCCCACGTTTAACCAGATGCGCGCCGGAGCCAGCCTCAGCGACGCCGGTGCCACGGTTTCGGGCGGTAACCCAGAGGTGGAAAACGAGTTTGCCAAGGGTGTCGACACCTCGCTGGAATGGTATTTTGCCGACGCCGCCGTAGCCTCTATCGGTGCCTTCTACCGCGATGTGGATAACGTTCTGTTTGACTCGGTTACTATCGTCGGCGACGACCGCTACAACAGTGACGGTATGGATCGCTCTGACTACGAATACCAAACTACGTTGAACGGTGACGACGGCAAACTGGCTGGGGTAGAGCTTGCCTATCAACAGCAGTGGTCATTTCTGCCGGAGCCTTTTGACGGCTTTGGTATGCAGGCTAACGTCGCCTTTTTAGACGGTGAATTCACCACCCCCGACGGTCGTACCACCGCCTTCCCCGGCACCTCTGACCAGGTGATTAACTCTTCGCTTTACTACGAAAACTTCGGTTGGTCCGTGCGTTTGAACTGGCAGTGGCGCGACGCCTGGCTGGACGATATCTCACCCGATGCCGACGGCGACTACTACTGGCAAGACACCGAACGCCTGGATCTGTCCATTCGCTACCAAATTACCGAAGCGATTGGTTTGTACGCCGACATCAACAACTTAACCGACGAAACCGGCATTCGCTACCAGGGTAACGAAAGCCGCCCCGTTGAAATTGAAGGCTTCGGCAAACGCTACCTGTTCGGTGTGCGCGCAAGCTTCTAACAAACTGTAGAGACCTACGAGGGAATAATGATGCAAAAGACTACCCAGAAAACTCTGCTGGCCGCCGGCTTAGCGGCCAGCCTGCTCAGTGCCTGCAGCCATCAAGACACGCAAACCGTCGCGGGCGGTACTCTAAATTCGCTGTCGCTGGTAAACGAAGACAGTGTATTTGTCCCCGACTCGCAACTGCTGTTCTGGGGTTTTGAGGGCGCGTCGATGCCCGTCGACATTTATCAGGCCACCAGCCCCGACACGCAAGACATGGTAAAAATTGCCGACGACATCAGCGGCAACAGCTATCGTATTAACGACGATTATGACACCCGTCATTACTACTATGTGGCGCCGAACAATGGCGAAGGTCGCTGGGTTGCCGAGCGCTTGCTGGCCCTGCAGGGCGGGCACAACTTCCGCGATCTGGGCGGCTATCAGACCGAGGACGGCCAATACGTTAAATGGGGCAAACTCTATCGCAGTGGCACCATGGTGGGCCTGACCGATCAGGATTACGACTACTTAAGCGATTTGGGCATTAAAGTCATTTGCGACTTCCGCTCCCGCGAAGAGCTGGCTAGCGAACCCACACAGTGGAACGCCTTCGCCCCCAATGCGGACTACCAAACCCGTGACTATTCAATGCGTGAACTGATGTCCGGCGAAGGTGCGCTCCAGTTATCGTCTATTCGCAGCAAGGAAGACGCCGAGCAAATGTTCGCCTACTTCTATCGCCAAGGACCGAAGTCATTCAAACAACAGTACAAAGAGATGTTTGCCGAACTGACCGCGGGCAACGCCCCTTTAGCCTTTAACTGCTCGGCCGGTAAAGATCGCACCGGCATGGCCGCGGCGTTAATCCTGACGGCCTTAGGCGTGCCCCGCGACACAATCATCGAGGACTACACCCTCACAGAAAAAGTCGCCAAGCACGAGCCAGCGGATCTGAAAAAGGCGCAGGATCAAGACGCGCCGCACGCAGGCTTTGCGCAAATGCCTGAAGAAATTCGCAATGTGTTTATGGGCTCCAAGCCCATGTTTATCGAAGCCATGTTCGATGAACTGGATACCGAATACGGATCAACCATGGCCTATATCCAGAAGGAACTGGATGTCTCCCCAGAGGACCTCGCCCGTCTTAAATCGCTCTATTTAACCGATAGATCTTGATAGGCCGGAGCCTCTAACCTGATAGGGCCGCTTTTGCGGCCCTTTTTTATATTTAGGGCACCTCTATTAATCCAGAGTCGTCTCTGCGCGAGTCCAAAACGCTCGCTCCGCACGGCGCTCTTCGCTGCTAATGGCCGTAGCCCTTAGCAAGAAGAGCAACACAGCGGAAGGGCGTTTTGGCCGCGCCCTTTGGGGGCTTCAGGGCTTTCCGGTCTCTGTGTTGGCTTCACTCGGCGGGCAACCAGCCCGACATCGCAAAGCCGCCTTGATCTCGGAAAGCCCTGAAGACCAGAGGCGATTCTAGATTAATAGAGGCGCCCTTTATAAAAAAGCCCGGGGCTCAGCCCCGGGCTTTTTCTGTGTGGTTGATACTGCGCCTTACTTCAGCTCAACCACCACCACAGATTTTGCCGGAATCTCCAGCTCATCCAGGTCACTTTCAAATGCTACTGGCTCTAAGGCCTCGGGATTGTCGAAAGTGTTGCGCGCATCCATCGCATCGGCGGTCAGCATGTGCCCCACCGCCCGCTTGGCCTTAACACCGTCAATATCCAACTTGATGTCAGCGCCGTTTTTCGGGTCCATATTGACCAGCGCTAAGTAGAGCTTTCCGTCTTCGCCACGCGCAACTGAGGCGGTTACGGCCGGTACGCTCTTATCACCCTTCTTGTACTTGGGCGAGTCAATTTCAAACGGAATAGACGTGGCGTTTTGGAACACCTTATACATGCCGTAGGTGTGGTACGTGGGCGTTAGCACCATTTTTTCTTTATCGGTCAGAATCATGGCCTGCAGCACATTCACCATTTGCGCGATATTGGTCATGGTGACTCGCTCGGCGTGGTCGTGGAAAATATTAAAATTCACCGCCGCAACCACCGCATCACGCAGGGTGTTCTGCTGGTACAAAAAGCCCGGGTCGCGTTCTGGCTCGGGATCGTACCAGGTGCCCCACTCGTCCACGTAGAATTTAATATCTCCGTCTGGGTCGTTCTCTTCCAGCTTGGCTAAGTTGGCACTGATGTAATCATCGATTTTGTAGGTACGCGCCATAGTGTTAAACCACTCGTCTTCACTGAACTGAATGGCGCGACCTTTGTTATCCCAATCGCTATTGGGCAGGGTGTAGTAGTGATAGCTAATACCATCAATTTTCTGTTCGATGTTTTTGCTCAGCACATCGGTCCAGCTGGTGTCTTCACTGTGACCACCACTGGCCACCAGCTTGGGCATTTTGCCGCTGGGGGCTTTTAAGAAAGTCGCGTATTGACGGTATAAATCCGAGTAGTACTCGGGGCGCATATTGCCGCCACAACCCCAGGCCTCGTTGCCAATACCAAAATAGGCAATATCAAAGGGTTCTTCGCGGCCGTTCTTACGGCGCTCTTCGGCAAGGGTGGAGCCCTTATCGCCGGTCATATACTCCATCCACTCGGCCATTTCCTGCACGCTGCCACTGCCCAGGTTGCCGTTAACGTAAGCGTCGGCGCCTAACAGTTCGACGAACTCAAAAAACTCGTGGGTACCAAAAGTGTTGGGTTCTTCCACTCCGCCCCAGTGGGTGTTTACTTTTACCGGGCGTTCATCGCGCGGGCCTATGCCCTCACGCCAGTGATATTCATCGGCAAAGCAGCCGCCGGGCCAGCGCACCAAAGGCACTTTAATGTCGCGCAACGCGTTTAGTACATCGTTGCGAAAGCCTCGGGTATTGGGAATATCGGAATCTTCGCCCACCCAAACACCTTCATAGATGCCGCGGCCTAAATGCTCGGCAAACTGACCATAGATGTCTTTATGGATTAATGGGCCGGATTGTTCGGCGTCGAATTCGATCTCCACTTTGTGATCTTTCGCCAACAAGGGCTGACTCGCCAAAAGAACACTGGCGGCAATGAGGTTTCTTATTTTCATGGTGGGCTCCTTATTTTTATACGTTAAAGTTTCATTTATCGTTATATAGTACAAAAAAGCCCGCTACAAGAGCGGGCTGTTTACATTACTTAATGAGGTTCCCTTAGCTGGAATTTCTGACAATCGGTGTCCGACCAGGGAGCCTGGGCCAGGTTAGCGCCATTGGCCAGCCCGCAACTGTCGACATTTAGCGCCAGGCTGCTATGGCGGTTGCGCAGCTGTACCGAACCGTCGCCCAGTGGCTCGACCACCCACTCAGCCCACACCTCGTCGCAGCTACCCAGTGCGGCATTGGCGCCGGGTACAATGGGGTTGCCCTCAAGGGTCAGACACTGCTCGGCATTTTTCGCCGGGTGCAGCTGATAAAAACCCTCTTCGGTGTGACTGAATTGCCACTGTTGGGCGTCAACACCGGTCCAGGCATCCTGCACGGCGTTGTCGCCATCCACAGCCAGGGCTTTACCACTCTGTACACTCATTACGGCCACATCGCCCTGGGGCGCCAAGCGCCATTGGCTGTTATCGCCACCCAGAGTCGCACCGCTTTCGCGGTTGGTGATGCTCAACCAGCCATTTTCATCAGTGGTTACACTCCAGCGCTGGGTATCGGTGTTCACCCAGGCGGTCGACTCTTGGTTCTGATCGATAAAAGTACCGGTTTCTACGTGCGCCAGACGGTAGGCGCCATCGGCCGTTGAGTCCAACACCCAGTTGGCATTGGCGCCCGTGCAAGCGGCCAATGAGGTTTTGCCACCGCTGGTGGTCAGACACTGGCCGTCGCGATTGACCAACTGCTGCTGTACACCCTGTACCGATACTTTAATGGGGCCATTTTCACCCGAAGGCATTTTTACAGGCTCACCTTCTGGGATGGGAACGCCGAAATCGGGCAGCCCTTCTTCGGTCCAGGTAAACTCCTGTGCGCGCACCGAACGGGTCGAACCACAGCCATACTCTTCTTTGGAGTTACCGTGGTAAACAATCCAGTCCTGGGTACCATCGGGTGAGACAAAGAAGCCGTTGTGACCGGGGCCGAATACGCCGTTACCGCGCTGGAACACAGGCTCGTCATACTGTTTCCAGTGATCGGGGTTAAGCGGATCGTCGCCAATCAACTCTTTCATGCCCAGTTTGTAATCGGGGGTATCGCAGTAGCTCGCCGAGTAAATCAGGAAGGTGCGATCTTTGTGTTTCAGGATCTCTGCACCCTCGGTCACCTTGCGCCCGCTGATTTCCCACTCCAATGTGGGGCGCGTAATCACAACTTTGGGTGATCCCTCTTTCAGGGTCCAGGGGTTTTCCATTTCGGTGATCAGGTTGAGCTGTTCATCGCCCTGCCACTGAGAGTACAACAGGTAAAGTTTGCCATCGTGTTCTAAGTAGGTACCGTCGATGTTCCACTCATCGGGCATAAAGTGGCCTTTGTACTCGTAAGGGCCCATGGGGTCGTCACCGGCGCTTTCCAGGACTGACAGATGCTGGTAATCCAGAGTACCTTCGACGCCCGAAGTGTACATCAAATACCAGCGCCAGCCGTTGGGGCCATTTAAACGGTGAAATTCAAACGCCCAAAAGTTCCAGCTGCGCGCCGGGTCGGTATCGGACCATACATTGATCGGCGCCGCTTCAGACAAACCGGCCAAGGTGGGCGATTTGCGCATCACCAACTGCGAGGTCCAGGTAGTGGTAGTGAGGTAGTAGTTGCCGTCCCAATATTCCAACCAGGGATCGGCACCATTGGCAAACAGCGGGTTGGTAAAGTAACCCTCGGGCAGAGTCTGCTCAGCCTCACTGGTGCTCACTTTATCGGTTTGCGCGCAAGCGGCCACAGCCGCTGCCAGGGCGCACACGCCGGTAAGTTTTTTCCAATTTTTCATAGCTACCTCTTTGTTGATATTAATATTTAAAAATTAATGACAAACCCACCGCGCGGGCGCAGCGTAATTGCGAAATCATCTTGGTTCACGATCTCGCTTTGACGGAAAGAGCGATCTGTGTCGCCGTCGGTAATTAACTGGCCACTGGCTTTATCGATAAACGACAAATCAAGGTTCAGACTTTTTTCGCTATCGGTGCCGTTAATACCGGCAATAAACCAATCACTGCCGCGACGTCGGGCGATAACAGCGTGTTCGCCGGGCATACCTGTTAACAGGCGTGTTTCATCCCAAAGGGTGGGAATATCGCGCAGGTATTCGCGAATGTATTCCGGCACCTTCGCCATGCCCTGTGGCGTTTCCGCGATATGCTGAATACCACTGGTAAACAACACCGGCAGCGCCAACTCAAAGCCATTGCTGGTGCGTCTTTCGATATTGGGAATTTCATCGAAGGTAGTTGGAGTAAAATCCATGGGGTCGAATACATTGCGGGTAAAGGGCAGCATGGCCATATGGCTTGGAGCTTTATCTGCCGTTTGCTGGGTAAAAGTGATCATCTCGAACCCATTGACCGACTCCATGGTCATCATATTGGGATAGGTGCGATGCAAACCGCGTGGCAAAGAGGAACCGTGGTAATTGACCATCAAGTTATGATCGGCAGCGTCACTAACCAAGTCGTGGTAGTACTGCATAACCGACTGTCCGTCGCCCGGGAAAAAATCGATTTTTACGCCCTTAATACCAATCTCTTGCAAACGGGCAAATTGTTGCAGGCGAGATTCACGATCGAACAGCTTGCTTTTGGGTGTGTACTCGGTTTCGTTCCATTCGCCGGAAGAGTTGTACCACACTAACAAACCCACATTCTTCGGGTTGGCGTAGTTAACCAACTCGGCAAGTTTTTCCCAGCCGAAGTTCTGATCCCAGTTCACGTCAATCAGCACATACGGCCAATTCATTTGCGCGGCGTAATCGATAAACTCGCGAGTGGTTTTGACGTTGACCGACTCGTCTTTTAATAGCGCCCAACTCCAGGCAGACAAACCGGGCGTGACCCAATCCATTTCGGCAACGGCGGGGGCGGCCAAATCGGTACCCAAAGTAGACTCCGTAACGGTAGCCAAATCGCCCACGGTGACAATACGCCAGGGTGAAGCAAACGCGCTATCGGCGTTCGCCATCAAAGCGCCATTGGTGACCACCTCGGCCTCCATCGGCTTGCCAATGCGGTACTCCCCTTCAGGAGATTGTTGCGCCAAGCGCGAGGCGTTAAAGCGTCCGTCCATCCCCGCCTCGGTAATCAACACCCAGTCGTTGCCGGTATAAAATAGCGACGGGAACACCCAGCCCGCCTCGGTGGGGCTATCAGTGCCCACCGGGATATTCATTTGGTAATGTTCTTCGTAAGAAGGATTGGTATTGGCAAAACCAGTCTGCGCCACCGCCACTGGCTGCAACCATGCTTTGCTGTTGGAGGAAAAATCAAAACCAGTCAACTCGCGGTTAAGGCTGCGACTTTTACCAGTCTCGTTGGGAATTCGGTACTGGAACGCCAAACCGTCGTCGGACAAGCGAAAAGCCACTTTAAGAGAATCGCCCTCGGCGTTCTTAACGCTAAAAACCTGTTCATTAGCACTGTAGCTTATCTCGCGCTGCTTACCATGGGCCATGGTATAGCGATCGGTCACTTCGCTGACCTCGCCAGCATCGACCAGAGTCAAGTTGGTATCAAACCGGGCATCGTTTAACACCAACCCCAAGGGAGAAGGCTCAAGCACGGCGCGATTATTGTGGCTGAGTGAGTACTCAATACGTCCGCGCTCGCCCTCTGACAGGGTTAATACCAAATCGCCGTCAGGGCTGGTTAACCTATGCTCCTGCTCAGCGCCGCAACCGCTTAAAGCCAGTACAGCAAGATAACGAAGTTTCATGGGCTCTCCTTGTTATTATTGGCTGTGGATAAGGGGCCTAGGCCCCTGTGTTATTTCTGCACCGAAAAGCTAAAGCTCATAGTGGATGAGTAAACCTGACCCGGCTGCAAGATAATGCTTTTGAAATTGCTTTGGTTGGGTGCGTCGGGAAAATGCTGTGGCTCCAGGCAGAAACCCGCATGCTTTTCGTAAACCTCGCCGCCCTTTCCGGTTAAGGTGCCATCGAGGAAGTTACCCGAGTAAAACTGAATACCGGGCTCGGTGGTATGCACTTGCAACACGCGACCGGACTGGGGATCAACCACTTCAGCGGCCAGCGACAGCTCGCCCTCTTTGGTTTTATTCAACACATAGTTGTGATCGTAGCCACCGGCAATTTTCAATTGCGGATGATCGGCGTTAACCTCAGCACCGATGGCTTTGGGCTCGCGAAAATCAAACGGCGTGCCCGCCACTTCCGCCAGTTCACCGGTGGGAATCAGTACATCGTTGACCGGGGTGTAATGATCGGCGTTGATCATCATTTTGTGATCTTCCACACTGCCCTTGCCCGCCAGGTTAAAGTAGCTGTGCTGAGTCAAGTTAACCGGGGTCGCTTTGGTAGTAGTCGCTTTGTAGTCGGTGTGCAGCTCGTTGTCGGCGGTTAAGCGGTAGGTTACGTTAACCGTCAACTCACCTGGGTAGCCCTCTTCACCGTCGGCGCTTACGTATTCTAAATGCAGCTCGGCACCGTCTTCGGTGACCTGAGTTTCGGCGTCCCAGAGAACCTTATCAAAACCCACATTACCGCCATGAAGATGGCTGGTGTCATTTTCATTTTTTGCCAGCTGATAAATCTTACCATCCAGAGTAAATTTGCCGCCGTCAATGCGATTGCCAACCCGACCAATCAGGGCGCCAAAGTAAGGTGAGCCGTCTAAATAATCTTCGAGCTTATCAAAGCCCAATACCACATCGGCAGCAGTGCCGTTTTTATCCGGCGCCCACAGCTCGGTGATAATACCGCCGTAGTTGGTAATTTTTACGCTCATGCCCTGCTCGTTGGTCAGGGTGTAAAGCTGGGCTTCACGGCCGTCGGGGAGGGCGCCAAAATCATCTACACTGATATCAAACATAGTGTCTCTTCCTTTTTACGTTAGTCGTTATTGGATTGGCCAAAAACCGGAAACCCCTGCTCGTCCCACTCGATAGCACGAGCACGGGCATCGCGGTTTGGATCTGTTAAGGGCGTGCCTTTTAGTTCTTTGTAATCTCGGGCGTGGTAAATCAAGACATCCGTCTTACCATCTTCAGCAACGGTAAAGCCATTGTGGCCGGGGCCATAACGCTTGAGCGCTTCATTGGTATAGAACACCGGCTCGGGCATTTTATTCCACGCCTCAGGGTCCATTAAATCGGCATCCGCATCGGCCCACAACAGCCCCATAGCGTAATTGTGATCCGTGGCGCTGGCAGAATAAGTAACGAAAATACGACCGTTTTTCTTAATTACCGCCGCCCCCTCATTAACTTTATAACCAACTACTTCCCAGTCCAGAGTGGGCTCAGTAAGCATAATGACGGGCTCTTTAATTTTTACCGGCGTTTCCAACTCAGCCATATACAGCGCCGAGTTGTATTTTTTCTCACGATCTTTCTGCGCCCAAATTAAGTAGCGCTTGCCATTGTGCGCAAAGCTGGTGGCATCCAGTGAAAAGTCATCCCAGGGAGTGTGCATCGGAATGGGCTTGCTCCACTCAGCCTGTAACGGATTGGCATCGCTGGTGGTTAGCGCGTGCATGCGAATCCTCCAGGGCTCTTCCACCGGTGCACCGGCAAAATAAATAACCCACTGGCCATCAATATAATGAAGCTCTGGCGCCCAGATATTAATCCCGATGCTGCTTTGCTCAGTAGGCTGCCAAATGGTTTTTTCATTGGCCTGAGATAACTCATTAATGGTTTTAGCGCGGCGCAACACCAAACGATTAAATTCGGGCACAGTACCGATAAAATAGTAGTAGCCATCGCTGTGGCGATGAATCCAGGGGTCGGCGCGCTGCTCGACGATAGGATTATTATAGGTGGGCTCAGCGCCAGCAAAGGCGGCCCCCAGCAGCAATAAAACAGACAGCAATATTTTCAGTGGCGAATGCAAAGCCATAGAGATCCCTTGTTAGCAACTATTATTGGGTGGCGGGTTTTAACCCGCTTGCAATTGAATATTATTATAATACAATAATTGGTACAAGCGCGCTGAGGTTCAATTTACCCACAGGCAGAGCCACACACTGCTAAGAAGCGTAAACAACGATAGAACATAAGAGTGACTGATGAGCAAATTTAAACTGACCACCGGCCTGATTTTTAGCGCCCTGCTGACCGCCAGCTGCACCAATGCCAAGCCCGAGTTTGACCGACTGGGCCAGCAAGTAAGCATTCACGACCCGGTAATGGCAGAGGAAGACGGCTACTACTATTTATTTAGTACGGGCCCAGGTATCACCATTTACCGCTCCAAAGACCGGGTGCACTGGGAGCGCCAGGGACGCGCCTTTGCCACCGAGCCCACGTGGGCCAAAGACGTAGCGGCCGAGTTTGGGGGCCACCTTTGGGCGCCGGACGTAGTGGAAAAAGACGGCAAATACCATTTGTACTATTCGGTTTCCGCTTTTGGTAAAAATACGTCGGCCATCGGTTTAACCATCACCGAAACCCTAGACCCCAACTCGCCCGATTACGGCTGGCAAGATCAGGGCATAGTGGTGCAATCCGTCCCTAACCGCGACAACTGGAACGCCATTGACCCCGCCGTTATCGAAGATGAAGACGGCACCGGCTGGATGGCGTTTGGCTCTTTCTGGAGCGGGCATAAGATGTTCAAACTCAACGAGGATTGGTCGGCTCCGGCCGAGCCCCAACAGTGGCACAGCATTGCCGCCGGCACTCGCCCCGCCGATGTGCCCGCCCACGAGGCCGGCCCCACCGAACTGGAAGCACCCTTTATTTTTCAGCACGGTGAGTACTACTACCAGTTTATCTCTTTAGGTAAATGCTGCCGCGGCGCGGAAAGCACCTATCATTTGGCCGTAGGCCGCAGCGAGTCAGTCACCGGGCCCTACCTGGATAAAGACGGTCGTGACCTGGCCCAGGGCGGCGCCACGGTAATCTTAAAAGGTAACGAGGATTGGCCTGGCCTGGGACACAACAGTGCCTACACCTTTGAAGGCAAAGACTACCTGGTCTTTCACGCCTATGAAGCGGCCGATAACGGCCTGCAGAAATTAAAGATTTTGCCTATCCGATGGCAAAACGGCTGGCCCGAAGTGGACCCAGCCGGGCTCGATAGCTACCAGAGTGTTTTGGTGGAATCTATCGAGTAGCGAGCGTTCTCCGGGGACAGACAAGCCCTGGAGTTGCATGATGTTACGCAACAAACTTGTCTAATTTTGGGGAGCTGTGCTCCCCTTTTTTATGGGCGGGATACGGGATACAAAGATTTTACGTTCCCCGTAAATCGTTAATCCTTCCCGCCATCCATCACCGCTCGATTTTAAACTGCTGCATAACCGCTTCCAGCTCGGCGCTGGTATCGGCGAGAATACGAGTGTTCACGTCGGTGCGCTCAAGGCTGCTGAGCACTTCATCGCCGTAGCGATTCAGCTGTGACAAACTCTGCGCCACCGAATGGGATGTTTGCGATTGCTCTTCTGCGGCCGAGGCCACATGGTGCGTCATATCGGTAATGGTGGCAGCGGCGTTGTTGATCTCTTGCAGCACTTGTGCGACCGAATGCACCCGCTCACCCAATGCTTCGGAGCGCTCATGGCTCGATTGCATGGCCTGCACAGCGGCTGCGGTACTGCTAAGCAGTGCGTCGATCATGGATTGAATTTCGTCGGCGGAGTCCTGCGCCCGACTGGCAAGGGTGCGAACCTCATCGGCAACCACTGCAAAGCCCCGGCCCTGCTCACCGGCACGCGCCGCCTCAATGGCCGCGTTTAACGCCAGCAGGTTGGTTTGCTCGGCCACGCCACGAATCACATCCAGTACGGTGCGAATACGGCCCGATTGCTCATCCAATTTGCCAATCGCCGCCTGGGTTTGTGCAATATCCGTCGCCAGGGCATCCATGGACTCGCGGGTGTGTTCTGCGGTTTTATGCCCCTCGGCAGACTGGTGGCTGGAGCTTTGTGCTGCAGTGGCGGCATCGCCAATACGCTGCGCCACTTCCTGCGAGGTAACGCTCATTTGCTCAATCGCCGTGGCTACGGTATCCAGCTCGGTTTTCTGTTGCTGGTAAACCCCATTAGCCTGACTCATGGTGCCCTTCACCGTAGCAACAACGTCGCGGTTTTGCTCCACCAGTTTGCGCACATCAGTAATCACATTGGCGAGCTTGTCGCTAAAGCGATTAAACGCACAGCAAAGGCTTGCCAGCTCATCGCGTCCCTCGCTGCTTAAGCGATGAGTCAAATCACCGTCTCCACTGGCGATATCTTCAAGCGCCGCCACAGCGCCCTGCATGGGCCGGGTAATGCTGCGGGCAATGAGAAAAATAAACACCGTCAGCAACACCACACCCATCAGTGCAAGCGTGAGCGTAAACGTCATGGTTTGCCAAAAGGCGTTTTCGACATCATCGATGTAAATGCCAGAGCCCAGCACCCAGCCCCAGGGCGCAAACGCTTTGACAAACGACACCTTTTCCACCGGCTTATCAAAACCCGGCTTAGGCCAGGCGTAATGCACAAAGCCCTCTCCTGCCTGTGCCACTTGCTTTTCCATTTCACTGAACAAGCGCACGCCGTTGGGGTCGGCGATATCGGCAATGCTGGTGCCGTTAAGCTTGGCGCTGAAGGGATGATTTATCATTTCTACCCGGCGATTTTGAATCCAAAAGTAATCATTATCGCCATAACGCAGTCCATCAATAGCAGCAATAGCACGCTCTTGTGCCTGCTCGCGGGTCAGCTCGCCACTTTGCTCAAGCCTCTGGTAGTGCTCCATCACCCCCAGCCCTGCCTGCACCAAATGCTGGGTTTTGATACGCCGATCCTGCAGCAGGCTTTCGTGGTAGCCCACAGAGAACAAGCCGATAACACCGAGGACAACGCATAAAACCAGAACGGCTACAGCGCCGAGACGCTGAGCAATAGAGAACTGACGCAACACAAACATGGGCACTCCGAATTGTCGTTATTCTTTGTTATCGGTAATAGTCTGCCAGACTTTAAAACGAGGGTACCCTGAGTTTATTCAATATTTGTTAAGGCTCGGTAGTGGTTCTATTGGCTAA
This sequence comes from Gilvimarinus sp. DA14, assembly GCF_024204685.1. NCBI lineage: Bacteria > Pseudomonadati > Pseudomonadota > Gammaproteobacteria > Cellvibrionales > Cellvibrionaceae > Gilvimarinus > Gilvimarinus sp. DA14. The sequence continues at coordinate 1,616,048 of NZ_CP100350.1, forward strand.
CCAACGGGGATAATCCGTGGTGAGGAGCGTCAAAGGCCAGGTGCCGTACCAGTGGTACCCGCTGCGCCTTTCTAACGCAACCTCAGCGAGGGAATTCACCCGCGAGCCATCGCGGTTGGTAAAAAACGGCTCGCTGGCTTTTAAATCGTAAAATCTGGCCCATAAACCTGGGGCCGATGTATCTTCAACTAGGCGTCTGTCAATGCGGGCGGTGTGGTATTCAAAGCGTACCGGCTCGATGGCAAACTCCTCGACTCGCACGCCGGGAATTTTATTGTCATCAAACCAGGCTACAGCGCTATCGACGGCACTGACAATCTCGGAGGAGGGCTCGGGAATCGACATTAAGTACTCCACCACCGCGACACTTTCCCAGGTTTGCAGCGCAGGCAGCTCGTAGCTGCGCGCTGCCACGGGCGCCAAGGTTTTCTCGTGGTACTGGCCGGCCCAAATCGTGGCTACACCGTCTATCTTTATTTGCAACTGCACAATTAACTCGTCACCTTTCGCAAGTGCGCGAGCGGCCGCGTCACGTTTAGCCGCCGGGATAAAATCAAAGGGAAAGTTGCCAGTTTGCACTTGCCGCAAAAATCCCAGCACTCCCGGCATGACTTCATCGGCGAAGGTGATGTAATCGCCGTAATCACGATCAGCCCTACCCGGCGAATGCGGCCAGCCGCCGTTGTCGTACTGCGCACTCAAAACAAAGTCTAAACCCGCCAATGCCGCAGCCCGATATTTGGCATCTCCGGTACGTTGGTAGGCGTGGGACAAATAGGTGATTTGTGGGTAAATATTACGGTTATCAAAACTGGCATCGGCTTGCTTTTTAGCAGCCAGAATTTCTTCTTTCTCCACCTCGGGTAGAATGCGTTGCGGGTGCGTGTTTTCAGGCCAGCCGCCGTTCTCACGCTGATATAGCAGGATGTTATCGGCAATTGCCCGTGTATCGCTTTGCGGGTGCAGCGGAGCATCGAGCTTGTCGGTGCGGTTATACCAGTGATGAATGGCATCGCTAAAGCCGTCCAGCGATACCGGTTCGGCGGCGCTGACATTCTGGCTAAGCGCCAGAGCCACAACAAATGCAGTCAACCGAAACATCAGTCGCGCGGCGTCTGGTACTTTTCTTTCCATTCGGCGTAGGGCATTTTATAAATAATCTCCCGCGCCTGTTCTTTATTTAACTCGACCCCGCGCTCATTAGCTGCTTGCTGATACCACTTACCCAAACAGTTGCGGCAAAAACCGGCAAGCTCCATCAGGTCTATGTTCTGCACGTCTTTGCGCTCGTCGAGATGCTCAAGCAAACGGCGAAATGCCGCCGCTTCGATTTCTGTTTGTTTATCCATTTATTAGCTCCGTAAGCTATCGCTGTAATAACTATGTACCGGCGACCCAATGTGTTGCGCCGCTGAGATTCTGATAGGAGAAGGTTTGAATTTCAGCGGCTACAAAATGACTCGCCAAAGTTTGCAGTATTTTTCCCACGGGAGATTTTGTCACTAAGGCCACGCGCTTAATTTTAGTGTGATGATCCTGCACAAAATTCAAATGTGAAAGCAATGCGGATAGAGAGTCCCAGCCGGGAAAATGCTCGGTATAAATCACGATCCCATTCAGGCCACCCCGCTCATCGATAAACGGGTCTATGATTTTTGCCGCAGACACAAAGTCCGCTTCAGTGAGTGTTCCTTTAGGCTCCAGTATCACCAGCGCCCACTCTTTGTCCAGAGTAACCTCAAGCATTTTCCCACCTCCGTTAGTTGGCTACCAACCTAAATCCTCGCGCAAACGCGCTACCAGTTTGTCGGCCATTCGCCGGTTGGTTATTTCGTTCGGATGCCAGTCGCAACCATAACCATCCTCAGGTTGTATTCGGCCCAAATCAAGTACTGCGACATCTTTATCACTTGCCAATTCATTTAAGTAGTCCGCCTGCAGTGTCCGAGCCTCGCGGCCCAGCATAGGACTGAGAATAAAGTACACCGGGACACCGGCGTAATCGCTGCGCACATCGGCTAACATTTTCGCCATCGCCTGGGGGTAACCGGGCGCACTGCCCTGCCAGAAATCGTTGGTGCCGATATTAATCAGCACCGCATCGGGCCGGTATTTAGCCGTATTCCATGGCGTATCAAAGTCATCGGCCAATGTCAGTTTGCGGCGCTCGGCAATGGTAGGCGACTTTGGCTCCTCTTCACCGTAACTGCGCCATACGCCAATGCCAGACCAGGCAATGGTGTGAATATCGGCGTTTAGCGCGCGAGCGGTCAGGCCTGCATAAGCCTTAAGTGGTGTGCTCGTGTCTTGTGAATATGAGCAATCTTTGCTGTCACCTTCTACACCATATCCCGCAGTAATGGAGTCGCCAATCACTAACAACTGGCGTTCAGGTGCAGCCGGTGCACTGAGCAGTTCACCATCGGTGTCGGGCAATCCATACATTTGCGCCACCCCCGAAAAGGACTCAGCCAAACGGGTTAAGCGCACTTTATGCTCGCCCGCTGCCAGCGATTGCGCCAAGGTGTAGCTTTGCTGCTCGGGCTGAACCCATAGTTCGCGTCCTTTACCGTCTACCTCAAACCAAAACCGCATGGCCTCCGGAACGCTTAACTTAAGCGAGGTTTCGGTACCGTAAAAACGATACTCCACTGCCGACCCCGGCCAGGTGAAGGCGATGGTTTCATCCTGTTGCGGCTGAAAGCGACCAATAAGACGCAGCCGTTCGCTGTCGATTAATTCGTTGGCCGCAACCGTGCAGGCCGCAAGGCTTAGGCACGACACGCTGATTAATTTTGCAAATGTTGTTTTCATAGGGCTCTCTATTTTCTGGTGCAAAGTTATCCGCAGTGGTGGTATGGAAATGAAAAAGGCTTTGGCACAGTTTACCAAAGCCTTTCGGGTTTCAAGTTCACCCTCCGTAAAGATTTATGAATTAGGCACGCAACCCTCTTCACCCTCAGCCATGGGCGCCAAACTAATTTCTACGATATCCAGCTCAAGCTTGCCAGCAGTACCGATAGAAAACGGCCAATTAACTTTACTTAAATCGACACCATTGGCGCTAAAGCAATCCAGTGCGATGGGCAGTGCCATCCACTGACCACGCTTCATGTTTTTGAGATTGTCGGCGACATTTACTTCGGCCTCACAGTCTTCACCGCAGGCCATTTTGACGTTCACCGTTGCGGGCACCTTGGTATTAACTCGCATTGCAATTACCAGCTCAGCGGCTTGCTCGAACTTGCTGATATCCAGCATGCCGCCACTTAAAGTTACACTGCCCCAGTCGTCGGATTTCTTCCACTTCAGACTGATCGCGCCGGGAAAGTCTTTGTCCTTGGCAGAGGTTAAGGTCACCTTACCATTGGCGCTGCGACCACCGTCATCCTCAACGGGCATCCACCAGTTGCCGGGGTCGGCCAACACCCAGTGCCAAGGGTCGGGCGTCTGCCCCTCGGTAAAGTAAATAAAATTAGAGTTAGGACCTTGCTGAGCCCAAGAGAAAGAGCAACTCAGCAGTAAAAACACTAACCAGCTGACACGCAACATAGTTTACCCCTCGTTATTATGGTTATGCAGGTGCGCAGGAGAATGCGCAAATTTAAATATAAAACACGAAATTATATATAATATTTAACTCAGCAAAGGTCAAGCATGAGGTTGTGGCTGGAACAAGCCAAAAGTGTTGCCATCCGGATCCAGGTAGTACGCCTGCCAACAAACGCCCGGCACTTCAAACTTGTCCAACGCAACCTGCCCACCCAGCTCGACAATAACCTCAGCGGTAGCGTCTATGTCCGCAACTTCAATGGAGCAGGTAAAGGCATTGGTCCCACAACCTAAGGGCGGCGTGTCGGTAGGGCGCTCCAGCAAACCGCCGTACATGCCCGCGGTTTTTATACGCCAGTAGGGAATTGGCAGTGAGTCATCCTTGCTGAAGCTCCAATCAAAAACCTGTTGGTAAAACGCCACTAGCACTTCGGGCTGGCTGGCTTGAATCTCAAAATAGGCAATGTTATTCATACTCAGGCTCCTAGGGCGCCAGCATTTTGCGCCCCAAACGAACAAAGGTTTCAGTTTCGCGCTCTGTGAGTTTAGCCAGAAATTCAGACTCTACCGCCTGCTCTGCGGCGCGCACTTTTGTCAGCAGCTCCCGCCCCTGCTCCGTCAGAGTTATCATCTGACTGCGCCCGTCCTCCGGATGGGGCTCTCGCGCAAGCAACCCCTGCCCCTGTAAGTCTTTTAACAACCGGGCGATCTGCGCCTTGTCACGCCCACTGGCGGCCACTAAAGTCTGCGCGCGACACAGGGGCTCGGCGGCAATTAGATGCAGCAATCTCACATGCATGCCGTAGAGCGTAAACCCGGACTCGGCCACCGCCCGCTGACAGCGACTGCGCACCTGGAACGCCAGCTGCCATAACAAATCGCTAAAACTATCTTTCTCTCTTGCCATATTGTTGACTTTATCAACCATAAAGAATATAGTTGACATTATCTACTATTAATTCGAAGGGAGCAAATATGAGCAGACCCGGCCCTCGCATACTCAGTGTTAAGACCGCTTACAACCTTAGCCCCCATATGCGCCGAGTTGTGTTTACGGCAGACGAGCTGGATGACTTTCCCGAGCACCATGAAAGTGCCAACTTTAAACTGTTGCTGCCGCCACCCGGACAACACCTGAATATTGATGCCCTGGCAGCAGGTGATGCTACAAACCGCCCCATCGTGCGCACTTATACGCTGCGTCACTATCATCGCCTGGAGCGAGAAGTAGTGGTTGATTTTCTACTGCACCAACCAGCTGGCCCGGCGTCCAGCTGGGCGGCAACCGCAAAGCCCGGCGATGTGGTCGGCTTCGCCGGGCCCGGTAAACCCAAGTGGATCGACACTAGCGCCGACTGGTTTTTATTTGCCGGCGATATGTCCGCCCTACCGGCCATAGCCGCCAACTTGGAACAACTGCCCAAGCACGCCAAGGGCTACACGGTACTGGAGGTTATTAGCGAGGAAGATAAAGTCCCGCTGCAAAAACCGTCGGGAATTGAACTTACCTGGGTAATTAATCCAAACCCACAGCAACCCACTGACGCACTGATTAGCACAGTGCAACAACAGCCCTGGCTGGGGGGCAATGCGGCGGCCTGGGTAGCGGGAGAATCCGGCGCAATTAAAAAAATTCGCCGCTACCTGAAAGACAGCGGCATTGATAAACGGCGGTTATACGCCAGTGGTTATTGGCAAATTGGCATGACGGAGGATGTGCATCAAGTAGAAAAGCGCAAAGATGCCGAGGCGGAAAGCTGAGCAGGTAGCAAGGGCGGACGGAGTGCGGTGAGCGATCTACCACTCACCGTATCCACTACCTGGAATTAACCCCACATACGCGGCAGTACATCCTGCTCTTTATTGCCGCGGCGATGCCAGAACACCATAAATACATGCCCGATCACTGCCGCCAATAAAATCCAGCCGAGATTACCGTGCAGCAAATTACCCGGCTCGACCATCCAGTCGATACGCCCCTCAAAGCCACTAAATAACGCCACTCCAAAGGCATCAAAGCTGCGCCCTGAACCATACTGACGCAATAGCCCCAGCGCCGGTATAGCGACCAGTAACGCGTACAAGCCAATATGCCCAAGGGTGGCCGCCAGGTTTAACTCTGGAGGGCGACGGCTTAAGTTAACCAGTGCCCAACCTAGGCGCAGCAGCGCCAACACCAGTAAAACCACCCCCAGGGGTTTATGAGTTGACCAAAAAAACTTTTCCAGGGCCGTATCTTCGGCCAATACTCGCGCCAGCACGCCGGTAAACTGCCATAAGATGAGCAGCGCCATAGACCAGTGGAAAAAACGGCTTAACAAGCCGTAGCGATCTTTTGCATCAATTAGAGCCATCACGGTAATTCCTATTCATCATTCGTTTTAAGCATAGCAAGTCACAAAAGGCTCAAGAAGTTTGTTTACCGGGATTTACTTTCAGCGCGGCTGAATTTACTTAACCAGCGATCGAGATGGTTCGCAAACTGCTGTCGATCAGCTTGGCTAAGGGGCGCAGGACCAGACGTTTGAATACCGCTAGAGCGCATGGTTTCTAGAAAATCGCGCATATTCAAACGCGGCTTGATATTAGCGGCGGTAAACAGTTCGCCGCGAGGGCTAAGCGCCTGGGCTCCCTTTTCTATCACCTCGGCCGCCAGGGGAATATCGCTGGTGATAACTAGATCGCCCGCCGCGCAGCGCTGTACAATCTCATTGTCGGCAACATCAAACCCCGCCGACACCTGCAGCGAGGTAATCTGTGGAGCTTGGGGTGTGCGAATAAATTGATTTGCCACTAAAGTAACAGGCACTTTAGTGCGCTGAGATGCACGAAAAATGATATCGCGAATTACAACAGGACAGGCGTCGGCATCGACCCAAATTTTCATAAATCGTTTTCCACAAAAGGCTCCGACGGCAGCCGCTTCTTAATTTCTTCAGGCATTAAATCCTGTGGCGGCGCAAACTCGCCCAAGCCTCTCGACTGACGCTGATTTAACAGCAGTTGATAATAACTCTGCGCCCGTTGCTCAACCAGCTCTTGCTCTTGTGCACTCAGGCTAATGCCCTGCTGAGCCAAAAACTCGGCTCTGCCGGGCGACTCTTCGCCCCGGCGAGCGAGAATGTCCAGCAGCACAAAGTAATCCATCTTTGCCCGGCTGGCTGCAGTGCTATCGTCACTGTGACGCGCCTTTTGATAATTAACAAAGTGCGAATCACTCAACTTTTGCAGCGCTTCAACCGAGCCCAAAACCGCCGCAAGATGCCAATAGTGCCGGGCAATTTTATCGCGCCCAAGCTTCTCCGCCCGCTGCGCCAAAACCTGACCGGCCAGCATATCACCACCTTCCAGCATGGCCTCCAATGTGGGCTCATCGTAATCGCGATAAGACTCGTAGTCGGCGTCGCTGAACTCACCACGGCTGCGCTGATAAGCCTCAAACCGCACCAACCAATTGGGGTTATCCGCTACATACTCCCGCGCCAACGAGACAAGCTCATCCATGCTTGTTACGCGCGCAGCTGATGATTTGGATGCAGCCTCGGAGGTAACCGATCCCGTTTTAGAAATTTCTTTGTGTGCTTTTGGCTCATGGCTATTTGGCGCAGAAGTCAAAGGTGAAACAGGACCAGCGGGCTTTTGCCAGTAGATCACATAGCAGGCATAGGCCACCGTCGCCACAAGGGCGAGAGCAACCACTACCCTTAAAACCAATTGCATTCCAGTCTCTGTTTTGCTGGCCATGTTTATTCTAATCCATAGGGCACAAGCCGTACTACCAGTGGCATAAAAGCTCGGTATTAACTTTACTCGCAAGTTCAGAATCAGACATAAGCCGCAGCAACCCCCATTTTTTTAGCAGTCCCTTATAGGCTTCAGAATTACGAGCCACTACCACTCAATCATAGCCGCCGACTTACCCAGAATGGGCACGCCACTGTAAGCACTGGCCCGCTGATTGGCCAGTCCGGCGCACACCATTAGAGGCATTAAATGCTCAGCCCGCGGATGACAGAATTGCGCATAAGGAGCACTTTGCCACTGACGTAAGCTTTCCAACCGCTCGCTTTCGGCGTAGTCGGGATTGGTACAAATATCTTCAAGCCACGTTTCAAATGCTGCGTTTTTCTGCGAGGACAAGTGACTGCCTGAGAAGAACTCACGCATATTGTGAAAACTGAACCCTGAACCTATTACCAGCAAACCTTCCTGGCGCAAGCCCCTCAGGGCTTCGCCCGTGGCGATATGCTCGGCTGCATTCAGATTCTGCATCAGCGACAACTGCACCACGGGAATATCAGCCTGCGGGTACATTATTTTTAACGGCACAAACACTCCGTGATCCAGACCACGTTCTGAATTTTGCCCAGTATTAAAACCTGATGCCGTTAACACATCCGCAACCTCACCTGCCAAGGTTGGAGCCCCCGGACAAGGGTAAGCAATCTGATACGCCTCGTCGGCAAAACCATAATAGTCGTACTCAAGACTCGGATTTGCACTTGCGGTAACAGTAGGCACCGACACTTCCCAATGGGCACTGATCACCAATATCGCTTTAGGCTTGGGAAGCCTTGAGGCCAATTTCTGTAGGTAGCCAACCATTGCGGCGTGTCCGGAATCTCCCAACAACGGCAAGGGACCACCGCCGTGAGAAATAAAGATAATATTCTGGCTCATACAATGGCCCCCCGGCCTATATTCACGCAACCCAAACTTAAGCGGCAACCTTTAAACGAGAACCACTTGAGCGACCGGATTGGCGGCGTGCCCAAAGTTGATCGAGCGACACTGATCCCGCACCGCTAAACGCCAAAGATACGCTAGCGGCCAACAAAGCCAGTGCGAATTCATAGCCGTTGTTACTCATAAACAAGCCGTTGCCCAAGTGCACAGTGACAATAGCCACCAACATGGTAAAGGCGCTGACAATCGCTGCTGGACGGACCAGGAGCCCCAGTATTAAAGCGGCGCCGCCAAAAAACTCTGCACTACCTGCCAGGCCAGCCATCACATAACCGGGGGCCAGACCAATGCTCTCCATCCACTGCCCAGTGCCCTCAATACCGTATCCGCCAAACCAGCCAAACAACTTTTGCGCTCCATGGGCCAGTAAAATAACACCCACAGGCACCCGTAAAGCCAATGCACCCAGCCCTGCGTCGGATGCAATCAGTTTTGTAGTTAAAGATGCGTTCATGCTTTTTCTCCTAGTTAATTGTGTTTACCGCTGCACCGCAACGGTATGACATCAATTTACTATCCACATCGAAAAAGAATAAGATGCCTATCATTGGCTTATTATCAACACAGTGTTGCTAATAAAAAATGCTTTGGGAGTTTAGTCATGGATCGTCTCGACGCTATGCGCACCTTCGTTACTGTGGTCAGCGAAGGCAGCTTTACCCGCGCCGCCGCCAAATTGAATATGTCGCCGCAGCTGGTCAGCAAATATGTATCGCAGCTGGAAGATCACCTGGGGCTTCGCCTGCTGAATCGCACCACGCGCAAGGTTCACCCGACCGAAGCGGGCAGCCAGTACAGTGCCAGAGCCCTGCTACTGCTGGAGGAACTTGACGATCTGGAAAACCAGCTGGGGGATTATCAGCAAAGTGCGCAGGGGGTTTTGCGCCTGTCGGCTCCCGTATCTTTTGGCACCAGCCACCTGCCGGCCCTGCTTATGGATTTTCAGCGTGCACATCCTGCTGTGGCGGTGGATGTAAAACTGGATGATCGCAAGGTGGACATTGTGGAGGAAGGTTTTGATGTGGCGCTGCGTATTGGCGCGTTGAAAAGCTCTTCGCTGATTGCCCGCCACCTGGCGCCGATACGACTGGTGACCTGCGCCTCACCCGCCTACCTGGAAGAACACGGCACCCCCATGAACTTACAGGCGTTAAAAGGTCACCACTATTTGCGCTATAGCTATATGGATAATAGCGATTCGCCTGTACACCTAGCTCTCGTGTCACAGCGGAAAAGTCCTTTTACCTGCAATAATGGCGATATATTACTGCAAGCGGCGATAGACGGCGCTGGTATTGTGATTCAGCCAACTTTTATTGCAGGCCCTGCGCTAGCGCAGGGAGACCTGAAAACTGTATTACCCGAGTATGATCCCTCGCCACTGGGGCTTTACGCCGTGTACGCACATCGCAAATTTCTGCCGAGCAAGGTCCGCGCTTTTATCGATTTCGCCGGGGGCTACTTTGACTCCCCGCCTCACTGGGATAATTTCACCCTGTAGCATTAGCGTTACCTACTCTTTTATACGGGGTTAAATTTGTCTTGCTGTGACATACACTACAATGACAGCGATGTCATATGGTTATTTCGACCAAAAGCATATAGTCTCATTGACAACAATGCTTTTCCCACCTAAGGTGCAAACCACTTAATCGGATAAATCTTATAAGCAGTCGGTTAAGTGTTATCAATTCTGCTCGATGTATCGCAGATAAAGCCCACGCCTTGCCTCTATAAGCGGTATTGGTTAAGGCACCTATCTGGAGAATAACCATGACAATAATGAGAGCATCAACAAAAACCTTTGCACACGCTAAAAAGCTCGCTACGCTCGTCGCAGCCACTACCGCCCTATGTTTTGTCAGTGGCACTCAAGCACAGACACTAACCAGTAACCAAACCGGCACGCACAATGGTTACTACTATTCGTTTTGGACTGACGCACCAGGCACAGTATCAATGACGCTTGGTTCCGGCGGCAACTACTCATCACAGTGGAGCAACACAGGCAACTGGGTAGGCGGTAAAGGGTGGAACCCCGGCGGACGTCGTACCGTCAACTACTCCGGCACCTTTAATCCCTCGGGCAATGGCTACCTTACCCTCTATGGCTGGACTACGAGCCCTCTGGTTGAGTATTACATTGTCGATAACTGGGGTACCTATCGTCCCGGCGAAAGCGGCACCTACTATGGCACCGTGTACTCCGATGGTGGCACCTACGATATTTATCGCACCCAAAGAGTCAATCAACCCTCTATTCAGGGGACAGCGACTTTTTATCAATACTGGAGTGTTCGCCAGCAAAAACGCACTGGTGGCACCATCACTACAGGCAATCACTTCGACGCCTGGGCCAGCCACGGCTTAAATCTGGGTAATCACGATTATATGGTGATGGCTACCGAAGGCTATCAGAGCAGCGGTAATTCCAATATCACCTTGGGTTCAAGTGGCGGCGGAAACAATGGCGGTGGAGGTGAAAGCATCACCGTCAGAGCGCGGGGCGTAAGTGGCAGTGAACACATTAATTTGCGCGTCGGTGGAGCGACCGTAGCCGATTGGACCTTAAGCACCAGCTTCCAAAACTATACTTACAATGGCAGCGCCTACGGCGATGTGAATGTCGAATACGATAACGACGCCTCGGGTCGTGATGTGATTCTTGATTATGTCACCGTGAACGGAGAAAACCGCCAGGCGGAAGATATGGAGTACAACACGTCGACTTACGCCAATGGTGAATGCGGTGGTGGCTCTTACTCCGAAACCATGCACTGCAGTGGTGTGATTGGCTTTGGCCACACCGATGACTGCTTTAGCGGCAGCTGTAATTAAGGGGTAAACGGCATGCGGTGAACGGGTGACGGGGAACGAGAAATTTACGTTCACCGTTCACCGTTCACCGTTCACCGGCTATTTTTTTCCTTCCCCACCCTGGCGGGCAAAAGGTTTTACTTTTCCGCCACCATTGCCTGCTTTCTTTTTCTGCCAAAAGCTTTTTTTGGCGGCAGGCTTTCCATCATTATTTTTTGCCTCTGGCTTGCCAGAGTCGGTATTCTTATTGCGCCCTTGCGAAGGTTTTTTAGGCTTATTACCAGATGGTTTTTTATTGCGCGGGTTACCACTGCGCGAGCGATTATTGCGCGCGCCGCGTTTTTCCAAACTGGATTCGGGTAAGGCGTGCTGCGGCTCAAAACCGACGATAAACTCACGCGGCAAGATGGTTTTAATCAACCGCTCAATTTCACTGAGCATATCGAACTCGTCAGCACTTACCAATGACACAGCAGCGCCCTCGGCGCCAGCGCGACCGGTGCGGCCGATTCTGTGTACATAATCTTCCGCAACCTGCGGTAAATCAAAGTTCACCACCTGGGGCAGCTGGTCAATATCCACGCCGCGTGCGGCAATATCCGTGGCCACCAGAATACGCACTTTATTGGCTTTAAAATCGGCCAGCGCGCGGGTACGTGCCCCCTGACTTTTATTGCCGTGAATCGCTGCAGCCTTTAAACCAGCGGCATCCAGCTGCTTCACTAATTTGTTAGCGCCGTGCTTGGTGCGGGAAAACACCAACACCTGATGCCAGTTGTTGGTTTTAATCAGTTCAATCAACAAACTGGTTTTTTCTTTTTTGTCTACCGGATAAATCCACTGCTTAACCCGGGTCGCGGTACTGTTGGGCGGATTAACGGTAATTTCTACCGGGTTATGCACAATAGTCTTGGCCAGCTGGCGAATCTCGGGGCTGAAGGTAGCCGAGAACATCAGGTTTTGCCGCTTGCTAGGCATCAGCGCCATAATTTTGCGGATATCGTGAATAAAGCCCATATCCAGCATACGGTCGGCTTCATCCAACACCAGAATTTCCAACGCATCAAATTTAACCGCACCCTGCTGATACAAATCCAGCAGGCGTCCGGGGGTGGCCACCAGAATATCCACACCGCCGCGCAGGCGCATCATCTGCGGATTAATCTTTACCCCACCAAACACCACCGTGGACTTAATAGGCACATAGCGACTGTACTGCGCCACATTGTCCCCGACCTGCGCGGCCAATTCACGCGTTGGGGTCAGCACCAGGGCTCTCACCTGATTACCCGGCGGGCGTTTGCCACCTGCGCTTTGGCATAAGCGCTCGAGCATGGGCAGGGTAAAGCCGGCGGTTTTACCGGTACCCGTCTGGGCGGCGGCCATCACATCCTGACCTTTTAATACGGCGGGAATCGCCTGGGCCTGAATGGGTGTTGGGGTGTCATAGCCCTGTTCGGCAACGGCTTGTTGGATTTCGGGGGAAAGGCCAAGTTCGGCAAAGATCATAGAGGGGAATTCTGAATTAACGAAAGGGGCGCGAAGGATACAGTAGTGGCTGAATAATAGCCAGTTAATGCAGATAAAAGAACGTCCAACCGCCCGCTGAAACGGGCGGTTGGCAGGTTAGGGTTAATCGGTGCTGTTAGGCATGTCTGACAACAATCGAACCCCGTAAATACCGCCAGCGACGGAGTTTTCAGCCGCGACGAACTTCAACTCATGCTTACCCTCTGAACCCAGTGCCAGCATCTGCTCTGGAATCGGATACTCCACGGTATAAAACTCTGCCCCATGCTCGCCGCTTAAGGTCACTTCTGCCAGCGTTTTACCGTTAAGCTCAATAAAGAAATGCCGTCCGGTGTCGCCACCGAAGTAGGTGATCTGCAAGATTCTGGCTTGACCGTCCGGGTCATTCATCTGGTAGCTGAACCAGTCGTGGGCGTGGCGCCAGTGACGGCCAAAGTTAACCCCGGCTTCACTTTCACTCCCTTTAAAGAAGTGATCGGATTCCGGCTGCTGCTCACCCGGTGCGACTTTATCCACGGTCACCGCTTCTAAGGCTAAGTTAGCGACCTCTTCAGCGGCGCGCTTCTCGCGTAAAGCGTTAATATTCTCCGGGGTACTGTAGGGCCAGTAGAGCATATAGCGCGACTCGTGCACGCGGAAAAACGGAATCAACTCTACGTTTTGGTAAGACTCGGGCTGAATCAACTCAGAGGCCTTAAAGCGTAACTCGTCATCTGCAATACGCGTAATCTTATCGGCAAAGTTAGTGTCCTTCGCCACCAGCATCGGCGCCTGCTCAATTGGGCAGCGCTCGCCATCGGCAATGTGCCCCATGCGGCTGGCATCGGAGTAGTAGTTAAGTACCTCATCTTTAAACGGCGAAGTTTTCGCAGACAGCACGATCGGCCCGTGCATCACCGCATAATAGTCAGAACCATCGGGCAGAGCTTCCAAATGGGTTTTCATTGGTAGTTTAAGCTCTACTACATCGCCCTTTCGCCAGTCTCGGTCAAGCTCGATGTATTGCCCCGCCGAGGCGTCAACCGCAACCGTTTTGCCATTAACAGTGACTTCGGCATCCGCGGTGGCCCACTGCGGATAGCGCAGTTTCAAAGTCACATCCCCGGCCTTTTCAAAGGTGAGACGGGTGGAGGAGCGATCCGGAAATTGCGTGCTTTGTGTTAACACAACCCCTTTGTCCTCCCAATTAAGAGTCGAGGGGATGTATAGATTTACCAGTAAATCATCGTCTTCGTGAGCATAGATAAACTCGCCGTACTTAAAGTGGTTCTCAATCCCCGACCCCACACAGCACCACATTCCTTGATGCGTTTCTGAGTACTTGCGGTAATGGTTAGGGCGCATAGGCGTAAAGTACACCAGGCCACCGGTATCGGGATGCTGAGACGACAAGATGTGATTGTAAAGTGCGCGCTCGTAGTAGTTCACGTAATCGAGTGAGGTATCGCGGCCGTACAACAACTTGGTTAATTTAAGCATGTTGTAGGTATTGCAGGTTTCGGGCCCCTCAATCTCTTCGATCATCGGATCAAAGTCATCTTTGTCGTGGAAGTGTTCGCGCACGCTGTTACCGCCAATGGCGACACTGCGCTCATTCACCACCGTTTCCCAAAAATACTCCGCCGCCTGGTGCCAGGAATCGTCACCACTTTCCTGCGCCACGCGCTCAAAGCCGACAATTTTAGGGATTTGCGTATTGGCGTGCAGTCCGGTCAGCTCATCGCGCTTTTGCTCTAAGGGGTTAAGGATTTTCTTGTGGGAAAATTGCTTCGCCAGAGTCAAATACTTTTTGTCGCCGGTAATCTCATACACATCGGCAAAGGTTTCGTTCATACCACCATATTCAGTGGTCAGCATTTGCTCGATTTGCTCGTCGGATAAATCGGCTACTAGATTATCAACCCAGTCGGCCCATTTGATCATCATCCGCTTGGCCTGTTCACTTCCGGTATACAGGTAGGCATCGCGCAGCCCGGCAAAAATTTTGTGCAGGTTGTACCAGGGTACCCAGTATCCGTTTAAGGCAAACAGGTCCGCGCGAATGTCACCCTTGGCGATTTCCTGCCAAAGCTTATCGCTATTGGGTACACCGCCTAAATAACCATTGCCGTTGGCGTTTTGCGCGCGCTCTAACTCGTCCAGCACATACTGCAGACGCTGCTGTACATCTTCCCGACCGGTAGCGGCATAGGCAAGGCTCAGCGAGGTCACATAATGGCCGCCGATGTGGCCATCGAGGCCGGTATTTTCCCAATTACCGTAGCTGGCTGTTTTAGGTGTTAAACCCGCTTCTCGCAAATAAGGCGCCAGTAGCCGATCCGGCGACATAGTCATCACATACTCAAGATTTTTATTCTGCGCATGGGCAAAAGGGCCGTCGTTTACACGCACCTGATCAATGTCGAAGTAGTCAACCGCATCGGCACTGCTACTAACAACCGCCATAGCGGCGCAAAGGACAAGTTTTTTTATCATGGTTCTGGACCTGTTTATACCGATTAAAAAAAGGCCCGCAAAGCGAGCCTGAAGGTTTGGTTCAGTGGATCTGCACCAAATTAATCATCTAATGCCGCATCGCCAAAGATCGGCATACCGTCCTCACCCCACTTAAGCTTTTTCACAAAAGTGTGACGGTTGGGATCCCACAATGGGTCGCCCTCAATTTCGGTGTAGGTGCGGGCATGGTAAACCAGCAAGTCGGTCTCGCCGTCTTCAGCTTTGGTAAAGCTGTTGTGGCCGGGGCCAAAGATATTGTAGTCGGGGCTGGAGCGCAGCACCGGCTCTTTGGACTTGGTCCAGCTCGCGGGATCCAGCAAGTCGGCATTTTCATCGGCCCACAGCAAACCCATTGCGTAGTTTTCGTCGGTAGCACTGGCCGAGTAAGTCATAAAGATCTTACCACCGTGCTTCACGATAGACGGCCCTTCGTTTACCCAGAAACCAATAATTTCCCAGTCGTACTCGGGGATGGTCAAACGCACAGGCTCGCCATCAATTTCGGTGGGAGTTTTCATGGGGGCGATGTACAGGTTGGAATTACCGCGAATACCCTCTTCCTTTTGCGCCCACACATAGTAGAGAACGTCTTTGTGCGTAAACGTCGTGGCATCCAGACAGAAGGTATCAATGCCCGAATCGATCTGTCCCTCAAAGGTCCACTCACCCGCTACCGGGTTGTCGTCTTTACACGAGATGGCGTACATCCGGTGCTGGAACAAATCGTTTTTGATTTCGCGCGAGGATGCCGCAGCGAAATACACATACCAGGCGCCCTGGTTGAAGTGAATCTCGGGCGCCCAAATCAGGTCGCTGTAAGGACCGGTATCTGGCTTTTTCCATACCATTACCGGCTCAGCGGTGGCCAGCTCGGCAATGGTTTTGGCGCGGCGCAATTCAACACCGTCGTAAGCGGGCACACTGGCGGTAAAGTAGTAATAGCCGTCGGTGTGCTTGTAAATGTGCGGGTCGGCCCGCTGTTCAATTAACGGTTTTAATACAGTCACTGTTATCTCCGAAACTGTTAGGTTGTCTCTTCAATGGTGTAGTCGGGCGCTTCCGATTCAATCTCGCCGCGCTCCACCATCTCGTTGTAAAAGCGATCGGTAATTTTGTACTTGTAAAGCACCAAACCCAGCAAGGTGTGAAACACCCCGGGTATCACGGTTAGCATCAGGGCAATACCGGTCAGAGCAAGCTCGGTTTGTTGTTCACCGGCTTGATAGCCGAAAAAGGTCAGCAGCAGACCGGTAATAAAGCCCGCCAGGCCTGCACCGGCTTTTTGGCAAAAAGAAATACCGCCAAATGCCAAGCCTGAAACTCGCTTGCCGGTTTTTGCCTGACCATAGTCCACCGCCTCGGCAATGGCGGACCAAAATACTGGCGCGTGCAAGTCCACGACAAAAGACAGAATCACATAGAGCACAAAGGCCAGGGCAATATCGCCTGGGGATACGGCAAAGTACATCAACAGGCTAATGACACCCACTAAAATTTGCGAATAGCGAAACAGTTTGACCTTACAGTAGCGTTTGGTAATCCAGGTAGAAGCCACCATGGACGCAATAGACGCGGCAATACCAGCACTGGTAAAGGTCGCCGCCATACTTTCACTACCACCTAAGTAATAAATGGTGTAGTAAAAGGCCACCCCACCGCGCATGGCATAACCCAGAGTCCCCAGCATGCAGCAGGCCGCAAGTACCAACCACTGATCGTTCTTGAGCAGCAATTTCAATTGCTCGCCCAGTGGCTTTTTATCCACCACATGCTCAACACGTTCGCGGGTGCTCGCAAAGCAAAATAGCAAAAGCCCCACCCCCACCAAAGACATAAAGCCCATAGCCAGCTGATAGCCTTTAGCCGCGTTGCCGTCGCCCCACATGGCGGCCAGCGCTGGTACCGACGCTACAATCACAACATTGGCAATTTTCGCGAAGAACATGCGATAGCCGTTGGCAGACAAGCGCTCTTGTGGATCGCTGGTAAGCACACCGATGTAAGAGATATAGGGAATCGCCACACCGGTAAACATTAAGGTGGCAAACAGATAAGTCACATAAGCCCAGACTAATTTCGCGTTGTAGGAAAAGTCGGGCGTGGTAAACAAGAGAAAAACTGCGAACCCGTAGGGAACAGACAAATACAAAAAGTACTGGCGAAAACGCCCCCAACGGCTTTTGAATTTATCGGTCAGCATGCCCATCAGCGGGTCGCTGAGCGCATCGAGAAAACGGGCGGCGAGAAACAAGGTCCCTACATGGGCGGGCTTAAGGCCGAAAATGTCCGTATAAAAATACTGCATAAAGTAGAACATGGCAGCGATCATTACATTGACCGACATATCACCCGCGCCAAAACCTACTTTTTCTACAACGGATAGCTTTTCAGTTTTCATTATTGTTTACACTCTTAACGGTGACAGGTGCACCAGTTGTTTACGACTGGCACACCCCATACAGCAAAAAGCCGGCGCCATAGCGCCGGCTATAAGATTGGGCTTATACGCCCTTGCTCAGGTGATAATAAACAGCGTTGTGGCGCAACTCGTTTTTGAAATCGCGCAGCTTGGTGTCATTATCAATCACTACCGCTTCAACACCCGCCATTTCGGCAAAGTCGATGATCTGATCGGTGGTTACCGCCTGGCTGTACACACTGTGGTGCGCGCCACCGGCATGAATCCACGCGGCACCTGCCACGGCCAAATTGGGTCGCGGCTCCCACAGTGCGCGACCAACCGGCAGGTTAGGCAGATCTTTCGGTGGGGTTACGGTATCCAACTCGTTAATGATCATGCGGAAACGGTTGCCCAAATCCACAATCGAAACATTCAGAGCAGGGCCAGGGGTACCGTTAAAAATCAAACGGGCGATGTCTTTGCGAATACCAATGGTGTGCAAAGCCACTTCAACACGAGGCTTGTCCTGAGCGATGGTAGGACAAACTTCCAACATGTGCGCGCCCAGTACCTGGTCGCTAGAGCCAAAGTTGTAGGTGTAGTCTTCCATAAAGGAGGTGCCACCTTCTTTGCCCAACGCCATAACTTTAACCACGCGAGTCATGGCTGCGGTTTTCCAATCGCCTTCACCACCATAACCATAGCCTTTCTGCATCAGACGCTGCGTGGCAATGCCGGGCAGACCAGTAATGCCATGCAAATCTTCAAAGTTATTGGTGAAAGCTTTAAAGCCGCCATCATCCAAAAACTTCTGCATGGCAATTTCCAGGCGCGCTTCATTGCGCAGCGCTTCAAACTGATGCGCGTCGTTCAACAGTTCGGCCGGTACATCGTATTCGGCTTTGTATTGTTCCACCAACGCATCAATATCCGCATCGGCGACTTCATTGGCCACAGCGGCCAGATCACCCAGACCAAACGCATGCACTTCGTAACCAAAATCCAGTTGCGCCGAAACTTTACAACCTTCGGTCACCGCAACCTGACGCATGTTGTCGCCGAAGCGAGCCACTTTCAGGCCCTGCGCTTCGTCCCAACCCATGGCCACACGAACCCAATCGTCAATTTCTTGCTTAACACGGTCAGTGTCCCAATGACCCACCACAACGCGACGGTCGTGACGCATACGCGCACCAATAAAGCCAAACTCGCGGTCACCGTGAGCGCTCTGGTGCATGTTCATGTAATCCATGTTGATTTCGCCCCAGGGCAACTCAGCGTTAAACTGAGTGTGCAGGTGCATGTAGGGCTTGTTCAGCGCCTTCAAGCCGGCAATCCACATTTTGGCGGGCGAGAAAGTGTGCATCCACAAAATCAGGCCCACACAGTTTGGGTCTGAGTTTGCACGCAGGCACACATCGAGAATATCTTCTGCGTTTTTAACCACCGGCTGAAAACGCACATTGGCAGACAATTTATCAGAGGCAGTTAAACCGGCGGCGACTTGCTCGCTGTTTTTACCCACCTGCTCCAGTACTGCGGGGCCGTACAAGGTTTGTGAGCCTGTTACCAGCCATACTTCTTTATCACCGTAAATTTTCATTTTCTTATCCTGCAAATCTTAGTGGATCAATTCTGCCCGTAGTAAGCGTTCTTGCCGTGCTTACGCAGGTAGTGTTTATCGACAATGCCTTGTTTTAACGGCTGCACGTCCTGCTTCAACGTGCGGGTTAAATAGGCCATTTTGGCAATTTCTTCGAGGATTACCGCGTGATACACCGACTGCGCCGCATCTTTACCCCAGGTAAAAGGTGCGTGTCCGGCGATAATCGCCATGGGTGTTTCCACCGGATTTTTGTCTTTAAAGCAATCGGTAATCTGAACGCCGGTTTCTTCCTCATAGTCACGCTCAATTTGCGCGTCGCTCATCACCGCCGTGCAGGGGATTGAGCCGTAAGCGTAATCGGCGTGTGTGGTACCAAGGCACGGAATAGGCTCTTGCGCTTGCGCCCACGCGGTCGCATAAGTGGAGTGCGTGTGCGTCACGCCGCCGATGCTGTCAAAGTGGCGGTACAAGTGGGTGTGGGTTTTGGTGTCCGACGACGGACGCATGTTGCCCTCAATCACATTGTTTTCCAGATCGACCACTACGATGTCGTCGACCTTCAAGTCTTCGTAAGCGACGCCACTGGGCTTAATTGCTACCACACCTTTATCGCGGTCGATCTGGGATACATTACCCCAGGTGTACACCACCAAATTGCGGTGGTGCAGCTGCATATTGGCCTCGTAGACTTCGCGTTTTAACTCTAAATAACTCATGACTTATCTCCTTCGGCAAACTGACCCAGGGCCTGGTAATGACGGTAGAGGCCGTCGTACACCTTGGCCGCCTCGCCGTTGGGCTCATAGGTTTTACATACTTTCGAGCCCATCACTTTTTGCGCACTGGCTACATCGGGGTGAGCGCCGCCGACGGTCGCCGCGAAGATGGCAGCGCCCAGAGCGCAGCTTTGGTCACTGTCCAATACATCGATGGGACAGTTCCAGACATCTGCACAAGTTTGCATGACAAAATCGGATTTTTTCGAGATGCCGCCAATGGCCACCACACTCTCTACCGCCACGCCTTCTGCGCGAAAACGCTCGATAATAGCGCGAGCGCCGAAAGCGGTGGCCTCAACCAGCGCGCGAAAAACTTCGGCCGCCCCGCTGCCCATTTTCAGGCCTGATATAGCACCGGCCACGGTCTGATCGGCATCAGGGGTTCGACGACCATTAACCCAGTCCAGAGCCGTAACACCACTTTTACCAGCGGGAATAGCTTGTGCCGCAGCGGACAATTCAATCAACGCCTTGTCGTCCAGTTCGGCCAGCAGCTTCTGTTTGCTAGCGTCATCAAGGACATCGGATTGCTCGATAATGGCAACCGCTGGGCCGTTCACCAGCTTTTTAAACCAGGCGTAAAGATCACCAAAGGCCGACTGTCCTGCCTCCAGGCCAATCATGCCGGGAATCACAGAGCCATCCACCTGGCCGCAGATACCGCGCACACAGGTATCGCCAATGGCTTCGGCGCTGGCGATGGTGATATCGCAAGTCGAGGTACCCATTACCTTGGTTAACACGCCGGGCTGAACATTGGCCGCAACCGCGCCCATATGGCAATCAAACGCCGAGAAACCCACCGGAATACCGGCCGGCAAGCCCAGCTTTTGCGCCCATTCGGCGGTCAGCTCGCCCACTTTCTGATCGGCGGTAAAAGTTTCTGTCGGCAGGCGCTCAACCAGACCATCGAGGATCGGGTCGACACCGGCGAAGAATTCGTTGGCCGGGAAGCCGCCCCAGCTCTCGTGCCACATGACTTTGTGGCCCGCGGCGCAGCGACTCATGCGGAAGGCATCCGGGTGGGTGGTGCCGGTTAAAACGGCCGTCATCCAATCGCAGTGTTCTACCCACATGTGCACGGCGTCTTTTACCGCGCTGTCAGCGCGCATCACGTGCAGCGCTTTCGACCAATACCACTCGGACGAGTAAATACCACCTTCGTATTTAAGGTAGTTGGGCTCGCTGCGGTTGGCAGCGGCGGTAAACTCGGCCGCCTCTTTCACCGCAGTGTGATCCTTCCACAATACGAACATGGCATTGGGGTTTTCGGCAAACTCCGGCTTAAGCGCAAGCGCCACGCCGTCGTTGTCCACGGCCACGGGGGTGGAACCTGTGGTATCAAAACTGATGCCGACTACCGATTGAGCTGCGCCGTCTGGCGCCTGGCGCCACAGATCGGCGAGCACCTGTTCGAGGCTCTCGAGGTAGTCCAGCGGATGCTGACGAAACTGATCGGCAGCGGGCTCGCAGTACAAGCCCTTGGCCCAACGGGGGTAGTTCACCACGCTGGAGGCTACTTCTTCACCGGTAGCGGTATTTACGAGCAGTGCTCTAACTGAATCGGACCCATAATCCAGGCCCAAGGCATAAGAAACCATAAGACAAAACCCTGATTGGCACCCCAAGAGAGGGGTACTTTTTATTTTGTATTATAATATTATCCGAATAGATGCTTTCCTTGTCAAATATTTATTGGCCCTGACGGGCGAAACCCTGGTATACACTCATACCATGATAATTAGGAAAGCGTATGTCTGCCCGAACCGCTAAAGATGTCATGACCACCCAGGTACTCTGCGCCTATGAGGGCTGGGCCATCCAGAGGCTGGATCATTTTCTCAAGCGCCATGAACTGGCGCGCGTCCCCGTTATCGCTTCAGACCATCAGTTGGTAGGAAGCGTGAGCAGTGCAGACATTTACTGCTTGATGCAGATGGATGAAACCTATCGCGCCCAGATGGTAAATGATAACTTTCGCCGCAACACTGGTCACGACGTAGACAATCTGGACGAATTAACCCAGTGGACTCGCCGCGCCCACGTGTACTGCACCGTACACCAAATTATGCAGCCCGACGCACTGCAATTAGATGAAGGCGTCAGTATTGAGCTGGTACGCCAAACCCTCAAACAGGCCAAGGCCAATGTGCTCTGGTTAACTCGCAACGGCCTTCTAAGCGGACAGATCAGCGCCCATCAGCTTTTATAATGCGACTCTTTGTCGCAGGACCGCCCCGTACAATTGGGTATAATCAGCGGCCATGAATACGCGAATTACAACCCTGAAAGCCCCATCCGGACACGTACGCCAACTGGTGTTGATTCGCAGTTTGCTTATCGCGGCCCTGGCGATAGCCACTCTATGGGCCAACCAGCTTATTGAGCTGCCCCTGCAGCCTATTATTACCATTGTAGGGCTGTTAGCCGCGATCAACCTGCTCTCCCTACTGCGTTTAAAGTGGGATGTCCCGGTAGGAGGCGCAGAAATTACTGTTCAGCTGCTAATGGATATTCTGGCTGTAGCCGCTCTTGCTTACTATACCGGGGGCGCCGCCAACCCATTTTTGTCCTATATTCTGGTGCCAGTTTGTATCGCCGCGGCAGTACTACCGGGTATATACGCCTGGGGTTTAAGCTTGGTGGCGATCGGGCTCTATGGTGCTTTGCTGGTGTGGCACGAACCCTTGATACAGCTGGCGCCACCTTCGCACAGCCACCACCATGAACCCAGTATCAATTCTCACCTGGTGGGTATGTGGCTTAATTTTGCCCTCAGTGCGGTACTTATCAGCTACTTTGTGGTCAAGATGGCCGCCGCGGTGCGCCAACAGCAAGACACCTTAAATGCCCGGCGTGAAGAAGATCTACGCGATGAACAGCTACTGGCGGTAGCCACCCAAGCGGCCGGCACCGCTCACGAGCTTGGCACGCCTTTATCAAGTATTAAGGTGCTGCTGGCGGATTTAGCACGCGAACCGGAAGTTCAAGAGTTGATCGGTGACGATCTGGCGTTATTGCGCAACCAGGTCAACGAATGCGGTGAAATTTTAAAAAGATTACGCCAGCGCGCCGATATCGACCAACTCACCCACCCCCCAGTGATAGCGGCACGTGAGTACTGCACTCAGCTAATCGACCGCTGGCAGTTACTTCGCCCCGACGCCCACGCCAACTTCAACGTGCACGAGTCGCTACAAAACCGACAGGTGAGGTTTCATCCCACCATCGAGCAAGCCATTACTAATGTACTTAACAACGCAGCCGACGCCAGTACCAAGCCCTTGTATGTCTCGGTAGACACGGATAACGAGCAGCTGGTGTGGAAAATTACCGATCAAGGCGAAGGTTTCAGTGCCTCAGCCACCTCAATGCTCGGTAAGCGCCCTTTCACCACCAAACCCGACGGTCTCGGCATTGGGCTTTTTCTCACCCACGCCAGTATCCAGCGCTACGGCGGAACCGTGGAGATAGCCACGCCGGCCGAGGGCGGAACCGTTACAACCATTACATTGCCAATGGAGACCGCCAGTGAGCAATAAAATTTTGATTGTCGATGACGACGTCACCTTTGGTGAAATTCTACAGCGCTCGTTGAAACGTCGCGGCTTTGAGGTTGCAGTTGCCTGCAATAGCTTCGAGGCGATGCAATTGCTCCAGCAAAATCTATTTGCTAAAGCGGTAGTCGACTTAAAAATCGGCAGTGAATCAGGGCTCGATGTAGTAAAAGAACTTTTGAACCATCAGAGGGATTTACAAATAGTGGTTCTTACTGGCTACTCCAGTATTGCCACTGCCGTGCAAGCGATTAAGGCTGGGGCGCAAAACTATCTGTGTAAACCTGCCGATGCCGATGAAATTCTCGCTGCCTTCAACGAAACCGAGACAGACTGCGTGACGATTACGGCTCAGCCGCCTTCGGTCGATCGGCTTGCCTGGGAGCATATACAAAAAGTGCTCAGCGCCCATGACGGCAATATCTCGGCCACCGCCAGAGCGCTAGGCATGCATCGCCGCACTTTACAGCGCAAGCTCAATAAAAGGCCGGTTAAACAGTAACGCCTTAGTGATTTACAGCAGTTGCAATACTGGGCCCGGTAACGGAGGCGAGATCTTCGAGAAAATGCCTTTGCCAAGCGTAAATATCCTGCTGCTCTAGTACATCCATCATTTTACGCCAACGATCAATCCGCTCATCCAAGGGCATTTTAAGCGCTTTGGCAATACCACCGGTAATTCCGCTGACATCGTAAGGGTTAACCACCACGGCAGCGTCCAATTCATCCGCAGCACCCGCCATTTCCGATAGCACCAACACCCCAGGATCGTCCGGGTTTTGCGCCGCCACATACTCTTTGGCCACCAGATTCATGCCGTCTTTTAGCGGGGTTACCAACCCCACATGGGCTAAACGATACATGGCAAGAATTGTTCGGCGACGAAAACCGCGGTTTAAGTAACGCAAAGGCATCCAGTCAAAATCCGCATAGGTGCCGATAATATGGCCCGCCTCGCGGTCAATACGCTTGGCCAAATCGCCGTAAGCCTGCACATCGCCACGCGAAGTCGGGGATATCTGCAGATACACTACCTCGCGCACAAACTCTTTATAGTGGCCTAGTAATTTGTCATAGGCCTGAAAGCGCTGTACCAAACCTTTGGAATAATCCAGCCTGTCCACACCAATAATTAATTGCCGGTCATTTAAGCTATTGTATAAACGCTTGAACTCTTCGGTGTTTTCACCCGCAGCGGCGGCTTTGGGCAGCGCCGAGGTTTCCACGCTGATCGGGTAGACCCGTGCGGTACAGTGACGATCTTCAAAACGCAGGCGATCATTCTTAAGAATTTCTCCGCCCAAACCCTGCGCCACTCCCATACAAAATCCCATGTGGTCGGCTTCTGTTTGGAAACCAACCAAATCATAATGCAACAGAGCCTTGAGGATTTTTTGGTAGCCGGGGACGGTGCGCAATAAATCCAGCGACGGGAAAGGCGTGTGTAGAAAAAAGCCAATGGGATTCTTCAAGCCGGCTTCGCGTAGCATTTTTCCCAAGGGAATAAGATGATAGTCATGAATCCATACTGTATCGCCAGGCTGAATAACTTTTAGCAACTCGTCGGCAAATTTTTTATTCGCCTGCAAATACCCGCTTAAGTCGGTATCACTGTATTGCATAAGCTCTGGGCGCTGATGAAACAACGGCCAAAGAACACTGTTGGCGTAGCCTTTATAATACTGGTTATATTCCGATTGCCGTAAGTTAATCGTTACATACTCAATATTGCCGCGAACCTCGTGCTTCGCCTCACTGGCTTTGTTGTCAACCTTGCCGCTCCAACCAAACCACACCCCACCGTCTTTCTCCATCGCGGCCATTACACCAACAGCCAAACCGCCTTCTGAGCCCTTGTTTGCACCGTCTGTTTTTGCCACACGGTTCGAGACCACAATCAATCGGCTCATAGTTCGTGCTCCCATTTCTTACTCAAAATTCTTGCGCTGTTGATAATGCCCACCATTGAATAGGTTTGCGGGAAGTTCCCCCACAGCTCACCCGTTGCAGGATCCAAGTCTTCCGACATCAACCCGAGGTGATTGCGTTTGTCCAGCAGGTCTTCAAAAAGCTCGCGCGCCTCTTCGGTGCGACCGGAAGCTGCGAGCGCATCGATATACCAGAAAGAACAAATGGTAAATGCGTTCTCCGGCATGCCGAAATCATCTTCCACTATATAGCGAAACAAGTAACGACTACCCTCTGGTTTTAGGCGGTTTTCAATCTCTGCAATCGTGCCGATAAAACGCGGGTCTTTTCCGTCGATATACCCAAGTTCACACGCCAGTAAAAGACTGGCATCCATAGTGTCACCATCCCAGGTGGCGGTGTAGGCATTCAGTGTCTTGTTGAAACCTCTAGTTTCAATCGCCTCGCGAATTTTCGTAGAGGCATCAGACCAAAAATCGGCCTTGCCTTGCTCACCGAGCTTCGCGGCAATTTTTGCCAACCGACTGGTGGCCGCCCAACACATCATGCTGGAAAAGGTGTGTACGTGTTTAGAACCTCGTAGCTCCCACAATCCCGCATCAGGCTGGTTGTAGTAGGCTAGCGCTTTCTCACCCATTTTCTCCAACAAGGTAAACAGCTCGATATTACCGGGTCGGCGAATACGCTCGTCAAAAAACATCTGCGTAGCGGACAAGACAATCGCACCGTACACATCGTGTTGGATTTGTTCGGCTGCCTGGTTACCGATGCGCACAGGCCCCATTCCACGATAGCCAGACAAATCCTGAGCTATGCGCTCGGGCATCTCTTTTGTGCCATTGATACAAAACACGGGTTGCAGGTGCTCTTCGTCCATTTGCGCGACAATATTTACAAGGTAATGTAAATATTGCTCCATCGTGCGGGTGGCCCCGAGGCGATTTAATGCGTGTACTGTGAAGTAACTATCGCGCAGCCAGCAGAAACGATAATCCCAATTACGCTCGGTATCCCGGGCTTCGGGAATGGAGGTCGTCATCGCGGCGATAATCGCCCCCGTGTCTTCATAAGCACTCAGTTTAAGAGTGATAGCTGCGCGAATAACAGCATCCTGCCACTCGAACGGAATGGCCAGATAACGGGACCACTCTAACCAATAGGACTCGGTTTCCACTAAAAAGCGTTCGCACAGTTGCTTAACCGGCTCAGTAATCGATGCATCATCGGCGAAAACCATGTAGTGCTCGGTGTCGAGAATAAACCAGGTTTCATCAACTATTGCGGTCACCGACATGCCAGTTGTCATGCGGTAAGCCATATCGCAACCCAGGTAACGGATGTGGTTGCTGCCCTGCACTTTGCGAAAGCCCTGAGTGCCGTCTTGACAGGCCGGACGCAGGCGAATTCTCATTTTCGGCGAACCAATGGGAACCAGCTTGCGGTTCAACATAACCGGCCGGTAGGTGCGGCCGTACTGCATAAAGCGGGGAATAAAATCGGTAATGACCACGCCGTTGCCGTGATCATCATAAAGTTTGGTGGTGAGAATCGCGGTGTTTTTTTCGTATGATTGCTCGCTGTGGCTAAAGTCTGCCAAATCAATCGCGAAAGTACCCGTTAAGGAGTCTGGGTTATCGGTTTTTAAAAGAGAGCAAAATACCGGTTCTGCGTCGAATCTAGGTAGACAGCTCCATACAATTTCTGCTTTTTTATCGACCAGTGCACCAATGGAACAATTACCGATCAGTGCCAGCTCGAGATTGCGTTCTATCATTTACTTGCCTCAACTTATCCAGTTGTCCATGCAAAAATGCAAGAACCTCGCCAGTGTCGGAAAGTCTGCCAACGGCACAGCTGTCACCGCCGCCTACTTTCAATGAAACACCGCCGTGGGCATTGACCCAGGCGAATCCGTCCTCATCGGTTGTATCATCACCGATATATATAGGCGCACGCCCCTTAAAAGCCGGCATGCTCATAAATCGTGCAATCGCAAACCCTTTGTCCACACCGCAGGGCTGTATCTCCCGCACGCAGTTACCCCGAATAACACGCATTTCTGCGCTATGGCTGAGTGCCAACTCTTGGTCGATGAAGTGATCAAGCCGATCTTTTAATTCGGGCTTAACTCGATAGTGGATGGCAATTGCATGACCTTTATCCTCTGCAATCAGCGCGTACTTTTCTGCAAAACCCAGCAGGGCAGCTTTCGCCTCGACAAATTCGGGCGTTTGCAGCGACATGTGTTGCACCTCGCCTCCCGCCACACACCACTCGGCGCCGTGACTACCGGCCATGGAAAGCGGCAGCTTTACGAGAGAGGAAAGCGATTGGATAGAGCGGCCCGAAACAAGCGCGAGCGCCCCATCGCTCAGCAGTGAAATATCAGAAAGCACATTGCTTAACGCTTCGGGCACCAGCACTGCCTCAGGATCTTCTGCAAAATCAACTAAGGTGCCGTCAAAATCTAGAAAAAAAGCGGGGTAATCAATATCGAATGTGGTCATATCTACTTCGTTTGCAAAGTGCATAAGACATTTAGCGTATAACAGCGAGGGTGAAGACACAAATGGCAGATAAGGCGGATCGATATACGCAGTTCTGTTTACTTTTTTCTACCCGAAGCCGGTGGTCACAGGAAAGAGAAATGTCGAGAAACAACCGCTCACTTTTATAGAAGTCAATTGGCATAGCTTCGCTCGCCGAAGGGTGAAGCACAGGGATGTGCTGAATGACTTGGCACTTCGTGCGAGGTAGGGAAAGTAATCCAACGTATTCTAAATAAAACACCCCACCTGGACTAATCGGCCGGGAGCCGATTAGCACAGCGCTAGCTGGTCGAAGGCCGAGCCCATGGAGGGGCGAGTGATTCCCAGGTGGGGTGTTTTATTTAGAAGATTGACCAATTTGTCTGGAACAATTCATGAGCCCCCTCCCTGGGGCCCACCCTTCGGGCAGCTTCGCTGTGCTAATTTGCTCCAAGCAAATTAATGGGATAGCCGGAGGCTACCCGCAGGGTGAGCGCCGTGAACGGCGCTCACCACTATGACCGTAGGTTATCTACATGGATGTAGTGTATGCAGATAACGCAGGAGCGGTTATTTGTCATCGGCAAGCACCACCTAGCGTGGATAGTAACCCAAAAGAAAAACGCCCTGCAGGACTATCTACAGGGCGTTTAGATTAGAAGCTTGACGATGACCTACTCTCACATGGGGAAGCCCCACACTACCATCGGCGCTGAGTCGTTTCACTGCTGAGTTCGGGATGGGATCAGGTGGTTCCAACTCGCTATGATCGTCAAGCAAACAGGTATGGTTTGTTTTCGGTCTTATCGGCGTTTGCCGTGCCTAGTCACACAACCAAATAGGGCGATGAACAAAGATGTATGTTGTCTTGCTTAAGGACACTGTGTATCACTCTGCCTTTCGGCTCAGTCCGTCGATTGATCATGCAATCAATCAGTCGTTTCTGTTATATGGTCAAGCCTCACGGGCAATTAGTACTGGTTAGCTCAACGCCTCACAACGCTTCCACACCCAGCCTATCAACGTAGTAGTCTTCTACGGCCCTTTAGGACTCTCAAGGAGTCAGGGAAAGCTAATCTTGAAGGAGGCTTCCCGCTTAGATGCTTTCAGCGGTTATCCCGTCCGAACGTAGCTACCCGGCAATGCTATTGGCATAACAACCGGAACACCAGAGGTTCGTTCACTCCGGTCCTCTCGTACTAGGAGCAACTCTTCTCAACTTTCCAACGCCCACGGCAGATAGGGACCGAACTGTCTCACGACGTTCTAAACCCAGCTCGCGTACCACTTTAAATGGCGAACAGCCATACCCTTGGGACCGGCTTCAGCCCCAGGATGTGATGAGCCGACATCGAGGTGCCAAACACCGCCGTCGATGTGAACTCTTGGGCGGTATCAGCCTGTTATCCCCGGAGTACCTTTTATCCGTTGAGCGATGGCCCTTCCATACAGAACCACCGGATCACTATGACCTACTTTCGTACCTGCTCGTCGTGTCAGACTCGCAGTCAAGCTGGCTTGTGCCATTACACTAACCTCCTGATTTCCGACCAGGATTAGCCAACCTTCGTGCTCCTCCGTTACTCTTTGGGAGGAGACCGCCCCAGTCAAACTACCCACCATACACTGTCCGCGATCCAGATAATGGACCTGCGTTAGAACCCCAAACATACCAGGGTGGTATTTCAAGGTCGGCTCCACAATGACTAGCGTCACTGCTTCAAAGCCTCCCACCTATCCTACACAAATAGGTTCAGAGTTCAGTGCAAAGCTATAGTAAAGGTTCACGGGGTCTTTCCGTCTAGCCGCGGGAACACTGCATCTTAACAGCGATTTCAATTTCACTGAGTCTTGGGTGGAGACAGCGTGGCCATCGTTACGCCATTCGTGCAGGTCGGAACTTACCCGACAAGGAATTTCGCTACCTTAGGACCGTTATAGTTACGGCCGCCGTTTACCGGGGCTTCGATCAAGAGCTTCGCCGAAGCTAACCCCATCAATTAACCTTCCGGCACCGGGCAGGCGTCATACCCTATACGTCCACTTACGTGTTTGCAGAGTACTATGTTTTTAATAAACAGTCGCAGCCACCTGGTCACTTCGACCGGCTTCAGCTTAGGGAGCAAGTCCCATCACCAAGGCCGGCGTACCTTCTCCCGAAGTTACGGTACCATTTTGCCTAGTTCCTTCACCCAAGTTCTCTCAAGCGCCTTGGTATTCTCTACCTGATCACCTGTGTCGGTTTACAGTACGGTTCGTTATTACCTGAAGCTTAGAAGCTTTTCCTGGAAGCATGGCATCAACCACTTCGTCTCAAATATGAGACTCGTCATCAGTTCTCAGCCTTAAGAGCCCGGATTTACCTAAGCTCTCAGCCTACAACCTTAAACACGGACAACCAACGCCGTGCTGGCCTAGCCTACTCCGTCCCTCCATCGCAGTAATAACAAGTACGGGAATGTTAACCCGTTTCCCATCGACTACGCATTTCTGCCTCGCCTTAGGGGCCGACTAACCCTATTCCGATTAACGTTGAATAGGAAACCTTGATCTTCCGGCGAGGGGGCTTTTCACCCCCTTTATCGTTACTCATGTCAGCATTCGCACTTCTGATACCTCCAGCATGCTTCTCAACACACCTTCAACGGCTTACAGAACGCTCCCCTACCATGCACAAAGTGCATCCGCAGCTTCGGTTGCTAGTTTTAGCCCCGTTACATCTTCCGCGCAGGCCGACTCGACTAGTGAGCTATTACGCTTTCTTTAAAGGATGGCTGCTTCTAAGCCAACCTCCTAGCTGTCTGAGCCTTCCCACATCGTTTCCCACTTAACTAACATTTGGGACCTTAGCTGGCGGTCTGGGTTGTTGCCCTCTCGACGACGGACGTTAGCACCCGCCGTCTGTCTGCCATGATTGCACTCCACGGTATTCGGAGTTTGCATGGGGTTGGTAAGTCGGGATGACCCCCTAGCCCAAACAGTGCTCTACCCCCGTGGGTGAGACATGACGCACTACCTAAATAGTTTTCGGGGAGAACCAGCTATCTCCCGGCTTGATTAGCCTTTCACTCCGATCCACAAGTCATCCCCTAACTTTTCAACGTTAGTGGGTTCGGTCCTCCAGTGCCTGTTACGGCACCTTCAACCTGCCCATGGATAGATCGCCGGGTTTCGGGTCTAATGCATGCGACTGGACGCCCTATTAAGACTCGGTTTCCCTACGGCTCCCCTAAACGGTTAACCTTGCCACATACATTAAGTCGCTGACCCATTATACAAAAGGTACGCAGTCACAGAACAAGTCTGCTCCTACTGCTTGTACGCACACGGTTTCAGGTTCTATTTCACTCCCCTCACAGGGGTTCTTTTCGCCTTTCCCTCACGGTACTGGTTCACTATCGGTCAGCTAGGAGTATTTAGCCTTGGAGGATGGTCCCCCCATGTTCAGACAAGATAACACGTGTCCCGTCCTACTCGATTTCACAAAAGATGACTTTTCGTGTACGGGGCTA